>JAWOEI010000034.1:0-8908 GCA_046482825.1 Kiritimatiellia bacterium
TCTGGATATGAAAGCATCTGCCCTAAAATTTCCTGAATATCCAGTCAAGTCACAGATAAGAGTTCCTGCTGTGGTATATGATGTCAGATTGCAAATAATTAATCCAGATTGATTATAGGAAATTTGAGTGACTTTCTTGGGATGAACCTGCCGAAAAAGTTTGTTACCGGTCATATACGTGAAACCTACTATGGAAGACAGCAGCGTTACCACGGCACACGTATATGGGTTATCTATTTTGAGCGTGACTATGTAAACGGAATTGCCTCAGATAAAATCAGCGACAATGCATATAAAAACCAGTTTTTCTTTATTCCGCTGGCCGATCTGCTCGGACGGGCCGCCGCTATAAACCTTATTGTCGCGCGTGCCGATCAAAACGGCAGACCCATGTTCGATGACGGTGACGAGATAATTCAGGTCAGTGAAGAAACCGGATTGCCGATAGGTCTTACGGTTTCCGATCATACAGGAACCTTCCGCAACTACCGGAACTCATGCTATGATAATGCTCATGCCTATGCCGAATTCATAATGCACCACGCAAAGAAAGTCACACTGCCTGGTAAATTTATAAACACATTCCTCGAAGCGTTTGAATGGAAATTTAAATGGACACAGGAGGAATACCTCAGACGTAAACGGGGTTTTGACAGACTCTTCAGTGATTTTCCGAAAGACGAAAGAGGCAACCTGGCCTATAGATGGGAAATAATTCTCGACCGGCTGATCAGAACCGATGTCCGTAAACTGACGGAAACTATCCGCGCTGAAGTTAAAAAAATACAATCAGAATGAAAGAAGAGGTCAATATAAACGTCAGCAATATCCGATACGCAAACAGTCAGCAGTGGCCTTTCCCAAACAATCTCATGACAGGATTCTATGCGGAATATGACAGCGGAGAAATCCATCCTGACGGAGATGAAATCGCTGAAGCGGGATGGTTTACAAAATCCAGCTTGCCACGCCTTCCATCTGAAGTCAGCATAGCACGAAAACTTATAGACGGTTTCTGGAAAAGCCCTGGACAAATCAGCTTCCTGAAACACATCCGGTGCAAAACACCACGCGGCATACTATCCTACAGATCAAGCCCCTCGAAAGCGTTGCCGAGAGAACCCAGCGAATGGCTGTGATTAGACTTTTTCCAGTCTGACAGTTTCACCGCACCATCTTCGGATCCCTGCGCATCCCACTTTGACGGGGTTGTCAGTGAAATGCGATCACCGTCAACGGACTTGACAACAAGCTCAATTTTTTCAGACAACGGAAACATCTTCTCCATTTTGGCAAGAGAGTTCCCCCCCCTGGGAATACCGGTCTCACTGATATGCAGCAATCCGGTTTTTTCTTCTGAAAGACGTATAAAAACGCCGAAATTCTGTACAGACTCGACTATCCCTTCAACTTTCATGCCGCCAGTAAGCTCTCCGGGTGCCAGATCCCTTATCCGCAAATCTACAGGATAAAGGCTTATCCGACGGCGATCGCTATCTATCTCTCCCACCTGCAGGTCAAGTTTCTGACCTTCACTCACCACTTCACGGGCAGACATAAGACGGCGTCCGTTACCGAGTCTGCTTACAGGAACAAGCCCTTCCACACCGGGCTCAATTTCCGCAAAAGCACCATAACGCTCCACCCGGGTGACGGTGCCTGTGCAGAAGGATCCTGACGGGTATTTTGCTATGGTTTTTTCCCATGGATCCCCCTGAGCACCGCGCAGACTCAGCGAAATCCGGTTGGCATCCCAATCAAGCGATCTGATTTCCACATCGACCTTATCGCCCGGCTTGACAATTTCCTCAGCTTCTGCATCACGTTTCCAGGAGAGTTCCCTCAAAGGAATAAGTCCCTCGGCTCCGCCGAGATCAACAAAAACACCAAAATCCATTATACGGGTAACAGTTCCGGGAGCTATCATTCCCTCATAAAGATCCTCGATCAACTCTTCTCTCTGTGCTTCGCGCTCCCTTTCCATGAGCAGACGGCGACTTACAATAACATTGGTTCCTCTGTCATCCTGGTCATACTCCGCAATCATAAACATGAAAGTCTTACCAACATATACAGCGTCATCCTGCCGGTAAAGGTTTATCTGGGAATACGGACAGAATGCACGCTGTCCGTTCAGACGGACTTCATAGCCGCCGTTAATTTCCTTTTCCACTTTTCCCTCCACCGGCATACGGCGATCATACGCATCTATCAGAGTTCTATCCACAGCTGAGCGGGAGCTTATTCTGCTGGTAAAGAGAAAAGCACCATTGCTCATTCCCGAAAAAAATGCATCAACCGTATCCCCTGTTTCCACACGCAGGGTTCCGTCATCACGCATCATTTCATCTATGGAAATCATAGCTTCCCGTTTGGCATTGACATCCAGAACAACAAATTCCGAGGTGATTTCAATCACAACACCCTGAACCTGTTCACCCGGATCAAAACCGCCACGGTAACCACTCAACTGCTGATCTAGCAGATTTTCAAAATCAGACATTGTTACTTTATCGTCGTTCATGTATTTTTCTCCAAAATTTTCCGCCAAAAAACGGTTTCTGCACTATGGATGCAGGTTATTATCAATCCCGTATCACCGCACATCACGCGGTTTCAGCACTGTCAATCCGAATGTCATGGCCCAGGCATCTTCAACAGGCATACGCTTAAGGACATGCCCAGCCCCCCATGAATCGGAATAGATCACCTCTTTTTTTCTCTCGTTCATCCCGATAATCAGCCGAATATGGCCGAAAGCGCCTTTTCGTCCTATATCAGGAGTCTCGGGATATTTACCGACAATACAGGCCCAGAAGAGAGGCACTCCCTGCGTGACATAATTAAGAATATCCTGCTGAAACCTGTTGAAATCCTGTTTCTGCCGGAGCCTGGCTCTTTTCAATATATCCGCATCCATCGCATTGAAAATATTCATGGTGTTGATCATCTGTACATTATCGGGAAGAACATCGCAAAAATTCATATAATCTATTTCATCCGTATCAGAAGCCTTCGCCTCACGATTATAGAGTTCTATCATCTTAAAAAATTCACTTTTTTCAAAACTGCGGCTGTCACCGGGATCAAACAGGGTTTTATCGGTCAACTGATAGCGTTTACCGACAACAGCCACAGCCT
The DNA here is from genome assembly GCA_046482825.1 of Kiritimatiellia bacterium. Lineage (GTDB taxonomy): Bacteria > Verrucomicrobiota > Kiritimatiellia > RFP12 > UBA1067 > M55B167. The sequence goes on from JAWOEI010000034.1 coordinate 3,142, forward strand.
CAACCATTCCTTCAAGCGAAGTGCCTCCGCCAGCCGCTGTATCGGACAACTGAGCAATCTCATGCTGGTCACCCTGCCAACCATAATACCGCAGCACACGCTCAGCCGAGGCAGCGGCACAATACCCCTTCTGCCCCTGATCCACCATTGGTATCCCGGTCACACAGATGTCACCGGAGCTGTTCTTTTCCACATTATTTTTCAGAATACGACCGCTCACACGCTTGGCCCAGTCAGGATGGCCGGTATTCCTCCCTGAAATTGACCCTGTGTTCAATGGAGTCAGAATCGCCTTTATAAATTCAGCCCTGAAAGGCCGGGCTTTACGATTGGATCGATGATCTTTTACAAAGCCCCACTCTATCAGAACAGAGGTGTCTCTGTATTTCCAGATACGTCGATTTATGTAATAATTCGCACGTTTTTTAGAAACCTTGCCTGTTATACCTCGAGAACCGGTCAGCGATTGAAAATGCTGACAAAGCTGTTTTATCTTTTTCAGGAACGCTTCTTTCGTCAGTTTTCCGGCATCACCCTTGTTATATATGGAAAGCTCAATACGGGAAAGCTGATTCCGACTGAAGATGAAACGCGACTCCCAAACCCTGAACCCCATGAAAGATATTTTCTGAGAAGTTGACTTTGCCGTTTTTCCGTTATTCAGAAAAACAAAATTCAATTCGGAAAAAGCGGAAACAAAGTCTTCAGACGAAAAGTTCCAGGTTGTTTTACTGTCCAGCATGGACTCAACAGAAACCTGTTCAGCGAGTGTATCCAACCGGAGAAAAACAGTTAAACTCAGCAGCAACGCATTGAAAACAAATCTCTGTGCAAAACTGATCATACCATCAAACCTGCAACCGCAGCCCCGATTATCGGGGAATCCTCCACTTTAATCAGCTCATAGTGCAGATTACGTTTTGCGAGAAGTTCTTTCAGCTCAGTCCGGACCCGGTTTTTAAAATCAGCTGTAATGGTAAGATAATAGGAGGAGCCATCCACATTAACGCATACAGGAGCTGAAGGATCAGAACCGGAACCTGTTTTAATAATAGCGGAAGCTATATTCACAGCGGTCAGAACAGCAGCTCTTTCGTAAACAGGCGTACAGAGTTTTTTCACTATCTCTCTGTCATCACAATTAAATGCAGTATCCAGGAAAGGATTGTCTTCTGCAGGTTTACCGCCGCAGAAATCATCAACTGATTTATTGGAAAAAGGCTGCCATTTTTCACCGTTTCCATCCCGGCTCAGAATACTGTCCGCTGCGCTTCCGGAAAAGAAACCGGCTTTTGCCGCTTCAATTAAAACAACGGTACAAAGCTGACCCAGATAAGCTCCGGAGAGCATTTTTTCAAAAGTATATGCGCCGGGATCAATCATTCGTTGATCCAGAAGTTTATCAAAGCGGGACTGTTCAATTTTATTAAAACCGCCAGACTCTATATTGATAACCATGGATCCGTCAGGATCCAGATCCGGTCTTTTCACAATGTTATGGTTTTTCTCCACATAGGCCGTATTGGTGCCTGTTCCTAGAATTAAACCCACATAAGCGGAGTAATGATGCGACACTCCGCTACTTTTACCGGCCAACAATGTGGCAACTGTATCATTTAATATGACAAAACGACGGGTATAACCGCGTTTTTCCAACTGGTCACACAGCCCGGCACCTATCCTCTGACCGACAACCCCCGGAGCTTTAATCTGTTTGCTCCAGCATTTCAGAATGGCATCGCACTGGGGAGTAATTTCCGCCGGATAGGAAAAACAGAACCCGATTGTATCATTTGATGTACTCAGGTTAGGCTCAAGAAAATCCGCGAACGCCGTGAAAAACTCATCATTCGTCAGTTCCTCCCTGGTTCCAGGCATGGGGCATTTGGCAAAACCGCTCTTCTCAACATCACCGTTCTCTTTCATTTCAAGCACAGCAGTCCGCAGATTTGTTCCCCCTGCATCAAGCACTACCACAGGCATATCAGTTCTGATATCTTTGTCTATGGAAATGAATGAAGGTATCATAGCCAGTGAGGAATCCCCGTTTTTCAGGCCGGCAGACATTTCATTTTTAAATTCCGATAAAAGCTTCTCACGGTCAACAGCATTGATATCCAGACCATTATCTTTTAAAAAACAATCAACTTTACTGAACATTTAAAACTCTCCGTATTTTAAAAACAGACCTTTATCCCCCCCCTGCCCGCAAACAAAAACCGGCCACAGGCTCATCTATCGCTGAGAAGCGGGAACAGACTGAAAAGACATTTTCTCGTTTAACGCATGTATTTGTCAATCAAGAAGAGCGCAAAACAAAAAAAAAGGGGCCTTTCCAGGCCCCTGCATTTAATTAACCTACAGCCGATTACAGAAAAACTTCACCCACGGTTTACACAGGCAGCACAGATCCAGCCACACCTGTTACATCATTGCCGTTTTTGATGGGAGCAAAAGCTATTTCAATCCTGACGGTCTGCCCATCAGCATCGGTAACGTTGATTTGATCCCTGATGGTTTCACCGTTAAGCGCTTTGGCAAAAAAGCGGGCTGCATCCGGCAGAACATCCACAAAGCGGACTTTCAAAGCCTCTGTTGCATTCGGAATCCCGAATGAATCCATCAGAGTCTTATTGACATTTGTAAAGTATCCTTCCGGGTTGCATGCAAAAGACGATGCTAGCGATATATCAAAGGCCGAAGCAGCTTTACGAAGTTCCGCCATTGTATTTCTTCTCTGGTCAACATTACGGATGGTGAAAACAACATTGTACGCATGGGTCAAAGAAAGAGTGCTGACGCCGATTTCTCCTTTGAAAGAATCACCATCGCTCCTGACACAGCGTGCAGTAATAAGAACATTATGATTTTCCTCCAGATTTTTTTTGAGGTGGGCGAACATCTGTGCGTTCATGCCTTTTATCACATGATTGACAGGGAGATCCCAGGCTTCCTCACGTGTATAACCGAGAACCTTTTTTACACGCTCATTGCAGTCAACCACATGACCGTCATCATCAAGCACCAGAACCGCATCATACAAGCCGTTCATCAGCTGATAATACAGCACACGCTGATCGCTCTTGGGCTTGACATAATCAGCAGGAGCCGATGATACGGACTTCATTTCATTTCCGGAAACAGCAGCAACAGGTTTTTCAGTTTCAGACCTTTTGTTCACATGCAGACCGAATTTCGGCTGACCATCCTTCTTCACTCCCTGAACAGGATTTTTATTAACGACCTTCAGTGCGGATGTCGGTCTGTTGCGTTCAGCAGCTTCAGCCATATGCCTCTGCGTTTCGGATAAACTTTTCAATTTGATCGGCGCCGTATCAGGAGCCTTTCTTACCGGAGTCATAACCGGACGTCCTCCCGGCTTCGCTCCGTCCACAACTCCCGGAATGGAAACGGTGGCGGATTCCGGTCTGGCATTATTTCCCACAGTGTTCACAGATCCCTCCTTCTTATCCATAACGGGGCGATCCGCTTCTCTCTTTTTAAACGCATCCTCAGATTCTTCATGCACACTTTGATTATGCGGCTTTTCCTGAGAATTCGCGACATCACCCTCTGCTGTTTCAACATTTCGCTTAACTCTGTTCAACACAACACCCGAGGATTTTATTGAAACTTTGTCTGACTCATCGCTATCGTCCATACTGACGGGGAAAACCTCATCGGTCATAACAACAGCACCTCCGCCCGCATCATTTTCTGCGGCGGCGGACTCATTTAAATTATTTTTTTTACCGAACCAGAATTTTGCAGCCATAATAATATCCTATATACTTTTGTAATTAATAAAATTTTTACTCTCTTTAAATAATATATCGACCTATTTTACGCATTTTCAATGCCAATTTCAAACAAATACGCCCTTGATTTATGGCATGTTTTCTGCATAATGGATACAGAACAAAAAAACAGGAACTATACACATGGAAAAGAAAAGCTATACAAAGCAGGATCTGGTTAGAGAAATCGCTTTCACCGTAGGTATAACGCAGAAAAAAGCACGATTCATACTGGATCAGCTGCAATTCATAGCATACAGGGAAACAGCTTCGAACGGTTTCACAATACCCGGACTTTGCAAACTGGATGTAATCAGGCGTAAAGAACGCACAATGAGAAATCCTCAAACAGGAGAAAAAATTCTCATTGCTGAACATGACTCGCTTCGTGTCAGAGCTCTGAAGAAAGCGAAAGACGCAATAGCCCCCCGACCCGAAAACACAATAATTTATTTGCCGAAAGAGGAGAAAGACCCCGAAATATACGACGATTTTTCAGAAGCCGTATCTTTCAGATGCAAAAACTGCGGACAGGAAATTGAAGCACCGAAAGCGGCGGTCGGAGTGGAGTCTGAATGTCCCGCGTGCAACACCCCCATTATCATTCCGGAAAAATCTGAACCAGGCACAATGCATGGCGAACCTTTACCCGAAAAGGAAGAATTTGAAAAATCTCCTGTCCCGGAAGCACCTGCCGACGATACCCCGGCGGAGAAAACACCGGCAGCACCTGAATATTCTGCAAGCAGGACTGAGAAGGATGATGATCAATCCTCTTTCGCGGAAAGCCCTGCGGAAAATTTTGATCCTAGCAAGCATCAGACTATACGCATAGATTTGGCCGCACTGGGTGTTGACTCAGCAAAAGAAACAACTCCGAAAAGGATGATTTCGTTTTTCTGTAAAAACTGTCATCAGGAAATAGAAGCCCCCACGGATATGGCCGGATCATCTGCGGAATGCCCTGCCTGCGGCATGACCTTTGAGGTTCCCTTTTTCTCTGACCAGGGCACGTTGCACGGTAGCGATCTCGAACGCTCACCAAATGAGCTCAAAGAGGTCAAGGGGCGCACTATACGCATTGAAGTGCCGGATGATCTTTAATTTTCCCCGCCTCTGATTCTTTCAACCGCCGGTTATGTGCTATGACACACAGAACCGGCGTTTTTTTGTTAAACTTTTTTCCACTCGGAAGGTGTCATACCGAACTCACGTTTAAAGTGCATGGCAAAATGCTGGGATGATGAAAAACCCAGTTCATAGGCGACATCCGTAACCGATATATCATCCCGGCTCAGAAGCTGTTTAGCCTTCTGCATTTTGCAGGACAGAATGAAAGCATACGGGGGAAACCCGGTCAGCTGTTTAAAGCGCGTGTTGAATAGAGATCGGGAGAGAGAAACATCCCGGGCAAGTTCATCGAGATTGTAATCGATCTCCGGATTGATTTTGATCCGTTCAATTGCCTCAAGCATCCCGTCATATTTAGGACGTCCCTCCACATTTCTGGAAGATTCAATGGTTGCCAGAAGCAGGGCCAGCACAGACGTGCGCATAATCAGAGTTCTGAACGATCCCGACTTCGTTTCATCATAAACACTGAACAGATGATTGAAAGAATTCTGCATCTGCGGGGAAGTGCTGAATACTTGAAGCGGAACCGATGTCAATTTGCGTCTCAACAGAACTGATTCAGCCTTAGGCAGTTTTAAAAGTGTGTCTTTATCAAGTTCCAATCGGAAAAACAGCCAGTAAAGTATCATTCCTTTGGGGTTGGTAATCAACCTGTGATGGGTGGATGGCTGCACAACGAGCATCTCACTCGGCATTAAAGTATATTCCTGATCTTCACACTCGAAAGTCAACGATCCTCGCACACACAGAGATATTTCAACACAACCGGGATGCGTATGACGCTCCACCACAGGCCGCACACTGGAATAATGGCTGTATCCAAGAACGGGAACAGA
>JAWOEI010000086.1:0-32331 GCA_046482825.1 Kiritimatiellia bacterium
GTTGGGTGCGGCGGGTGGGGCACCCAACGCTTGCTGTAGGCCGGGTGCCCCACCCGGCGCACTCAACGCTTGCTGTAGGCCGGGTGCCCCACCCGGCGCACCCAACGCTCGGTGAGGGCACCCGCCGTCGTCCCGCAAGCGGAACTATGGCGGGACGCCGCCGGGCCTACAAAGATAGCTTTTGTCTAAGCTGGGTTAGTCATTACATCTTCGACAGTCAGAACAGTAATATCGGGTTCATACTTGCTGAATACCCGCTTAACATAACCGGATGCTGTGATAAACGGTTTCTTTTCTGAATCTCCGGCCAGTTCAACAACACGGCGGCAAAGCCGGCGGCAGACATCCGGGTTCAGTTCATCAAAAACCACAGCGCCTTCTCCGGCAGCACATGACTCTTCGCTGTTAGGGCCGAAGGACAGCAGTTTCCATCCGCATTTTGTAAGGAGTTCTTTCGAGCTGTCCGAATTTTCGCAGTAGTTTTTCAGAAAATCACTTTCCAGATAAACTGCTTCGCCTGCCTTGCCGGAAGCCTTGGCATTCTGAAGAAGATATTCAGAACTGTGAAGCACCTTGACACCATCCAGCCTGCCGGACAAAAAATGATACGCGGAGGGTTCCGCAACCACCAGTGTCTTACAGCCAGCTTTGTCAACGGCTTTCTTAAAACCGCTCAGAACCTTCCGGGATTCCTTATAAAATCCCAGGACCTCGAGGGCCTTGCCCGGATCACCGCCCGTTATTGAAACGCAATCAGGATAAAGCTCGGGCTTCTCTCCGAAATAGAGAAACTCAGCCTGACCGGAAACCTTAAAACTGACGGAACTGAGCTGCTCAGCAAGTGCCTTCACATTTTCAGGAGCAAACCCGGCTTCGACAATGTCACGACGCAGGGCAAGAACAAGGCCGATTTCATCATAGCTGCTTACGCAATGTGTCCGGTTCGCACCGCTGAGTGCGCTTCTGTACATGGTTTCTATGTAGTCGCTGTTTTCAAGCCGACCCGGGTCCATCCGTATGGAGTCAGCAATCAGTGCTCTGCCGCGCGGGGTATCAGCCTCACGAAAGCTCACGTTGCCGACGGGATCCAGATGCCGGCACATCAGACAGAACCGGCAGTTTTCAATTACCTCGTTAAATTCATCTATATACATTTCAGGCACCCTTTCCTTTAAAGCCCATTTTTCCGGGATTCATAATGTTGTTCGGATCAAGCTCTTTCTTAACGGCTTCAAGCACCTTGAAAGCCGGTCCGTAAAGATCCTTCATGATACGTCCCAGTTTTAAACCGACACCGTGATGCTCATTTATCACGCCGCCTTCCCTGATGGCCGCACGGATAGCCATATCCCATATTTTATTGTAGAGCGCCACAGCTTCCAGAGGATCCTGTGGCGGTTCCTCAATGATAAAACGGGCATAGAGCATACAGCCCCAGTCATACCAATGCGAAAAATGACCGATAAAAGCCGCCTGGGGGAAATTCTCATTTACCGTTTTCTTCATGGCCCAGTAAACATTCTCGATGTTTGAAAAGGTCGCCACCGTATCCAGAGTTCCGAATGCCTGCGGCATCTGGAACATATAAGGCGGATAAAAGAACTTGTAGCGATTCTCCCACCAAATCTGCCCCATCTCAGTTCCGAGATCCTCGTGTTCCTGCTGACGGCAGATTGCACAGGCCTCTTCCATCTGGATGTCAACCAGCTTTTCCGGTCCGTCAAAACCGAATACCAGATAAGCGCCTTCTCTGTCTATCTCCAGGACACGCTTGATAAGTCTGGCTGTTTCCGGTTCATCGTAAAGACGTATCACACAGGGACGCAAACGACTGGTCATGATTTTTGAACCGACAATCATGGCCTCGTGCATGGTTTTGAAGAGAAAAGCGTGGAATTTGCGTGACTCCGGTACAGGATGAATTTTCATGGTGGCTTTTGTCACCACACCTAGTGTCCCTTCACTGCCGAGATAGAGTTCACTCAGCGAAGGTCCGGAAGCATGACGCGGCACAGGCAGGGTGTTGATAATCTCGCCCTGAGGAGTGACAACTTCAAGAGAAAGAATCATATCCTCGATCTTACCGTATTTCGTGCTCAGAACGCCGGTTCCGCGGTGGGCGATAAAACCGCCCAGGGTGGCGCAGGCGATCGATGCGGGAAAATGCATAGTGCTGTACCCGGACTTTTCAACCTCCCACTCAAAATGCTGCATGTTAATGCCGGTTTCAACCGTCGCCGTCATGGAAACGGGATCAATATCGATAACCTTATTCATGCGTTTCATATCAAGAATAATTCCGCCGTAAACCGGCAGGGCTCCGCCCTGGGAGCCTGATCCTCCACCCCAGGGAGTCACGGGAATGTTATGGGTATTGGCTATCTTCAGTACCTCAGCCACCTCTTTTGACGTTGAGGGATACACAACGAAATCCGGTTTGGAGGTTTCCTCTCCTCTGTCGTGCCAGACTTCAGGTATCCAGTAATAATCAATCGAATGGCCGAGATTATCGGCATCATTGCTTTGCACGTACTCCTCGCCTACGACCCATGTCAGCTCGCTGCGAATCATTTCATGCATGTAATTCCTTGCGGTACTCATGTCTTTCACCTTATTTTGAAGCGTTGTCTGAACGCTTACGTTGTTAGTTGTTGTTTAAATTTGTGTTCTCAAGCGGTTTTTAATTGCAACAACCGCACCTCGCAATAGCGCAACATAGCGAAGCAATGTAGTAGCCGCTTTGTAAGCGGCACAAAACACCGATAAGATGTCGCTTATAAAGCGACTACTACACTTCAACTCCTGTGTTTGCGCATTAGCGCGCTAAAGTATTTATTCTCCGGTAACATCCCTCCATTGCATCATGTATTGCCCGGTAGTGTCCGAACTGCTCCGCGTAAAAACTGGCCAGTTCGGGATCCGGCTGCAGTTCACGGTCATAACGCAGACACCGGCGTACAGCGGAGCGTTCATTTTCAAACATACCTACGCCGACCCCGGCGACAAGCGCACTTCCGAAAGATGCATCGCAGCAAGCGGGACACTTAACCGGCTTGTTGAAGACATTGCAGACAATACTGCTCCAGAGAGCGCTTTTAGCTCCTCCGCCTATCAACAGAAATTCATGGACATCCAGCCCCATGCTTTCAATCGTTCGATAACAGTCGCGCAGGGAAAAAGCCACACCTTCCAGCAACGCTCTGGACATATCGCCGCGCGTTGTGGACAGGCTGAGTCCTGTAAAACTGCCGCGCAGGTCTGAATCCCAGTAAGGCGAACGTTCCCCCTGCAGATAGGGATGGAAAAACACACCGTTGCTTCCGGGAGCTGAAGCAGATGCGGCTTCATCCAGCTGATCGTAACCCGTTCCGGGGGCACACAGAGTATCGCGCTGCCAACGTTGACACACAGCCGCGGAATTGGTTGCCGTAACGGTGTACCACATACCCGGAACCACATGCGAGTAGGTCAGGGTGTCAGGATGCGGATGAGCTTCCGCAGTCATCACATTAACATTCCCGGCTGTTGCCAGTTTCAGTATGCACTGGCCGGGCTCTATTGCCCCGGCAGCATAATCCTCAACAGCTGAATCACTGGTACCCGTTATCACAGGCAATCCTTCGGCAAGACCGGTATCAGCTGCGGCCTGCGGGGTGATATAACCTGCAGGATCCGTCGGCTTGACAATATCCGGAAGTTTATCCGTGCCTACACCGGCCAGGTCACACAGGTCCTCAGACCAGCGCGATTTCTGCATATCCCAGAGAAGCGAACCCTGGGCCTCTATAAAATCGCAGGCTGCTTCACCTGTCATCAGGTAACGGACATAATCCTTCACAAAAAGGATATGATCTGTACGTCCGATGGACTCCGGTTCATTGTTTTTCAGCCACATCAGCTGGGGAAGAGTCCAGGTCGGAGCGGGCATCTGATATGCGGTTTCAAAAATCAGGTCATTGCGGCCGTCTTTCTTCAGAAACTCACATTCCTTAACGCTGCGCTGGTCTGTCCATATTATCGTGGGGCGAACCACACGCATTTGACTGTCCAGCAGAACCGCTCCATGTGTATAGCTGTCCAGCGAAACAGCGGCAACGCGGTCGCGTGACGACAGCCCTCTGAGGACAGAACACATCACCCGGTACCAGTCGGCCGGATTCTGCTCCGCCCACGCCGGACGGGGATGGGCGGTCGTGTATTCACCCGAAACGCTTTCTATCACGTTACCGGCTGAATCGACCACCGTAACTTTGCAGCCCCCGGTGCCGAAATCTATACCTAGCAGGCAGTCCTTTTTCATTGATCCAGAATCCATTTGTGTGCGGGGTCAATAACATTGATGAATTTACGGTGTTTTGAACCTGTCATAATCCACAGGTAATACATGGTGTAGCCCGGAGCATTGATTACCGGATGATAACCTTTCGGTATCAGGGTAGTATCATTCTCCTCGACGGTACAGGTGAAATCAATGGAACGGTCCTCAGTATAGATTTTCTGGATGCCGTAACCCTGCTGCGGTTTAAAACGGAAGAAGTAGATCTCCTCCATATCCACCTCTTCAGGCAGATTGTCGGCATCGTGACGATGCGGAGGATAGCTGGCGTGGTTGCCGGACGGGACAAACGCTTCTCCTATGAAGAAATGATCCGCCGGATAATCATCTGTCAGCATCAGATAGGCATCACGCTGATAAGTGTCTTTACCGATATGCGCTTCTTTCACCTGTTCAGGCGTAATCACGTAAGCATCAGTCCTGTAAGAAGAAGGCGACGCCGTCCAGGCGATTTCGACATCGGTATCCGCTGAGATTGTATAAGCGGTATTTACAGGCAGGTACACGGTATAGGGTTTGCCGGAAAAGACATCCTTTCGCTCTCCGATAGCGGAAAAACTGAAGCCTTCACCTGAGATAGAGCACTTGCCTCCCAGAATGATCAGTGCCACTTCAAAATCGCCGTTTTCAGCACTGAAGTCCTGCCCTTTATTCAGCGAAATAATACCGAATTCCGTTAGTTTCAGATCCCCGTCACCGATAGACGAGATTTTTGTAAAACCGTTCTGCGGTTTATATCCTTTACAATATTTACTCATTATTCACCTCTTTCTTTTACTAAAAATTTTTATAGCAACAATTTCGTTCTTTCTTGACGGCCATCATGTTCGGCATAGCTCGAAAAGCGGCGACGGCTGTTCTTGGTTAATGATTCTGTTACATCAGTTTTTCAGCTGTTTCAAAAATCCGGTATTGCCGTACGTCCGCCCAAAGCTGTACATTTCAGGGCGGCCACAACTGTCGCAAAACGCATGCACTGCTCCCAGGACATACCACGCGCCGCACCTACAGCAAAAGCACCGTGATAAACATCGCCTGCTCCTGTGGTATCAACAACTTCTTTCACCTCATGCAGCGGGCATCGCATAATATTCACACCGTCAAAACCGAGGGAACCATTTTTTCCCGAAGTAACGCCAGCAAATTTACGCGCCCCGAAAAACAACTTTCTTATCGAATCCGTCTCTCGTCCGAAATCTGTAAACGCCTGCGCAAACTTTTCCGAGGCAATCACTATGTCCGACAGTTCCATCAGCTCTTCGATTCCCGGAAGAAGGGTGCCAGCATCAAGAGAAACCAGCACTCCTTGACTGCGTGCCTCTTTTGCCGCGGCTATGGCAGCTTCTGTCTGGTGCCCGTCAAGATGCAGAACATCCGCATTACCCAGCAGTTCAGAGTTTATATCCTCCGGTTTAAGCGGGGCGGCATCTCCATGTGTCCAGGCAATACTGCGCTTTCCACTGGCTTGATCTATCCAGCAGTAGGCTGCGGGAGATTCAGCGTTTCTGCGGATTTTCAAACCGGCGGCATCAACATCCTCGGACTTAAAAGCATCAATGATCTGCTTGCCTCGCCCATCATCGCCTATCGAACCGTAAAACGCGGTGTCCGCCCCGAGACGGGAAGCCGCCACCACAGCCGTAGCGGAAGGTCCGCCACCCTGTACAAGGCTCTCAATAATTTCAACTTTGTCGTCAAAAGGAATACGGGGAACGACACACAGGTAATCCATGCCGCAGTATCCGAGTCCTATTATCTTAACATCTTTTTTCATTGCTCAATTTCCCGGCGGGATCCGGTATTCACCCGGCAGGCACGTTTCCCGCACTCTTTCTGCTGATAAACCATCTTAAGCACTGCCGCAGACCCTCTGCATCTGACTGGCATCATGTAGTTTCGCTCCGCTCAATCAGCTTACTCCGTTACCGGTTCAGGCTCCAGGCTTTCATCATAAAAATCATCATGTAACGTGGTCAGCGAGGCGATCACCAGAATTATACCGCCAAGCACATAGCCTAGAGAAAGATAAGACATTGCCTTTGTAAGCCCGACTGTATCTTTAGCCCACCCCAGCACAACGGGAGCGAATGCACCGATAAAAAACACGAAGGTCAGCATCAGGCCCGTGGCCGATGCACGATATTTAGGTTCTATCACATCAAAAAGCGAAGCATAGACGTTGGAATCATACACACCGCGGAAAAATCCGAAACAAGCCAGCGCGGCAAAACAGATCCAGGGGGTATCAGTTGAGCCCATCACATAAATAAAAGGTGCCGCGAAAAACAAACCGACATACGCGACCTTAATCCTGATTTTGGGGAACTTCAGGGCCAGAACATCGGAAATCTTTCCGCCTAGAAGCACCCCTATGGCAGCAGCGATCATATGGTAGGCCATGGAGGACAGACCGGCATTTGCAAGATTCATTTCAAATTTTTCATGCAGGAAGGTTGATATCCAGGTATTAAACCCGCAGATGACAAAGAAGAATAAACTGAATGCCAGACACAGAGCCCAGAAGGTCGGTTTACACAAAACGCCGTGAAACAGATCCCGCAGAGGCACCCTTTGAGTCTTCTTTCCCTTCTCCGCTGTCGGCTGCGCCACATCCTTTACACGCCACAGAATAAGCAATGTGAGAATCAAAGCCATGGCACCGAAGAAGAAAAACGGTGAACGCCAGCCATAACGATCTCCCAGAAAACCTGCCAGAAAACCGCTGAGTATCAATCCGCTGTAAAGAGCTGTCTGGTGTATGCCCATGGCAAGTGCCCGGGTTTTATGATGGTACTGGCCTATCAGCGAATTGGCGGAGGGAAAGTAACAGGCCTCTCCACCGCCGTTACCGAAACCGCGGATAATCACCAAAGTTATCATACCTGTTGCAGCACCGGACATGAAAGTACAGCCGCTTGCCAGCAGAAGACTGCCGAAAAGCACCCATTTGCGGCGGCCCACATCTCCCAGATAACCGCCAAGCGGAACCAGCAGAGCATAGCACCAGAGGAAGATGGAACCAATCAGACCGGTCTGGACAGAAGTCAGCCCGAGATCCTCGGTAAGCAGCGGGAGCACCACGTTGTAAGACTGCCGGTCAGCCTGATTAAAGAAAAAAGCGAACCACAGCAGAAGAAGCAGCTCCCACTTGTAGGGAATCCATCGTTTTTTATCGTCTGTCATACAGTTGTTCCTTGAGAGGATTTTTTAAATGTTCCTAAGGCTGCAGGCATCAGGAATTTCAGGCTGCAGGCATTCATGGTTTTATCGCAACTGACAGCCTGAACTGATAAACACCTGCGTATCACTTATCCTTACCGGCTTTGGGGGCAACATCTTCCGGCGGAAGCTCCACATCACCAGATCCCTCGAAGTCGAGCGCAGCCGGTTTAAAGTTCATATTGTAATAGGGCGAAGCTTCGTTTCTGATAATATCCGACATACGCACCGCCTGACCGGTATAAGCGGAGATGCGTCCCATGATCGCAGAAGCCGTGGCGTAAGCCGTGGCTTCAGCTTCATTGAGCATCTTCTCATTGATCACACTGTCCAGCAGCGCGCTGTGCTCATTAACATAGGGGTTGTCCTCATTGCCGACATCCTCCCACTTGACTTCCCGGCCGTCATAGCGTGTTGCCTTGCCGCCGCCGGAAACCTCCGCCACATCCGTTGCAAACAGCTCACCAACGCGATTCCAGCATCCGGGAATCTGTCTGGCCATACTGTGAATATGAAGGCCGTCTCCATAGTCAAAATCGACACTGAAGAAATCATACTGGTTACCGGTCGGACGGCGCACGCGGGAACCCATCCCTACAGCCATGCGCGGATAGCGTCCGATAAACCAGTTGGCGACATCAATATTGTGTACATGCTGCTCAACGATATGATCGCCCGACATCTCTGCCCAGTTCATCCAGTTATTCGCCATATACTCTGCATTGCTTGCCCCCGGTTTGCGCGGACGGATACTGCCGCGTCCCCCGACCCAGTAAACATTACCGCCGCGTATGGTTCCCAGTTCGCCCCTGCTGAACGCCAGAGCCTGGCGCAGATAACCGGCCTCGTGGCGGCGCTGTGTTCCGGTTGCGATACTGAGTTTTTTCCGTCTTGCAGCCTCGGCCACTTTCAATACCTTACGCACACCCTGGGGATCAACAGCAACGGGTTTTTCCGCAAAAACATGTTTTCCGGCTTTGACAGACGCATCCAGGTGAACAGGACGGAAAGCCGGAGGCGCACCGAGAATCACAATTTCAATCTCAGGAATATCAAGCAAGCTCCTGTAGCCATCACCGCCGCCGAAAGCAAATTTGACATCGCAGCCCAACTGCTGGCAGCGTTTCCGCGCCTCTTCAATAAAATAATCGTGGGCAGCCACAAGCTCAATATCATGCCCCATCTTCTGTGCGGCCTCTTTCATGTTTTTAAAGGCACCGGTGGCACGCCGGCCTGAACCGATAATTCCTATTTTGAAAACACGTTTAGCCTCCTGCGCTTTGAGCACCGCGGGTGCTGCCGCCATCATGGCGGAAAATACACTGGCTTTCTTCATGAAGTCTCTGCGATTATGCATTTGTTTCTCCCTGTCCGACATCCGCCTTGTCACGGCGGATATACTTTTTGTTACCCCTATCCCCACCGCTTCAGAGTGGAGGAAATAACATGTTTACACTGTCCTTCTCATTCACCTGCGCCGTCACTCTCTTGCCCGAAACAGATGTCTGCTGTCTTATCCGGCGGTGTTTCACGCCTCTTCCCACTGGCGCCGCATCAGTTCTGCGGCGTTTGCCAGCATTTTCTTCTTCTGCTCATCCGGTGTTTTTTTGGGATATCCGGCTTCAATACTGACTGAACCCCGGTACCCTATCAGTTTCAATCCCCTGAAACCGTTGACATAATTGTCCGCATCACCATCCAGTCCGGGGATCTTGCGGTGTTTCAGCGAAGCGATGTGAACGTGCTTAAGGTAATCACCGGCTGAAATAAATGCTCCCATGTTGCTGGTTTCTTCGAAAGACATGTGCCAGAAATCTCCCAGAACACCGATTGCCAGGCTGTTTGCATCGCGGGCTATCGCGGCTCCATCGGCCACCAGACGCATAAACATGGTCTCCTTGCGGTTGAGTGGCTCCATCACCAGACAGACGCCCAGTTTTTCCGCATGTTCAAGTATTTCCGGCAGGATTTCCTTGAGATAACGCTCCCGCAGCTCAGGAAACGGCAGCTCTATCTTTTTGCGGGCTGGCACAGTGATTACGCCGAGAGCCTTCAGTTGCGCCGCACTGGACAGAATGCTCTTTGTGGTATCAATGACAGCACGCCGCTCCACCGGATCAGCCATACCCGCATTGCCGCGCGCACTGATACAGGTTACCGAAAATCTGAGATCACGCCCCCTGATAACGGATTCCAGCGCTGGCACGTTCTTCTCCAGCCACTCCCAGTTGCCTCCGCTGATCTCCACACGGTCATAGCCGCAGGATTCAAGAACATCAAATTTTTCCGTAAATCCTCTGCCGGGCACACGTGCCAGCTGACAGCCCGGATGCAGTTCCGCGGGTTTTGCCGGGAACTTGAGATCAGGCATACCGCAAGTTGCCGAAGAAACCGAGGCGCATCCTGTTGTCGTGCGGGTCAGAGCCATGGCTCCCAGCCCGCCGAGGCCAAGCCTGAAAAATGAACGTCTATTCATAGTATCTCCTTTTTATATCCGCTAATCTTCATGAATATTGCACTTCAAATTTTCCTCATCCATTCGCAAAGCGGGCTTAAAAAAATTACGCTATTCCCTCGAGTTTCCATCCCGGCCGATAACTGCGGCGCAGAAATGCATCCGCTTTATCGGAATTCATGATTCTCATCTTACCGGCATCCCATTCCAGCAGGGTGTCGTAAACACGCTCAGCAACATTGGCAAGCAGGACAGACTCAACCATAGGACCGACCTTGCTGAAGTCGGCACTGGTACGGTGTCCATCCACACAGCCGTTAAGAAATTCATGATAGTGGTTAGGCCATTTCGGCAGAACCGGCTTCTGCGGTTTCTGTGCCCCCTTGTTTTTCATGATAATTCTCGGTGCACTTCCATGCGGCATCAGAATCCATCCTTCTGAACCGGCAACAACAGAACCTTCGGAGGGCAGTTTTTCAAAACCGACCTTCCGCGCCAGTTCCTGAAGCTCAGGCGGCGGCAGAAGATGGGCGGCGGAAGAACCTGCCTTGCCGTCGTACCAATCAACTGTCAGCGGTCTGCCTCCGGTTTTTACGCTGCCCGGATAAGTCCACGTGATGTGAGCCCCGACAGGCCAGGTATCGTTAAAACGTGCAGGGGTATTTTTCCATGATTCCTGAACCTCGGCTTTCACGTCGATCGGTGCTGTCAGGCCGAGTCCTTTCCAGATGGAACTGTGCAGATGACAGCCGATATCACCCACCCATCCGGAACCGAAATCACGCCAGATGCGCCAGAGAAGCGGATGATAAAGCTTTTTGGCATAGGGACGGTAGGGAGCTGTCCCCAGCCATATCTCCCAGTTCAGGGTATCCGGAACCGGAGCGGGAGCCGGTCGTGTTGTCTCTATGCGAGAAACTCCGCTGCGGGTGGAAAAAAGATAAACATGCTCCACTGTGCCAACCGCATTCTGTCTGAGATACTCTACATTCATACGGTCACCGATACCTGCGGAAAACTGAACACCGAGCTGCGTGACAACCCCGGCTTCTTTGGCAATATTGCACAACAGACGGGCTTCCTCTATCTCATGACAGAGGGGTTTCTGACAATAGACATGCTTGCCGGCACGCATGGCATTAGCGGCTATTACAGTGTGATTGTGATCCGGCACGGCAATGTTGACCGAATCAATGCGATCTCCCTCTTTCGCCAGCATCTCACGCCAGTCCGTATAGGTGCGTGCTCCGGGAAACTTTTTCCCCGCTCTGGCCAGCCGGACACTGTCAACATCGCACAACGCCACAATCTGTGTGCGCGGATGGGTCTTGATATTGCTGATATCAGCACCGCCCATGCCGCCGACACCTATACACGCGTGATTCAATTTCGAGTTAGGCGACACCGGTATGCAGATAATCCGGGTTGATTATTAACGCACACCTCTCTGAAATATCCTTGTTGCGGCGGATAAGAGGTCGCGCGCCCTCGCCGTAAGAGCCTATTTCGGCCCAAGCATCAGCTGTGCCTTCAGCTGAAATCCGCAATTCCTGGTTAACCACACAGCCCCGCCGGATCAGCAGACATTCGCCAGGACCCAGAACACCTCCGTTAATCGGAGTGAAATCCTTCCAGGCCTTTTGCGGAGTCTTTCCGTCATTCTGATTATCCCCTCCAGACGGATCAATATAATAAACGGTTTTCTCGGCATCAGCAGAATCACGCTCCGGAGGCAATTTCATGTTATATTCAAAACCGGATATATCCTCAGGGAAAACCGCAAACTGATGTTCTACAGAGCTATGCCCCTCCCCTCTGCAATTCAGATCAAAGTTCAGATCAGCCGCGAGCGACTTCTCTGTGCGCAGTTTCCAGGCTACCCTCCTTTCACATCCCGAAGGCATATCGCCGAGATCAATACGCCGGGAACTCACACATTCGACACCCTCGGGGATCTTAAGCTCCACAGAGCAGCTGGCTGCATCACTGCCGTAATTACAGACAGTGGCGAACACCTCTTCAATCCGGCCAGCCTGCGGAAGCGCGGAAGAACTCTGCATGTCAACCATGCTTAACAACGGGAGCCGAGGATTTTCAATGGAGAGATTATCAACCATACCCTTGAAAGCGCCTATCTTCAAAGGCTTCGAACCTATACCGGGTTTACCGTAACGGGCAACATCCGCACGCTCCCCGTTAACGTCCAGATACAAACGTGAACCGGTCCACCGGGCAGCAACATCATACCACTTTCCCGTCTCTATTCTGCATGGATTGGCACACCGTATCTCCCAGTTGTTATCAATATAAACAAAGAAAGAAAACCGGTACGCATCTCCTTTTCTGCCGAGCCTGAGCATATACTCACCGTCTTTTTTCAACACAGCACAATAATTTTCCGGCAACTCATCAAAAAGGAAGGAACATTGTATATTCAGACCCGGCGCCAGACTGATATCAGCAGCGTGCGGTATCCTGACAACGCTCCCGGGAAAAGTCCGCAGGGCCTGCCTCCCACAACCCGTATCATCAAAATCCTGTTCCGCTGCCAAAGCATCATGCCCGTTGCCTGAAATATCAGTCAATGTTCCGTCGAACGGCCAGCAGGCGACACCGCCGCAGCGGGCGGCGGGATTGACAATCTCCAGTTCATCAACTGCTCCGTCAAAAGGCCCTATCATCAGAGGGTCACCTGAATGCGCAGGCATACCGCATCTCTTCATTTCAGTTCTGTCACCATTGACCTCAATCCAGAGATTTGTTCCGTTCCAACCCGCCGACACATCATACCAGACTCCGGCATGCACAGCTTCACCTGATCTTACGCGAGGCTCCAGACTGCCGTCAATATTGAGAAAAAAAGCGAATCCGCCCCCCTCAGCAGCAGGATCGACGCGCAGTATATATTCCATCCGGTTGCCGACTCCCTTCACTGCGACATTTGTCCAGCGTGCCCCTTCCCGCAGCCTGTTGAAACGCACCCGGCAACGCATCCGGAAACCTGACTGCACGCGCATCCCGGGAGAATCATGAATATAAACCCTGTTCTGTATTTTCAGAGCCCGATCACCATGAACTCCGTCAATAAATACTGTTTCCCCGGAATGGGCCCTTTTTCCGCTGAGGCTATCTTCAAGCGAATTGTTGAAATCCCATAAATGATGCGCCCCCGATTCCGTTGCCGACAGAGCCTAAATACTTAAAACAGACACACAGACTGCAACAGCCCGCGCTTTATGAAAAACATTTCTCATTTTGTCGATATCTCCTTATCCGCATTCTTTCCCCCTGCTACCGCCATGGATACCGCCATCGTCACACCATTCATTCAGTTATGCCGCCACCCCGTCCTGCGCAGGTTGACCCCTGCAGCAGCGGCGGCAGAACTGATTATATGACAGCCATCGCCATTCAAGATCAATCGCAGCACATTCAACTTTGCAGCGAGGTAATGATTATTGTGCCGAAAATATCCTCAGCACTGCACCCCCGCGAAAGATCGTTGACCGGCTTGGCCAGGCCCTGAAGAATAGGCCCCAAAGCAACCGCGCCGGCCAGACGCTCAACCAGCTTGTATGCGATATTCCCGGACTGGATGTCCGGGAATATCAGAACATTGGCATCGCCCTTGATCGCACCGTTTTTGTTTTTAGAGGCAGCCACAGACGGCACCAGAGCAGCATCACCCTGCATCTCTCCATCCACTACAGCATCAATACCGGCTTCTTTGAAAGCTGTTTTTGCCATAGCGGCCGCTGAACTAACTTTTGTCACGAATTCATGTTCCGCACTGCCTTTGGTGGAATAACTCAGAAATGCCACTCTGGGAGTTCCCCCTATCAGGGTTTTATAGGAGCCTGCCGCCGCCAGGGCAATATCCACCAGCTGCTCAGAACTCGGATCAGGATTGACACCGCAATCGGAAAAAATCAGGGTTGAATCGCCGGAAATTGTAGGTTGCGGAAGATCCATGACAAAACATGAAGATGCCAGCTTAATGCCCGTCGCCGTGCCTATGCAGTGGAATGCACTCCGCAGCATATCGCCTGTCGAGGCAATTGAACCGGCCACCATGCCGTCAACTAAATCGCAGGAAACCATCATTCCGCCGAAATAAATGCGCCTGGTTTTGAGAACAGAGAGCGCGTCGTCATGAGACATACCCTTGGCTTTCCGTCGTTCATAGAGAGCTTCCGCAAGTTGCGGAAGCAGATCGGAACCGGTATAGTCAATAACTTCGACACCGGCTGAGGAAAGTGAAACACCCGCCTTTTCTTCAGCCGCACTGATTTCATCAGGTGTTCCGAGAACAACCGGCTTTGCAACACCCTCACGGGCAGCCTTCACAGCTCCACCTATCACACGCGGATCCTGTCCCTCAGGCAGCACAATTTTACAAGCTTTTTCCCTGGCTACGGGAACCATAGTATCTAAAACAGCCATTGAATCAACCTTTCGTCTTATTCGCTTTTTTCGCAACTGCCATATCAACCAGCAGTTTGTAACATTCCCGTGCTATCATCAATTCTTCATTTGTCGGAATAACAAGCGCCGGTGTTCTGGAATCTTCAGTTGAAACAACCGCCCTGACTCCCATACATGCTTCATTTTTTTTAGTATCCAGCTTACACCCGACAGCAGCCAGGCGGCTGATCACAGCCGTACGTGCCGGAGCGCTGTTCTCACCTATGCCGCCAGTAAATACTATCGCATCGGCACCCCCCAGAAGAGTGTAATATCCGCCTATATAAAGAGCCGCGCGGTGTCCGAACATCTCAATGGCATTGGAGGCGGCGGCTTTACCCTGCTCCGCGGCATGCACTGTATCGCGCATATCACCGCTGCCTATGCCGTTGATCCCCTTCAATCCGCTTTCCTTGTTGAGATCGTTCTCTATCGTATCAAGATCCAGGCCCTTGCTGTTCAGGAAGAAAATAAGAGCCGGATCAATATCACCGCAGCGTGTTCCCATAATCAAGCCCGGCAGCGGAGTGAGCCCCATGGTTGTATCGAGCACTCTGCCTTCTTTTATCGCGGCAATCGACCCTCCGTTTCCCATGTGGCAGGTGATGAGATTAATTTCTTCGATCGGCTTTTTAAGATATTCCGCGGCGGTCTGCGCAACAAAATGGTGCGAGGTCCCGTGAAATCCGTACTTGCGGATGCCGTAATCCTCATAATACTTCATGGGAACAGCATACATGTAGGCATGTCGCGGCATACTCTGATGAAAAGCCGTATCAAACACAGCAATATTGGAAACTCCCGGAAATACAGTTTCACAGGCTATGATGCCGTCAAGATTGGCGGGGTTGTGCAACGGCGCGAGATCTGAGCATTTGCTGATGCTACTTTTTACATCTTCCGTAATAAGCACAGAACTTTTAAACTCCTCACCTCCGTGGACCACACGATGACCAATCGCCTGGACCTGTTTCAGGCTTTTTATGACGCCGCGGTCTTTATCAACCA
The DNA here is from genome assembly GCA_046482825.1 of Kiritimatiellia bacterium. GTDB lineage: Bacteria > Verrucomicrobiota > Kiritimatiellia > RFP12 > UBA1067 > M55B167. The sequence goes on from JAWOEI010000086.1 coordinate 15,483, forward strand.
GCATCTTGCAGGCCATTGCCAGAGCTTTACCGTGATTCTCAGCTGCTATAAGCTGTTCGGTTTTTTTCTCCCCCTCACGCGCATATATAAGGTTGGCTTCAGGAGTTCCAATGCGTTCAACCATGCCTTTTGCCAGCATTGTTTCGTTCAGCATACTGAAAAGCATAAACTTAAGCGATGAACTGCCCGAATTGAGCACCAGGATTTTATCGTATTTTTTATATGGCATAACTTTACCTTCAACGTTCGACAAGCAAACAGATCTCAGATAAAATGTCTATTTGCAGTTACCGGACAACATGTTAGAATTTATTAACTTTTGGCACCTGACAGGTGCAATGTGCGAAAAAAACGTGTATATTCTGACCCTGTTTGAAACTGTAATCAAGCTCAAAAGAAAATTATTTCAGGCTTTTCGTGTTTTACAGTTAAAAAAACGTATGAAAAAAGCTGTTGCACAGCAAGTAATGGAGAACAAATGAGAAAACTTTTTGGTACCGACGGCATCCGCGGACAGGCAAACGCCTATCCTGTTGATGCGGAACTGGCACTCAAACTCGGAAAGGCTCTTGGCGCCCAGCTCAAGGCCAAAGGTTACGGCAGCGCGCGGACGGTCATAGGAAAAGACACACGCCTTTCAGGATACATGCTTGAAACCGCTCTCACGAGCGGGCTTGTTTCAGCGGGAGTCGATGTGTTTCTGGTCGGCCCTGTACCCACGCCGGCTGTAGCGCACCTGACAAAATCACTGGCCGCTGATGTCGGCATTATGCTGACCGCATCACACAATCCGTTTGACGATAACGGAATCAAACTCTTCAATCCGAACGGATACAAACTGGAAGATGCCGAGGAGGAGGAGCTGACAAAACTGATCCTGGGGAGCGATCTCAGGACAGATCACATACGCAGTGATCAGCTTGGACGCGCCCATCGCCTGGATGATGCCCGCGGACGCTACATTGAATTCGCCAAAAGCACCATCAACAACAATAAACTCAGCAATTTCAAAGTGGTGCTCGACTGCGCCAACGGCGCCGCATATAACCTCGGCCCCTGGATTTTCCGTGAACTGGGCGCCCGGGTCATCAAAACAGGTATTTCACCGGATGGCCTAAATATCAACAGTAACTGCGGCGCTATGCACCCCGAAGTTGTGGCACAGCTGGTGAAAGACACCAGGGCTGATATCGGCATTGCTCTGGACGGCGACGCCGACCGTGTCATCTTCGCCGATGAAAACGGTTCAATTGTGGACGGCGACCATGTCCTTGCAGCCTGCGCCATTGCCTTGAAAAATCGCGGACAGCTGTCAAATAACACGGTTGTGGCAACCAGCATGAGCAACCTGGGACTGCATGATGCCATGAAAAAACACGGCATCAATGTGGAGATTACCGATGTCGGAGACCGCTATGTAATCGACTCCATGCGTAAAAACAGCTTTTCACTCGGCGGCGAGAAGTCGGGACATCTCATATTCCATAACTTTGCAACCACAGGCGACGGTATTATCAGTGCTCTGCAGGTTCTGAACATGATGAAAAAAGAAGGGAAACCCCTTTCAGAAATCGCCGACTGCATGCAGGAGTACCCGCAGAAACTGGTCAGCCTCAAGGTGAAAGAGAAAAAACCGGTCGAGGATGTGCCTAAACTGCAGGATGCCATCCATAACTGTGAAGCTGAACTCAAAGGGCACGGACGCGTTATTGTGCGGTACTCGGGTACTGAATCTAAAATCCGGCTACTGGTGGAAGCCGACGAACTTGAACTGGTGGACGTATGGATTGAAAAACTTTCGCAGGCCGTAACCGAAGGATTGTGCTGAATGGACTGTACACAGTCTTACGCTGCACCCACCGGCAGTTAGCGGCAGCAGGAAAAAACCCGTCATACCACCAGGCCGATGGCTAGGAGGATGCCGAAAAGCAGATGAACCTGCGCGGAAACTGCCACCAGGCTCTGGGCATCGGGCAATTCCGCGCCCGGCCGGAAGGTGGTCATGCAGGTGCGGCATACTTTAAAACTGACAGGTATCACTAAAAGCGTCAAAAGTGTCCATAAAGGCAGTACACCGCATATCACTGTAACAATCACCGCAATGTAGGCGGAGACATGCAGGATGCAGAAGAAGATTTTCCCGCGGGCCAATCCCAGCTGCAGGGCTGTTGTCCTGATGCCCACAGCGTCATCACTCTTGAAATCGCGCAGGTCATTGCCGTGCAGGATAGCCGCCACCAGCAATGAGACTGGCAGCGAAACCGCAAAGGCAGTCCATGAGAGAACTGTACTGTGCGCATAGTAGGCGGCCATGACCATAACCACACCCATCAGCAGAAAGACCACAGGCACTCCTATACCCCTGTATTTGAATTTGGTTCCGGTTGTATAACCTATCACCCCCAGCACTCCGGGTAGAGCGAACAGCAGAAGTTTCCAGCTGCTCAGACAAGCCGCCCAGACACCCAGCAAAGCACCGGCCACCACAAGTAATGCCGCGGATAACAGTATGGCTGACGGTGTGAACTCACCTTTGATCAGCACGTCACAGGTGGCTTTGCCCCGTTTTTTGCTGAGATCCACCCCTGACTGGAAATCGCCGTAGGTATTGAGCAGATTCACGGCCATCTGCAGCGCCCAGCCGCTCGACATGGTCAGAATGAAAATCCGCCAGTCAAAGCAGTTGTCCCGCCAGGCCAGGGCTGAACCTGTCAGCACAGGAATGGTAGCCGCTGTAAGCGACCAGATACGCAGTGCTCTTATCCAGGATTTGAGTTTCATGTTTTTAGGGATTAGGGAGTTTGCGGGGCATCCGCCAGGCCTGCATGTGCTATGCTTATAATGCGGCAAAGTCCTCTCTGCCTACTGTACACCGGCACCGGGAACAGCCCCGGTATCGGGAGATACGACAAAAAGATCCCCGTCAGGATTTCCTGCGGCGATAATCATGCCTTCGGAAATACCGAAGCGCATTTTACGGGGTGCGAGGTTCGCCACCATCACCACCTGCCGGCCCACAAGCTTTTCCGGATCGTAATACTTCTTTATGCCTGCAAAAACCTGGCGCGGTTTTCCATCACCGATATCCAGCATTACGCGCAGCAATTTGTCGGCTTTCTCCACCGCCTCGGCTGAAATAACTTCCGCCACACGCAAATCAGTTCTGGAGAAGGTCTCAAAGTCGATCGTCTCTTTTACAGGCTCTATTCCGGGAGACACCGGAGCCGCTGGCTGTATATCCTCTTTGCCTTCTTCTATCATTCTGTTCACCGCATCCTGCTCGACCCGCCTGGCCAGATAGGTATAGGGATTGACCGGCACATTTTCGATGTTCCTGGCGATGTCATCCCACATGTAGGGCTGTTCGTTGAACAGCTTTGCCACCCCGGCGGCATATTCCGGCAGAACAGGCTGCAGGTATATAGCCAGAATGCGGAAGAGATTCAGGACAGAGGTCATCACAGAGCGGGCGGACTCGGGATCGTCCTTCACCAGCTTCCAGGGTGCCCTGGTGTCGAAATACTGATTGGCCAGACTGGCCAGTTCACGCACCTCTATCATGGCTCTGCTGAAATCACGCGCTTCATAGAAAGCGGCAATCTTTTCAGCACGGGAGCGGGCGGTGTCGCAGAGTTTCCGTCCTTCGTCATCCATCACACCGGTCACACCGTCAAGCCGTTTATGTAGCATCTGGGCACCGCGCGAAGCAAGGTTGGTAATCTTGCCGACCAAATCGGAATTCACACGTCCGATAAAGTCATCCATATTCAGATCCATATCATCGGCGGTGCTGTTCATCTTGCAGGCGTAGTAGAAACGCAGATCCTGCGGATCAAGATGGTTGAGATAAGTGCGGGCCTTGATGAAAGTTCCTTTAGACTTGCTCATTTTTTCGCCGTTGACCGTAAGAAAGCCGTGCACAAATACCTTATCAGGGGTTTTATATCCGGCAGCCTTCAGCATAGCCGGCCAGAAGAGGGAATGAAAGCGCACGATATCCTTGCCGATAAAATGATACAATTCCGCATCTGGATTCTGCCACCAGTCGTCAAAATTCTGCCCGTTTTCCGCACACCACTTTGTCAGGGATGCCATGTAACCGACAGGTGCATCCACCCATACATAGAAAAATTTATTCGGATGCCCGGGAATCTCAAATCCGAAGTAGGGAGCATCGCGCGAAATGCACCAGCCGCGCAACGGCTCGTCAAACCATTCCAGCAGTTTATTGGCTATCTCCGGTGCGGTATGGGCCGGAATCCACTCTTTCAGGAAATCACGTGAAGACTCCAGTTCAAAGTAAAGGTGTTCGCTCTCGCGTGTCTCCGGTCTGCTGCCGCAGAGCGTGCAGACAGGATCTATCAGATCCTCGGCTTCATAGGTTGCTCCGCAGACATCGCAGGAATCACCATATTGACCTTCAGCACCGCATTTGGGACATACGCCTTTCACAAAGCGGTCCGGCAGGAACATTTTATCCTTCTCACAGAAGAGCTGCGGTTCGGTACGGGCGGTGATGTCTCCGGCGGCATCCATGGCTTTGAATATCTTCTGACTCAACACACGGTTTTCATCACAGTTGGTTGAACCGTAATGATCAAAAGCAACCTGGAACTCGGCGAAATCTCTGACATGCATTTCATGGCTACGGCGGATCAGCTCTTCCGGAGAGATTCCATCCTTGCGGGAGCGCACCATCACAGGAGTACCGTGGGTATCATCAGCGCAGATATACAGGCAGTCATGGCCGCGCATCCTCTGAAAACGGGTCCAGAAATCCGTTTGTAAATACTCCACCAGATGACCGATATGAATATCGCCATTGGCATAGGGCAGTGCCGATGTGGCTACAATTCTGCGTTTCTTGTCTGTCATAAATTCGGGGCTCCTGTAAAACTTTCTCTTTTTTTCTTTAACCGCGAAAAACAAACCGCACAAAAGGAGGAGAGACTGTAAAATGCGGCAGTCTCTCTTTATTCCCACATAAAAACACTGCGTGAATCCTGAGCATCTCTGCTTATTATAACTGCGATGCAGTCAAACCCGATAAACCTTTTCGTGCTTTTTCTGATTAAAAATAATTGAGGTGCACATGTTACCGGATTTACGCACCGTTTTCCACACACAATTGGTCGAGGGTAACGGAAAGCGACTCTTTTTCCGCTTTTCGCCAGCGGGAACTGAGCTCCTTCACCGACGGACTGAGTTCTTCTATACCCAGCTCCCGGATGGCCTCGCCTTTATCCATCATCGCATCAACAATATCTGCCGCTGTGAGCGAAGAACTGCACTTGCAGAGCAGGTACTTGCCGGATTCCTCGGTAACCTCCGCAAGGAAGCCGTGTGAAACCAGTTCATCCAGAATGTGCGTCACAAAACGGTGAGGCACTCCGTTTTCATGCGCATACCGTTCAGCATCAAAAGCCCCGCCAGCACTTCCCCTGATAGCCCGCACACTTTCCACACAGAGGCTGACCGCCATCAGAAGACGCGCCCGCATACTGGCTTCATCTGCGAACTGCTCAAGCACGTAGGTATCGCGATTCTGCACAGCGAAAGATATCTCAGCCCCCAGCAGGATAATCTGCCAGCTGATATACACCCATATTAACAGGATGGGAATCACAGCAAAACCGCCGTAAAGTGTGCTGTACTTTCCTATGCCGATCTGCAGCATCGTGCATATCTTCATCCAGAGCACAAAGAAAATCATGGTAATAAAACCACCCACCAGCGCCGGAGCGAGTTTAACCTTTTCGTTGGGCATAAACCCAAGAATGAAAGCAAAGGTGAGAGTGCCGCCTATGGCCGACATAAACACGCGCAACAGACTGGAATCCATAACCGCGATAAGGCCGCTTGACGCACGCTCACCCATGGTCTTTTCCATCACAGAGCTGATCGTCTGTATAACGGGCACCGTTGATACGGCTGTCACCAGAAAAGGAAGAATGATGATCACCGCCAGATACTCGGTGAATTTACGAAGCATGGGACGCGGTTTATCAACACTCCATATCTGGTTGAAACTAGCCTCGACTTTGCCCAGCACACCGATGACAGACCATAAAAGCAGGATGGCACCAGCACCGCCGAGTTTGCCGAAATTGATGGAATTGACCTGCTGGAAAATCTTATCAGCCCCCTCCCGGATCTGCTTTGAAAACTTTGCGGCGGGTTCGGCCGCAGAGGCCGCAGTTCCGGATTCTGCATCGGTGTCGTCCTTCACAGCATTCTCTCCGCCTGATTTCTCAAGTGCGGAATTTTGAGCTGCAACCCCGCCATCCTGACCGGACCCCTGCTCAATCTTTTCAACCAGGGCATTTATCTGTTTATCGATCCGTTTTCTAGCCAGCTCAGCGCCGCCGAAAGCTCTGGCCAGAGCAAGAACCATCACTAAGACAGGCACAAGAGAAAGCAGGGAATATAATGTCAGTGCAGAGGCATGAAGAGGACACTGGTTGCGACGGAATCCATCGGCTACCAGAGAAATCACCCGCAGGAACCATACCGATGTCTTGATGTGCCATGAATGCTTGTCATCAAGCTGCAGCTGCCACATATCCCGCGCGAAAAAATTGCGCAGACGAATGAATACGGATTCTCTGTTTTTAGGCTTCATTGTTTTTTCCTTGTGCTATAGGTGCCTATAACTTCCAGCGTCAAGACCCCGCAGTAATTGCGCGGCTATGACACTGCGTAAAACAAATTCAGCATACCGCATGCCGCGCTGTACGCATTTTTCTGTAGCAGTCGCTCTGCATGGTCACGCCGCATGAAAAAAGGCGGACAAAGTGCAGATTTCCCGCCAGACTGTATCTCACATCAGTTTTTGCCTTCACCGCAGTTTATCAACTGGTTTATCATCAATCAAGCACCGGCAACGGGCGGTACCTGCTTCGCCACCACAATCGCGGGCGGATTTTCAGGGCAGACATATTCACAGATACCGCAACCTGTGCAGAGCTGGGCGTCTATCTTCAGCGTACTGGTCATTTCATACGCATCCCATCCGATATCAATGGCTTGATGCGGACAGGCATTCATGCAGATGCCGCACTCGCGGTTATGCGTAAGAACGCAACGCTTCTTTTTCAGCACCGCTGATCCCAGAGGGACATCAGACTTGTCCTGCTGCGTAAAAAGGGGTATAGCCCCGGTGGGACACACCTCTCCGCAACGGGTACAGTCAGGCGGACATCCCCCGCGCGAAAAATCCAGCACCGGAGCCAGCACGCCGGCAAAACCGCATTCCATTCCCGTCTGGATAATTATCTGTTCGGGACAGGCCCGGGCGCAGGCGCCGCAGCGCGCGCAGAGACGTGTGAACCGCGCCTCGGTTCCGCTCAGAGGCGGACGTACGGGCGCGGTCTCCGCATGCAGTTCTGCCGGATGCAACAGAAGACGGTAAAGCGCACCGATTCCCAGGCCCATAAAAACGCGCCGGCCGATACTGCCGACCCGACCGGTGCTTCGCTGAGTATTGACACCAACGCCCCTTCCCGCAAAACCAGCAGTCGCGATATCCTGCATGGCACCCAGCGGACAGAGCTTTCCGCACCAGATCCGGGGCGCAAAAACGGCCGTTAAAACCATGGCCGGGAAAACGCAGGCCGCAGCTTTTTCCCACAGCGTCAGTTCCGGTCGCAGCCAGCTGAAGGCGGAGGAAAATATAGCCAGTGGATCAAGCATGATAAAAAGCGGATAGCCGATCAGGGCGGCGCCTGTCCCCAGAGAAAACAGCCATATATTCAATCGGGGAAACCGGAGGCGGGAAAATTTCATAACGGGAACACAACGGTACGAAGGAAAATCGCGGGATGCAGGATGATCTGTCACCCTGCTTTCCGACACGTTGCCACCGCCCGCACTGCGGCATCGCTGACAGCGATCTATTCCTATGCCGACCGCTTCAAAGCAGGTTCCGGCCGGACATATCCAGCGGCAGAAAAAACGTGGTCTGAAAAGGCATATCCCGAAAAAAACAAGCGAAGGAAGCAGAACCAGAGAAGCTCCTCCCGCAGCCAGAGACAACAGAGCCAAAAAAGGACTGCATGCCGGCAGGATTCCGTGCAGGAAGGCCGGATTGTCCACCAGCACTGCAAGCGCGAAAAACCCCGCCAGGAAAAAGATTCTTGCCGTCCAACGGACTGTTTTTTTTTGACTTGGTGACATAGTGACTCGATTAAATGTTTAATTCTAATTCCAGCCCAACGTGCAACATACAGCAAATTCATTCGCGCATTCACGCATTCGCGCATTCACGCATTCGCGCATTCGCGCTCTGGCCCCCATTCTTTCTGTTTTGCATCTATGAATTCGACACAGCGGGCATGCATCTCCTTGGCTCCGGCTTCAGGCTGAAACAACGGACCGCAGGCAATACGTACAGAACGGGAGGGATCAACATGCCCGAAATCCCGTATCAATCTGCCGGTTCTCAGAAAATCGGTTTTCACGGCAATGGGAACAACCGGAACACCGGCGCGATGAGCCAGCTTTGATCCGAGTGAATTGAATTTTTTCGGGCTGAATTCAGTCTGGCGGGTTCCTTCCGGGAAAAGCAGTACGGAATTGCCGCTTTCAATACGTTCAGCTCCCACCTTCAGAACTGTCTGCAGGTCGGCTCGGGCATTTTTGCGGGTGACTCCTATACAGCCGAGACGTTCGAAAGCCTTTCCAAAAAAAGGGCTGTCAGCCAAGCTGTCTTTCACCACAATGGAAAGCTGATTAAAACTCAGCAGGGTGACAGGAAGAATCATGGTTTCCAGCGTACTCATATGATTGGAAACATAAACTACCGGCCCGTCATGTTCCGCACGCTCCCTGAAACCTTCGAATATAAGGCGCCCTTTGATCTTTTCCGCAAAAGCGATTGAACGGAATGTGATGGCGGCCCATTGCTCATAGTCGAATCTGCCGAACAGTTCCTGCAAAGAACATCTGGCACAGAGACCGATGATTGTAAAGGCATATCGCAGGGAATTGACAGTATTGACAGGAGGAGTAACTGTTCCTTCGGGATGAACCGTTTCATAGCCGCCGCTTGTACGCAATGCGTGCTGGAATTCTCTGTAAGTAGTCATAACAACGTGATATTAGCAAAAAGGCGTCCGGTGCGCGAGTGCGTAAACAGAGGGGGAAACGGACAGGGCGCAACTGCGAATTGGTGCAAATCGTCAAATTTACGGCAATTTGCATCATCCATCTTCCGAGGTCAAGGACCTCGGCTACAGTTCGAATGCATTTTTACTGTAGGGCGGAGTCCGTGACCCCACCGTGCACCGATTCGCAGATGCGCCCAAACGGACACGGGCAGCCAGTTTCGTCCACCGGGCAACGCAGGAGATATACAGTGCAGTATATCCGCGTTATCGGTGAATGCCTGTGAGAATCAGCAGCCTCAGGCTGAAATCCGATAAAAAAACCGCCCGACAGATGTCGGGCGGTTTTTCGTTGAAACAAATGTGTGAAAATCCTTTACCGGACCTTGCCTTCAGCCTTGCGTTTCTCCATGATTTTTTCAGCCAGCTCAAAAGGAACACCTTCGTAATGTTCAAAGACCATAGAAAACGATCCGCGTCCCTGCGTCAAAGTTCTAATGGTGTTGGAGTATCCGAACATCTCGCTCAGAGGAACAAATCCGCGAACTAGTTTAGCACCGCCTTTGTCGTCCATTCCCTCCACGCGTCCGCGACGCTGGCAGACAGAACCGGTGGCAGCCCCCATATAATCTTCGGGTACGGCAACCTCGACAGCCATGACAGGTTCGAGAATCTGCGGATTCGCCTGCATAAACAGCTTTTTAAAACACTGACGGGCCGCCTCCACAAAAGCGAATTCACTGGAGTCAACCTCATGATAGGATCCGTCATAAACGGTGACCTTCACGTCAACCACAGGATAACCGCCGCATGGACCGGACTCCATGGCCTTGATAACGCCTTTTTCAACAGCCGGGATGTATTCGGAAGGAATAACACCACCTTTGATTTCGTTGACAAAGGAAAATCCGCGACCGGCATCCTGAGGCTCGATCTTGAATGCGACATGACCATACTGACCACGGCCGCCGGACTGCTTGGAGTGCTTGTAAGCACCCTCAACCGTATGGCGTATGGTTTCACGATAGGCAACCTCGGGGCGGCCGACTTCGGCCTCTACGCCGAATTCACGCTTCAAACGGTCAACAATAATCTCAAGATGAAGTTCACCCATTCCGGAAATAACAGTCTCACTTGTCTCAGAATCGTAATTGACAGTAAAAGTCGGATCCTCCTGCGCCAGGGCATGAAGAGCATTTCCGAGCTTCTCGTTATCGCTGCGTGATGCGGGACTTATCGCTATAGATATAACCGGCGCGGGAAATTCAATAGTTTCCAGAACAATGGGATTCTCCGTACAGCAGAGGGTATCGCCTGTACGCGTTTTGGGAATACCCACGACCGCGACAATATCACCGGCATGCGCAGCTTCAAGAGACTCCTGATGGTTGGCGTGCATACGGAAAAGACGCCCTATGCGGCCTTTTTCCTCCATACTGCTGTTAAAAATTGTCTCACCGACACGTACAGTTCCGGAATAGACACGCACAAAAACAATTTTGCCCATGTGTTTATCGTTGACAATCTTGAAAGCCAAAGCGGAAAAGGAATCATCATCTTTGGGCTGACGGGTCATTTCCGGATTCTCAAAGGACTGTACTTCCCCGACGTCCAGGGGCGAGGGCAGGTAATCAATAATACCGTTCAGCAGCGGCTGAACACCTTTGTTCTTAAATGCAGTTCCGCAGAAGGTGGGAACAATGGCACGCATAATGGTGCCCTTGCGCAGTCCCTCCCTGATCTCAGCGGTGGTCAGATCTCCGTTTTCAAAATATTTTTCCATCAGAGCATCATCCTGCTCCGCGGCCTTTTCCACCATTTCAGCACGCATTTCCTCGCACTTCTCCTGAAGCTCGGAAGGAATTTCGGACTCGATAATCTTCAAACCGTGTGACTCCTCATCGAAAGTCAGAGCCTTCATTGACAGCAGATCCACAACACCGGAAAAGGTTTCACCCGAGCCTATGGGACAAACTATAGGAACAGGATTGCCGTTCAGCTGCTCGCGGATTTCGTTGACAACCGCGAAAAAATCAGCACCGATGCGGTCCATTTTATTGACCATGCAGAGCTTAGGAACCTCATACTTTTCACTTTGACGCCAGACCTGCTCGGACTGGGGCTGAACTCCTCCCACCGCACAGAAAAGAGCGACCGCACCATCGAGAACACGAAGTGAACGCTCCACTTCAGCAGTGAAATCAACGTGTCCGGGAGTATCAATCAGACTGATCTGATGGCCGTTCCACTCAACAGCGGTTGCAGCGGATGTAATGGTGATTCCACGCTCCTGCTCCTGCGCCATATAATCCATAGTGGCGGCGCCGTCATGCACCTCACCGATTTTATAACTTTTTCCGGAATAAAAAAGAATACGCTCACTGCACGTGGTCTTACCGGCATCAATATGCGCCATGATGCCTATGTTTCGAATCTTTTCCAACGGGATGGTTCTTGACATAGTCTTACGACTCCTTTCAACCTTTTTCTGATCCGGCACAGCCGGAACCAAAATTTGCAGGCCCGGCGGCATCCCGCCACAACCGAAGGCGGTGGCGCATACCCTTACCGGGCACTGGTGCGCCGGGTGAAAGCACCCGGCCTGCAGATTCGTTATCTTATCAATTTTTCTGTTTTTATGACAGAAGCAGATTTTATACTGACAAACCTCTTCCCATTGCCCCTCGCCCTTTACCCTGCAAGCAGAGCTTAATACAATAACAGGGCAATTTCTTTCTCCTGCACAAAAATTCTTCGGGCTGCTGGACCTCCTCAAAAAAACGAGCGTATATTGTGCCCTTTTTTATATTTCAAAACAAGGGAAAAAGAAATTTATTCTGATTTATTTTTCGTCTATATTACTAGGCTCTTCATCGAGATGTAAAAACCGGCCTGCAGCTGCGTTGGCGTTTGATACGGGCGCAGTCCCAGATAAGGTTTGGTCGCCAGACAATCAAATTTTGCCATAATTCACAGAAACTCAGCCTCATACTTGCATAAGTTGTGAATCGCTTGCGGCTGAAAACCGCTTTGGAAGGCTGAATGGTGTTATCCGTTCTTTTAATACCGCAAAACCGAGTCATATAACTGTTTTTTAATTGCGTACATCCTTAAGCATGCGTTATATTGAACTCATATTGAATTGATTAACAGATGCGGATATCCGGATTGAGGTATTCATAAAGCCCATATAACAGACTTTGTGTGATAACCTGAGCTTATCGGAGCAACTCCGTGCAAAAACTGCAAACTATAACGGTGTTATGAGTGATACGGATGCAAGTAGTGCAGGGATAGGAACCCTTGTAATAAACGGCGGCACCAGTCAGGAGTGTCTCCGGGTACGGAAAACCAAGCTGCTGGTGATCAGTGGATCTCAGCAGGGGCGTGAATTCGTTGTCAACCGCGATGTTTTCACCATCGGATCCGGATCTTTCAATGATCTGCGGATTGATGATTCCACTGTGTCTAAACGTCACTGCGAAATCAGTGTGGATGAAAGCGGTTATCAGATAAAAGATCTGAACAGCACAAACGGCACCCAGGTGCAGGGAGTGCGTATAGACAGTGCTCATCTGGCCCCCGGCTCAGAGATACGCCTGGGCAAGGTGCGCATTGTGTTCTGTCCGTTGCAGGACTCCAGCGACATCCCGCTTTCGAAGAATGAGTCCTTCGGCAAAATGATAGGCAAATCCGTTCCTATGCGCCGCATTTTTTACCTAGCCGAGACCTACTCACCCTCGGACGCCACAATAATGATTACCGGCGAAACCGGAACAGGCAAGGAAGTTCTGGCCGAGGAAATACACAACCATTCCAGCCGCAGCTCCAAACCCTTCGTTGTGATTGATTGTGCCGCAATATCCAAAGAGCTGATAGAAAGTGAACTTTTCGGACATATCAGAGGTTCATTTACGGGAGCCAATGTTGACAGACAGGGCGCCTTTGAAGTTGCCGATGGCGGCACGGTTTTTCTGGATGAAATCGGTGATTTATCTCCTGACCTGCAGCCCAAACTATTGCGGGTTCTGGAAAAACGTGAAATCCGGCGTGTGGGCTGCAACAAAGTCCGCAAAATCAACGTACGCATAATAAGCGCAACCAACCGCAATCTCGCTGTGGAAGTCAATGAAAACCGTTTCCGCGAAGACCTTTTCTACCGGCTGTCGGTAGTTCATCTGGATCTGCCCGCTCTGCGTCACCGCAGGGAGGATGTGCCGCTCCTGGTTAAACGCTTTTTAAAAGAGCTTCACGGATCTGACGCAATCGACCAGATCGCTGATTTCGAACGTACAATGGAAATTCTCAAGCGCCATGAATGGCCCGGCAATGTACGTGAACTGCGTAATTTAATTGAGCTGGCTTTCTACAGCGAACATCGTCCGGTGGACTTAAGCACCTTTCTGAGCCTCGGGCACCTGCGCACGGGAATAAGCGCGGCTGAACCTGAAATCAGTTTTGAAACCGACAGACCTTTCAAAGATGCCAAAAACGAGCTGATTGAAAATTTTGAAAAGGCATATCTGAAAGATCTCCTGGAGCGCAACAAGCAGAACATTTCGCGTTCAGCGCGAGAAGCCGGAATTGAAAGGGCTTACCTGCAGCGACTGGTAAGAAAGTACGGCCTGCGCGACTGAAACAGCTCTGCTGTTTCAAAAGAAAACGCAACACGTTTCTGTACTTTGTGAATGGCAGGCGACAAACTGCAAGTTGCACTGTCAAAAGAATCAATGGATTTGACGCCACCCAACCGGAAACAGAGGCATGAAGCGTATCCGCTATACTCCATGCGCTATGCCGAAACAAAGGATTCCGCTATGAAAACACTAAACATACATACAAAATCACATGCTTGCATGGTAAATATCACCGCTGCGGTTCAGGAAGCTGTAGAAGAACTGAAAATAAAAGACGGAACAGTGACTGTTTTTTCCCCGCACACTACCTGCGGACTGACAATCAACGAAAATGCCGATCCGGATGTGGTGCATGATTTTTCAGAACAGCTTGAACTGACGGTTCCCTGGCGGCAACCCTTCTACAGACATGTGGAAGGCAACTCCGCAGCTCATATCAAAGCATCCATTATGGGCTTTGATATAACGGTTATCATAGAGGACGGCCGTATGCAGCTGGGCACCTGGCAGGGCATTTTCCTATGCGAATTCGACGGGCCGCGGACAAGAAATGTATTTGTCAGGTGAAGAAAGTCGACAGTGGCAATCAGCAGTTTAGTCGCTATTCTCTCAACTCCTGTCTTGAAAAACAAGAAATTGGTTGTAGTAGCCGTTCTGTAAACGGCATTATATCGCTCACCAGAACGACTACTGCACTTTCGCTGTTATGCTGGATCTGCCTGTTCTTTTTCGCCGTGAGCAACCTGCATGCTACTCACGTTGCTGATTTTACTTCGGAGAATATAACTTTACACATGCATAAAGAGCGTTCCTGTACTGACAAAGGCATACAGAAACGGAGCGGGCGGAAGACACGTCTGCTTTCCTGGTCCACAGACAGGCGAGACTGGATCGAAATGGGGCTCAAAACCGCCCAGGGACGTTCACTGCCGGATCTGCCTGCCTTCAGAAAAATACGCCTGACCCTGGAAGTATGGATTCCGGAAGAATGCGGCAGCAAGCAGGTATCGCTTCGTCTGGGGGATGCCGAGGGCGAGGTGCATCAGTTCACCGCACCTCTGCCCGCCGACCGTAACGGCTGGCAGTCTCTAATATATGAAGTGGATGCCAGCAAGCTGTCAAAATCATGTTGGAGCGGCACCGAACACAACAAACGCCTGGATATCCCGGTTTACCTGAGCGGCATTGCCATCAGTTTCGGCGACGGTAAAACGGGTTTACTGGGACTGGGAAATATCCGCGCGGAAATACTTGAAGCCGATTTTCGGGTTAGTGTGGATACAGGTGACCCGCTTAATCTGGTAACAACCGGTTGCGTCCCTAAGCTCATGGCTGCGAATCCTACAATCAGGACCAAAACCGCAGACTTCGAATATGTACTTACTGAACCGTTCGGAAAAGAAATCCGCCGCGAAAAACTAACACTGGAACTGCCGCCGGAAAGCACGGCCACGGCTGCCGTATTGCCTTTCCCGCAGAAGTACGGGGTTTACCATGTGCGCTGGAGTACAGAGACAGTGGATTTGTCCAGCCGTCCGCAGACCTCGTATGTTTATATGCGTCCAGCCGGACCGACATCCGAACCCGACAAAACATTCATTTTCGGCATGTGCGATCATCTCGACCGCTATCCTCAATCCGAACAGGAACTGATTGTGCTCTCCGCCGCACGTTGCGGAATCAAGCTGATGCGCGGATCATCCTGCTGGACGCGTGTGCAGCCTCAGCCGAACACGTGGGACTTCTCTGTAATGGACGGGATTTTGGATCTTCTCGACCGCTATGGAATGGTTTACGAACCCATACATCTCTCCTGTCCCCGATGGGCTGTCGCCAAAGACTGGGAACCCGCTGTTGAGGGACGTCCAGGCCGGGGCAAACTCCCCGATTTTGATGCCTGGACGACCTACGCGGCCCGATTCGCCAAGCGTTATCGTAACCGCATCCCGTACATAGTTATATGGAACGAGCCGGATCTACACCCATTCGCCAACTTCCCGTCGAAGGACTATGTGACACTACTCAAGCTTGCTTACGAGGCAACCAAAAAGAACGCCCCGGAGATTCTGGTTAAAACAGCTGGCTTTTCCAGTCTTAACGCACCGTATCCATCCCGCAGTGCTGAATCGAAATATATGGAAAAAGCCATTGTCGGAGGCAAGGGCTACTACGACATCTTCTGCATCCATCTCCATGGCGTAGCCTACCGTTACCACCGTTATCTCCAGGAGATGAAGGAAATACGAAATCGTCTCGGCGATAACACACCGTGGTCGTCGAATGAAACGGGCATAAGCTCCAGCGGGAGAATCAGCGAACTCAACCAGGCGGAAATCCTCGTCAAAAAACTGCTCACAGCCTGGTCGCAGGGAGCCATAGGCTACAGCTGGTACAATATGCGGATGAAAGGGAGCGATCCGGATAACGGCGAACACAACTACGGCATCATCACCAGAGATTTTGAACCCAAGCCAGCTTACGCGTCATACAACATGCTGGCGAACTGTTTCAGGAATGCCACGTTCATTTCAACCATGGGCGGGAACAACTATGCCCTGATGATGTTCCGGGACCGGCACGGTGACTGGCTTCTGCCGCATTGGTCGTGGAAAAATGAACATTACGATCTCATTGTAAACAGCGTCAGCGGGCAGGCGTTTATGGTGGACATTTTCGGCAACGAAAAGGCCGTGCCAGCGGAAAACGGCAGAATACTTATAAAAACCAGCGGCACTCCCGGAGTGCTACGCATCAGCGGGCAGAAGGATCAGCCTATTCCTATTGGAGATGCAACACTGTAAGCCAGCCACGGTTTTTCTTTTGACATCAGAACCGATTTTCCATCTACCCCCCTCCTGTGCGATCAGCACGGGTACCGGGGATCATTTTTCGCCAGAAAGCTTCAGACCGCAGCGCAAGCGTCCGACATAAAGCGCCATATCCCTTCCCTAATCGCTACGCCGTTTCACGAAATCGCTCCACAGCTCATCATTTCGGTATGCCAGCTTCGATCGACGGCGGCAGGATCAAATCGGAAGCCAGCGCCAGCTGGTGAGCCCCTCACTGAAACGAAAACCAAAAGAAATTGCACATGGCGCGCGGGCGCAT
>JAWOEI010000001.1:0-10519 GCA_046482825.1 Kiritimatiellia bacterium
GGGGTCACGGACCCCAGCTACAGATGTCCGGGGTCACGGACCCCAGCTACAGATGTCCGGGGTCACGGACCCCAGCTACAGATGTCCGGGGTCACGGACCCCGGCTACAGGTACAATCAGCCGCCGCACTCACACCAACGCATCGACTACCGCCTGCATGGCGCTTTCCTGCTGTTCCATACTGCGTACCATCCGGAACTGTACGCGGCAGCGATCCAAATTCTGGCCTTCACGATGGGTTTTGAAATAGACATCACCGCTGAGATAATCGGTCAGGAAACGGATGCCGATCGTCATTGTAATCAATCGTCCGCAGAAAGCCAGCTCTTCGATTTCCGCTTCATTCAGAAACTTCGCTTCGGAGAGATAACCCCGGAGAAGGGCTTCAAATATCTCAAGTCGCGTGCCGACTTTGGACAGATCGCGTTCATCCTCGCTGGAGGCAGCCGCTGCGGAACGCACCATGTCGCCGAAATCATAAAGCGCCAGCCCGGGCATAACGGTATCCAGGTCGATCACACAGATTCCCCCGCCCGTTTCATCATCCAGCATCACATTGTTGATCTTTGTATCGTTATGTGTAATACGTTCAGGAAATTCGCCGGCGTCACAGCGACCGATCAGCCGCGCACACTCCTCTCGACGACGGTTGACAAACTCCATTTCATCGGCAACCTCAGAAGCCCGGCCGTATTCATCCGCTTCAAAGGCCCGGTCCAGCGCCTCTATCCTTTTCGGCGTGTGATGAAAATCGGGGATGGTTTCGTGCAACCGGGGAGACGGAAGATCGGCGAGAAGATTCTGAAATCCGGCGAAAGCGCGGGCAGCTTCAAACGCATAGCTTTCAGTCTCAATCCGGTCGTGTGTTTCCGCCTTTTCAATAAACAGATATAAGCGCCACCAGTTACCTTCATCATCTCTGTAATAGGGAAGAGAATCAGTGGCCGGGATAACCGTCAGGCACCGGCGGCTGGAATCCGCATCAGAGGGATCAAAGAGCTTGGAGCGCTGATGCTCCGTTACCCGCAGAATATTCTCCATCAGCTGTTGCGGATTTTTGAAGATCCCGTGATTAATACGCTGCAACAGATACCTGAGAGGAGATCCCGCAACGCTCATCTCCACTTTGAAAGTGTCATTGATATGCCCTGAACCGTAGCGTTCGACTGAGAGCAGATCTCCCCACACCTGAAAGTGCTGCACTGCTGAGCGCAGTTCCTCCCGGGTGAATTCTCTTTTATTGTGCATAAAACATCCTTGCCTGACCTGGTGATCGAATGACCCCGTCATGTGGTTTTTGCACCCTGACTCCTGACCCTACACCTGCGCCAGAACTTCGCTCTTGAACGCCTCGATCAATCCTGACACAAAGTCAGCGGTTGACAGTCCGTCATTCTGCAGCAGAGGCATCATATCCATGGCAAAGCTCAGGGCGTTAGACTCATCCACATTGTGTGACTCGAAAAAGGTGGCATGGGCTTTGCGGCGGCCGGCAATAGCCTCATCGTAACGTTTGCCTCCGGTAATCTGCGAATCAAACACACCGGAGAGTGATGAGGCAATGTTAGCGCGTTCGCTGACATTCAGAACCACTTTCAGCGAATCGGGAAGCCAGTCGAGGTCACGCCAGATTTCACACCCCAGAAGTTTTTTCGGACGATTCTGCGCGGGCAACCTGCGCAAAGCTTTGACTACCGCGCGGCACACACCCACATGGGTTGCGTGTTTATCAGCGGGGTTGTGGGTATAGACCACATCCGGTCTGGCAACCGCAAAAAGCTTGTAAAGATCCTCCACAACGTTCTGCTGGTCATCTTCCTTAACCGCGGAACTCGGATAGTCCAGCTGAACCATCGCGCCGTACTGACCGATCACGGCGGCATTGCGCTGTTCAAGCCGCCGCACCCCGCACATCTCCTCATCACTGTATCGCTCATAGATACCAGACCTGGAACTTCCGGCTCCGTTAGTCACTACCGCTCCACAGAACCACCTGTCCTGCCGACCGAAGCACTGCAATATTCCATGCAGTGCCATAAATTCCAGGTCATCCTGATGTGCACCGATTCCCAGATGGGTTGTTCTTTTCAACGCTGCATCAGCGGAGGTTCCGTCCGGCACAAAAACATCTGCGTTCGCATTATTTAAATCTATCATTCCCCCTACTCTCCTTTTTGATAATTCATCACAAATCAACCTAAACGTAGTAACCGCTCTATGAGCGGCATGTCGCTCACCAGTCTTCGTCCCGCAAACGAAACTACGCCGTGACACGGCAGAGCGACTGCTACACAAGAATGCGCGGAGCGCCTGTCAAACGGCTACCGCGCATTCAATCCCGCATGCGTGATTCAACGTTCAAGCTTGCGGTTTTCCCGCGTTGCGACCTCCGTGATTAAGCTCTACAGCATCGGCAGGGAAGCTGCAACTGTTGCCTGGCCTGTTTTCCGGGTTCTGTTATCGGGAATAAAAACATCTATCTCTTCAGCCATCTCCGGGAACTGATCATGCAGAATCAAACGCGCCGTTTCCACAATGATAATGCCCCCCAGTCCAGCTGTCACAGGTCCAAGGGCCATCAGGTGGTTGAAATCATAAAACTCGCGATACCAGGGAACCGTATAACCCAGATAAAGACCGATTTTCTGAAATACATGCAGAGCAGCCGGATCACCCTCCAGCAAACGTTCCTGCATCCTGCACAACCTGTCTGTCAAAAGCATTTTTGCGGGAAAACGCATGCCTTTTTTCACTGCAAGCCTATTGACCGCCTGCTGTGAAAAATACATTGCCCCCACACCCGCGTCGCCTGACCATTCGTCAATGGCGGCCGATGGATAAAAATCAACGGGAGCAAAGGCCAGTTCATTCAGCCTTCCGGTCAGGCAGCCCCTGGTATCAACATAACCGCCAGCTTCGCTACACCCGAAATCCACACCGAGAATACCCTTCTTTCCGAGGGATATCAACCCGGCCAGCGCAGTCACATCCCCGTCGTTTGCAACTTCTACAGGAACCCCCCACTCATCGGACAGTCTGACAAACATATCCTGGGCAACTGCATACCGTGAATCATCAACAGCCCGGAAAAGAGAAGAAACTTTAACTCTGTTGTCAACAACCACTCCCGCTGTGCTGCCACCGATAGCATCCACCCGGCGCAGGTGCGAAGCCGCCATCTTAAGAGCGTCATTGAGACGGTTATAGTGATAATCCGGATCCTTGTGGGTCAGGGGATCCCAGGAAAGCTCAGCGGAAAATCTTTCTCTGCCGTTCCGCACAGCGCAGACCTTGAAATCAGCTTCGCTCAGCTTAAACCCCAGACGGCCACCCCCTGTGCGTCTATCCATCATAAGGGAACGTTCATGTGTTTGGGGTATCTCATTAAGCGGCAAGCGTTCCACCACCATTTTTCTTCCATAGACATTCGACATGAAAGTATAGTCAAATTTACGGGATCCACGGGGGGAGTATGATTTTTTTATGGCCTGACATATCTTCTGCGGTCCGGAGAGCATTATGCGCCATCCCCCGCAGGACCACAGCAGAAATTTAACAATACGTTCCGAGAGATAAATCACTTCAGGCGCACATTCATTGCGCACGGGAAGAGGAAGATCATAGCGGCACACATAACCGTTTTCACGCTGCACAGCTATCGCCAAAATCTTTCCGTTGGATTTTGCAGACTCTTTAACCTGGCGCAATAAATCAATTGCAGGTTTATATGCCCGTTTTGAAGGAACCTGATCCGGTGTCAGTTTCAACATGATGATCTCCATCCAAAGCTGCTTCCAGCTGCCTGTCTGCGCCTGCCTGTCAGGCAGACAGGTGCGTACGCACAGGCACCCCGCCGTCTTGTCTGGCATAGCCGTAGGCGACGACGGAAGCCGAAGGGCGAAGGCTGTTTATAGCAGGAGTTGATTGTATAGCGACTCATATAACGCCCATTTTAAGGACTTGACTATAGTACACTATTGACGGCACATATGAAACATAATATCCGATAAAAAGGGCGCATCTGCGATTATGTTGTGCGCAACATAATCGCAGATGCGCCCCGATAAAAATGTGTAAAAAAACATAATTCTGCAACCGTTCATGGCACTTTGACCGCAAAAGCTCAAACAGCCATCAAAACAGGAGAATGATGCCTATCTCTGATTAACCTTAAAATAACAGACTTACACATTACAGATTGACCAAGTTTGGCTACGAATGGAAACTGTTTCAGTTGCTTTCAATCTTCCAGAAGCTGGCAGGGAGTCCGCTGACATCATCTGTGTATGTGTTCATCGGCGGAGTGGCAGGGATATTGCTTTGAATCAGCGTGAACTCCTCCAGTAGATTGGATGTCCAGTAGATTTTATATGTGCGGTTCGCGAAACTTGTCCATTCCAGGATTGCATCGCCGTTGTTTTCAAGTAAGGGAGCAGACTGCACAATCGGCGGAATTTCCGGAGCTGTGCCGAGCTGTGCCGCACCTGCGCCATAGGTGTTGTCTTTACCGGGTGATCCGAGATCATAAGCGTTGTTCTCAAGATACTGTTTGATATCAGCGAGTGTATAATCCGGGTACGCGCTTCTTATCAGTGCGGCCAGACCGCCTATGTGCGGAGTCGAGGCGGATGTGCCAGCAAAACCTGAGGAATAAGTTACGCACGAAACCCTGTCCGGACCACATATATCCGGTTTTTTAACGGCGGTTCCCCCGGTATAGGCGCGATTATTCGGCCCAAGCGAAGAAAACCATTCGATAGGGCCGGTGAGATAGTCTATCTCATCCAATGCACCAACTGTAAAAGCCGATTCCGCATCAGCCGGGATACATAAGCTTCCTGGCGGCGAAGCAAACATTTCATCATAACTGAAATAATCCGGCTCATCCACACCGTAATAACGCAGAATGAATTTGGCGGATGACACAGTGCCTGCCTTCTCGATTATAATTCCATAGTAAGCTTCTTCGGGGGCCTCATAATAAATTTCTTCAAAAGGAAAACTTGTTGTTCCACCATCCTGAATTTCCTCGCTGGAAGTGCAATATTCCCATGTTGAATTCACACAACGATAAAGATACAAATTGAAATCACTGGAGGATAGGGGCCAGTGGTTCCAGGTGAGCATGATATAAAATTCCGAACCCGCCGGTATCAAATCGGAACCATTCAGCCAGAAACAATTAAGGTTGTTTGACTCGCTGTCCCAATCCAGGCTTCCATCGCCGTCAGCGTCACTCCAGTCTATCAGGGTATGCTGAAGCTGTTCATTCCCGGCAGCTGCCGCCCAGAAGATACCGGCTGATCCCGCCTGGTTCACAGCGCTAACCGGATGGTTCGCAACCGTTGTGTACCAGCTTTTCTGAGCGGTGCCGTCGTGAAAATTCAGAGCGTCAAATCCCAGCGAACATGATATGACATCTATTCCCTGCGCTTCACAGTAACTTACAGCCTCCACCAGATCCGTGGCATCCTCCACCTTAATCAGATAAAGCCGGGCATCAGGAGCCATATCGTGTATTATTTCAGCGCAGGCGCATCCGTGACTGTATGAACCGTATGTCATTCCACTTGACGACAGATTGTACTCCACCGCATCGGCGGGAAGATCACCGGATACCTGTAAAGTGGTGAGATTGGCATATTCGGAATCAATCACAGCAACTTTCACCCCCAAACCGGTATGACCGGCGGCATGCCATGCTTCAGCAAAAGTCAAAGATACGCCCTCAGTGACAATGCTGCCGGATTTGTGCCGAGGTCTGAGCAACGACCTGATCCTGCCGACCCCTTCCAGCCTGGCTATGTCATCCAGTAATCCGATTGGTGTAATCGCTTTAACGACATCGTTCCCTACACGCACAGGAAACGCTCCGAGATTTTTGAGCTGTTCCCCCGCTGCCTGCGGATCAGCATTTACGGTGAGTCTGATAACAACAACCAGGTCTTCATTATTTCCGGCAACAGAAATCCGTTTTTTCATCTGCTCAACCGCAGCCTGCGGACCGACATTTGCAGCCAGGCACCAGGTTTTAAGCAAACCCGCATCCAGTTTTTCCGCAAGATATAAGTGTTGCGAAGATAGACTTGAGACAGTCTTCGGCAGCTTTTGCAACGCCGTTACCTGCTTATCAATCCTGCGTATCCGATTTATCGTGGTTTTATCCGGACGCACAGCAGCACATCCATCCGCAAAATCCGCATAAACCGAGTACTGCATCATGGCTAACGTTAATATCCCCCCCCCAGATAAGTTTTATTTCAGTCTTGTATGTTTTCATTTTGCTCCTCCATATATGTTCTCTGTTTTTTTAATACCAGGTCACCTTATAAATCTGTTTTGCGGGATGCGTGATACGGGATAAAATAATATCCGGATCGACGTGTAGTAAGCTTGTTGGCGGGGTCACGGACCCCGCCCTACAATGTTTAAAACTGCCGTTTGATATACATTTTACTGTGATCTCTCCGGCTCCCTGAACTCTAAACTCTTCAACCACCTTTGTTTTGTGACAGAAGTTAATTGAAGGGCCCAAACCACTTACGCATCAGCCACTTCACGTCGCCGGAGCACAGCACAGGCCAGGACCGCCATAACCAGAGGCATCAGCCCCAGGCTCCAGAAAGCCGTAATCAGCATCGTATCCCGTCTTATTCTTTCACCACGTGCCACAGATGTGAGCGGAGATGCACCTACTGCATGTTTTGTCACGTAGCGCACCGAACGCAGGACCTTGACTCCGACACGGGTGCTCCAAACTTTTTCATCCTCTTTCGAAACCATTGGAAGAACCCCCCCGGCCATCATGACCAGAGCCAGAACAGCCGTAGCCGCAAAGGAGGCCACCGGAAAGGAAAAGCAGGCGCTGAGTGCCAGTCCGAAAGCAGCCAGAACCGCCAGAACGCAACCTTGCAGAAAGGCGGAACGCACAAGATTCATCTCAAAAGATCCCCCGGGCAGCAGCAGTACTATATCCTGTCTTAACCGAAGCATCAGAGCGGAGGCCTTCTCATCTCTGCTGTTGTAGAAGAAAGTAAGATCAAAAGACCGCAGGGGCTTACCGGTTTTAGAGCGGCTGATAAAATCAGATGCTTTGAATTTCAAGAACAGCTCATTCTGTGTCACACTGTCAAGCGTCTTTTCCTGATAATTCCCGGGATTTCCCTTTTCTGCAAGCCTTACAACTCCTCTGACATTCTCCCGAGTGCTGTATTCCGTATCAAATTCCAGGCGCAGCGTAATCTCATCATCTTTCTCGACCGGCCTTTTGAGAGCGAAATTCAAACTGATTTCATCTCCGGGGTTGATGATGTCATAGCGTTCACTTTCCTGCTCTTCAAGTGTATCCAGAACTTCTTCTTCGGACATACCTTCGGGAATGGTACCGGCTTTCTTCATCTGTTCCAGCAGCAACCGGGCAGACTCCTCCGTTGAAGGAAGAACAGGCCGGGAAAGATGCTGCGAGGCGGGAATAACATCCCGCGCCCATCCGCCACGGTATTCAGCCATTCGGACCTGCAGATAAACCAGCACATAGACGATTACAAGCAGAGCCGCATTCAGAAGCAAGAGAGCAAACCACCTGCCCAGCCACAAAACCACAAACCCTGCAGGCTTGACAACAGTCATCTGTATGCGCAAAGAACTGATTTCTCCGGCAAAAAGCGAACAGGAAGCCCACATTGTTGCAAGTGCCTGAACTGCGAAGGAAAGCCCCAGAGTGTAGGTAAGCAGAATTTCCAGATCGCCTGCCGGTGTACCGTCTCCTTCAACTGCGCGGGGAAGCATAAACACGCAGATCACCTGCAACAGCACAAGAAGCAACACCACCCGTGTGCGGGTCGAAGCCTGTAGCGCAAGCAATGTTATTCCGCGTATCTGAGTGAGAGTGGTTTTTAACATGGTGTTCTCCGGGCGACAAGAATGTCGCCCCTACACAGCCTCTTATTTTTCTTCGCTCCGCGCCATGTGCCCTGCGCTCTGCCTGAGGAACGGGGCGATTTCAAAGGCTCTGTTAATGCCATCGGCTGAAATCACCTGAAGGAAAAAAGCCTCCAGGCTCATAGCGAAGCAGTCCTGTCTGACCGGCCTGCCGATCTGTTTTTCTATAGTATCGCGCAGGGTTTTGCTCTCTTCTTCACTGAGGCCCTCAATCAGGTAGCGAACGGCATCCGGCTTGCGTAAAAGCTCACCGATTGTCCCTTCGGCACGCAATTCACCGCACGCAAGAATCGCCACCCTGTCACAAATATCCTCCACATCGGCCAACAGATGAGAACTCATCAGAACGCTTACCCCGTTTTTTGCCAGAGACCGCACCATATCCTTGACATCACGACAAGCGACAGGATCCAGTCCGGAAGTAGGTTCATCCAGAATCAGCAGTTCAGGCGCGTTAATCAAAGCCTGTGCTATTCCGACCCGCCGCGCCATGCCTTTGGAGAAGCCGCCCACAACCCGGTTAACCGCGTGTTCAAGCCCGACCATACGGATCAGTTCATCTGTACGTCGTTTGGCATCCCTGCGTGACATTCCAAAAAGCGAGGCATAATACATGAGTGTTTCGCGAGGGGTTAAAAAGCGATGCAGATAGGAATTTTCCGGAAGATATCCGATTCTCTCACGGACCACGGCGGAGGAAACCTGTGATCCCAGCATGCGTATCTCTCCCGACGTAGGATGAAGAAGTCCCAGTAGCATTTTTATCGTTGTGCTTTTTCCCGATCCGTTGGGCCCCAGCAAACCGAATACCTCACCTCTTTTCACACCGAGGTTGAGATTCCTGACAGCTTCAACTGTAGGACGATGCCAGAAATCCCTGAATGTCTTTTTCAGATTCTTTGTTTCTATGATAATTTCATTTTGCATATTCATACTTCCGGGTGACAAGAATGCCGCCCCTAGCCCAGATCGCGGTTTTGAATAGCCATGCAACCTGCAGCCAGGAAAAGAGAGCAACAGGTTAAAGCATACAGTCCTGCCTCCAGCAGATACCGCAAGGGTATCCGCCCCCCCCCGGCCAGAGCATCACACATCCAGAAATGCTGCACATCAGGCAACAGACCGGAGGGAATCACTCTCCAGGAAAGCAGATTCGTGTTAAACGCAAAAACATCACCTGTAAGACCTATCAGCAAAATCAACGCGCACAGAATTAAAACGGCACCGCTCTGAAGACGTGTCGCCAGAGCACAGGCAAGCGAAACGAATACCACCAGAGCAAAAAGAATCAGCAGAGCGGCCGGTATTATTCTTAAATTCAGATCAGCATTGTAAACAACCCGCTGCAGCGCTTCATGACAATCCGCACTGCCGCTGCTGTCTCCCGCCTGACCGGACAGATAATGTAATTTACCCATCCGATTGTAAAAACCGGTGGCAGATACAACCAGTGCCTGAGCGACGGTTATACCGCAACAGGTGACAGTCCCGAAAGAATGGCCTCTGAAATGGGCTGCAGCTCCTATGATCAGAACAAGTAGCAGAGATCCTAAAGCAAAAAGCAGACTTGTTTGATCAGTCACATAACCTGCAAAATTTTTCGTTGCGATGAACCGGGCCGACACCCGTTCAGAAATCATGGTTGAGCAAAGAATACCGCACCAGAATATCAGTACAACCCAGAATACACCCAAAGTTTTTGCCGAAAGGAAGGTCACGCGGGAAACCGGTTTGCCGATAATCGCGGCCGCTGTGCCGGATTCGATCTCGCCAGCCACCGCCCGGCCCGCGGTTCCCGCCGCCAGGACCAGGCCGAACACCAGCATCGTTGATAGTCCGCTGTCCCGCGCCAGCCGTCCCTCTTCACTGAAACGGTTGAACTGGAAAACAGGCACCAGCAGAGTGATCACCATACCACACAGCATAATCAGAAAAACTGCCGGTTCCTGAATAGACTCGCGCGCGGTTGTCAGCGAAATGGCAGACACCTGTTTGAGTGTTCGTATTATATGTGGCTTGTTTAACATTATTTGTCAATTGGATCCTTAAACGGACTATATAATACCAGATGCGGGATAATGTTATTCGATACCGATACCGATTGCGATACTGAATTCCGATTTAAACCCCGAAAGCCTGGATCACTGATAATTCACCCCCTCCTCATCTTAAAACGCGCAGCGTTTTCTACTAAAAAAGCGACGATTAAAAAACAACTGCCGTTAATTCACAAATTTCCGTGCTTAGGATCGACTCTGTTTAATTACAACTGGAAGCTGTTTTAGGGCACAATTGTCACCATAGCCCCGTAGGACAGCAGCACATAAAGTTCTTCCGCCTCCGCAGCACCGAACATAATTCCCGCGGCATCTGTTGTCCGTCCCAGTATCGATTCGTTTTCCGCTGTCAGCAACCGTAACTTACTGAGTCCAGATGCATCATCAGCAGCCTTTAACGAAAGACTGTAAAGTGTTTCGCCGGAACTGCTGGAACCACTTCCCCGCGAACTGACAATATAACTGCCGGACGGAACATCGGGGTCTCCCAGTCCTACAGTATATGTTTTAAAGAAGTGGTT
>JAWOEI010000098.1:0-2530 GCA_046482825.1 Kiritimatiellia bacterium
TCCCAGCTGTAGGCCGGGTCCCCGACCCGGCGCACCAACGCCCGGTGCGAAACAAATTAAAGCCTGTCACTAATTCTTCCCAGCTGTAGGCCGGGTCCCCGACCCGGCGCACCAACGCCCGGTGTGAAACAAATTAAAGCCTGTCACTAATTCTTCCGTGTAGTAGTCGCTTTATAAGCGACATCTTTACGTCTGGCTGTGCCGCTTGTAAAGCGGCTCCTACATTGCTGCTGCAAAACAACTCCACAGTTTCCTCCCCGTCTCCGCGCCTCTGCGCAAAACAAATTAATGCCTGTCAAAAAAACAGGTAGCAGGTCTAAATTATTATATTGCGATGCCATATCCCTTTAATGTATGATAAGGCTATTAATTCCGCATATTCAGGAAGAAAAAACATGGATTCAGCAGGTAAAATTGATAAATTCGCAAACATACTGCTTGAAAGAGGTGTTGTTGATCAGCAACAGCTAGAGGAAGCACAGAACAACAGCGATAATCTGCCGCTGGAAAAACATCTTGCCGCAAAACCGGATATCAATAAAGCTGGACTGACACTGGCAATCGCCGATTATTTTCACCTCCGCCCCATCACGATTCCTGAGTCGTTTTTAATACCTGAAGATCTCATCGCCATGGCCCCGATGGAACTCTGGAAACGACACAAGGCGATTCCGCTGATGAAAACGCGCGAGGTACTGACCATAGCCTTCGGAGATCCCTTTGATCTGTTAGCCCGTGAGGATATAGCCCAGGCTGTAAAAACCAGAGTGATTCCGTTGGTCGCACTTGAACGGGAGGTTGATGCGTCCCTGGCGCGTTATGAGGATAAAGCGGAATCTGATATCGGCGTCGAGATGGCATCGATCATGCAGAATCCTGATGAGGATATTGAGATCGCCAATGTTGACGATAAGCTTAAAGATGAAAGCATAGATAAAACACTGGAAACCGCAGAGGAAGCCCCTGTCATACGAATGGTGAATATGATGCTGGTCGAGGCTCTGCGCACAAATGCCAGTGACATTCATCTTGAAGCGATGGAAAAAACCAGTCGTCTGCGCTACCGCATAGACGGAGCCCTGATTGAACGTCCCAGTCCGCCTCACTCCCTGCACAACGCCATTGTCTCCCGCATAAAAATCATGTCTGACCTTGACATTGCGGAAAGACGTGTGCCGCAGGACGGCCGTTTTAAAATCAAAGCGCTGAAAAAGGAGGTGGATATCCGTGTGAGCATCCTGCCTACAGTCCACGGGGAAAAGGTTGTTATGCGTACACTGGATAAAAGCAACCTCGCGCCGTCCCTTTCCGCCCTCGGGCTGGATGACTTTGCCTACAAGGCTATGCGTTACGCAATTGAGCAGCCTCACGGCATTATTCTGGTCACAGGCCCCACCGGATCGGGCAAAACCACAACACTTTACTCCTGTTTGCAGGACCTGAACAAACCGGATGTCAACATTGTCACAGCGGAAGATCCGGTTGAATACCAGCTACCCGGAGTTAACCAGGTGCACGTCAATACCCAGATAGGCCTTTCATTTGCCTCAGTTCTGCGTTCAGTTCTGCGTCAGGATCCTGACATTGTACTGGTAGGTGAGATACGCGACGGGGAAACCGCCGACATTGCAGTCAAGGCCGCCCTGACAGGGCATCTGGTTCTCAGCACACTGCACACCAACGACGCATCCGGTGTTATGGCCCGTCTCATCGACATGGGCACGCCCCCCTTCCTGCTGGCATCCTCTCTGATTCTGGCCCAGGCGCAGCGTCTGTTCCGAAAGCTTTGCCCCTTCTGCAAAAGGGCGATCGAAAATCCTGCGGCGGAGGTCATGGAAGCCAACCATATTGATCCTGAGATATTCGAAGGCAGGCAGATTTTCGGGCCTGCTGGCTGTACCAAATGCAACAATACAGGTTATAAAGGGCGCGGTGCGATAATGGAGGTTCTGCCGGTGGAAAATAAAGTACGCAATGCAATTGTAAAAGGACATCCCTCCGGAGAAATCCGGCAGATTGCGATTGAAAACGGCATGGTCACGCTTAAACAGGCCGGTTTGAAAAAAGTTGCGGAAGGCCTCACCTCGATACAGGCGGCACTGGAAGTCACCGGCGGAGAGTAATACGAATTTCGAGACACGGGGTGCGTGAAGTCGCTACGCTCGGTAAATTGTGGAATGTAAAATGTAGAATGTGGAATGTATCACATTCCACAGACCACGTTCAACGTACTACAAAAGAGGCATGCAAGGTAAAACATGAGCGGCAAAATCAAAACAAAGAGGGTGCAGGGCGCCAAAAAGATAAGAAAGCGGGAGCTGATCCCCTTTACGAGACAGACAGCCAGCATGCTCAACGCGGGTATGACCATACTCACAGCAATAAACACAGTGGAAGACCAGTGCAAAAACCCGGGGTTCAGGGCTGTTCTTAAAACACTGCGTGAAGACATAGAAAGCGGCATCCCCCTCTCAGAAAGCATGGCGAAGTTTCCCTCTGTTTTTGACGAAATGTACGTGAACATGATCGC
>JAWOEI010000056.1:0-3376 GCA_046482825.1 Kiritimatiellia bacterium
GATGTGGATTTTCCTATCATAAAGAGAGCCGGTGCACCCAGCAGAAGAGCAACGACCTGCAGACGCAGGCGGAAAGTCGGAATTCTTTTAACACAGCGATCGGTGATCAGTCCGCCAATCAGGATTGTAATCATCGCGGCAATCACATGATAGGTAAAAACTCCGCTTGACTGTGTTTTCGTCAGCTGAAAGAGTCCATCAGGATCCTGCATATATTTCGGAACCCAGAACCAGTAGATGTTATTGACAAAAACAATTGCGGTAAACCCCAGTGTAAGCAGCATTGCACTGGGAATTGAGGTCAGGACCCGAAGAGACTCCAACACACCGGGTTTGGTATTTTCTCCGACTGCTTCAGCATAATCGTGGGGGGCATCCTGCAGACGGAAGATCGCCACAATCCCCAGCAGCACGCCGAAGAGACCGAACACACCGAAAGCCCAGCGCCATCCCCAGTGTTCAGAGATGACAGCCGCAAGAAATCCGCAGGTCATCACACCGATATAGAGGGCGGACTGATGTATAGACATCGCAATCGCACGGGTTGTTTTATGAAACGAAGCCAACAACGAATAACCGGAAGGTGCATAAAGCGCTTCGCAGCTGGCGGAGGTAAAACTGTAAAACAGCAGAAGAGTAAAAAAACCGACGGAAACACCGGCCAGACCCGTTGCCGCCATACCGATAATAAGGGTACCTGTAATAATCCACTTGCGGCTGTAACGATCACCCAGAATACCGGAGATGGGTATCATGACACCGAGAACGATTGACAGGATGGCGGGAACCCGCCCCATCATTTCATCTGAAAGCCCCAGATCGTGCTGGACATCCGACACAACAATACCCAGAACGGCACGACCGGCCTGATGGGTGAAAAAAGCCAGTGAAAGCAAGGCCAGAAGTTCCCACTTGTAATGTTTTCCTTGTTTTTTTACCATAAAAATCTCTGCAATCATGCTGTTATGACTGGTTATGGAACATAAGATCCGGAAAGAATCCAGTCCGCAAAACACGCAATACCTTCGAAATTGACTAGATTGTCTCAAAAAAAACGCGTTTATGCATGCTTTATTATCCGAACTACATGTTAGATTTCACGAACTGAAGCTGCTTTCAGAAGCCTGTCTGCGCATGCCTGTCAGGTAGGCAACCAACTTGTCCCGGCGTAGTTTTAGAGACGAAGGAACGGTGACACAATAATATGAGCAGCCCATATATTTTATCTTCAGGATATATTTTAACCGCCGCATCTTTGGTAAAAAACGCTTCGCGTTTTCGATAAAAGGAAGTATGATATAAGAGTCTGAAAGTTAACGATTCCATGATGAAAACGAGAGCCCACAGAAAAAAAAAGCAGAAAAAGACGATTCCGCAGGTTGCAATCCTGCTGGAATCATCACATGGAGTATCTCGCGGGATGATGCGGGGAATTCTTGATTATGTCCGCATTTACGGTCCGTGGGCTCTGCATATGATTGCTGGCGGCGCCAATGATCAGCGGATGCCTGACCTGAAAAGCTGGAAAGGCAACGGCATCATTGCCCGCATACCCAACCCTGCATCAGCTGATGATATTGTGCAGGCGAATCTTCCAACCGTTCTTGTTGATCCTTTTGACCGTTATCTGGAAAAAAACCATCCCCTGACAAAATGCCCCCGTGTACAGTGTAATTCAGTAGCAGTTGCAGGTATGGCGGCAAAACATCTTATTACGCAGGGATTCACAAATTTTGCTTACGTAGGTGATCCCAACGGGTTCAACTGGTCACGCTGGAGAGAAAAAGCCTTTACTCAGCGGCTGACGGAAAATCATTTCAGCTGTCATATTTACAGCAGGCCTGAAACTGATGATGCAGCCAACTGGTCTTTGGAAATAAAGCACATGTGCCGCTGGCTGAAAAAACTTCCGAAGCCGACTGCTGTTTTTGCAGCCAATGATGCCCGCGGACGTCAGGTTCTGAATGCATGCCTGTCAGCGGGAATAGCCGTCCCCTATGAAATTGCAGTTCTTGCGGTCAATAACGACGTACTCATCTGCGAAACCAGTCTGCCGCCGCTTTCCAGTGTTGCGGTAGATATGGAACAAGCCGGTCACAAAGCCGCTGAAATGCTGGACAAGCTGATGTGTAATGAAAAACTGGATAAACCCCACATACGTTATGGTCCCGAGTACATTGTTAACAGGGCCTCATCGCAGCGGTTGCAGGTGAATGACCGTCTTGTCATTGAAGCGCTTGAATTTATCCGGATCAATTCCGGTTTGAACATACGCGTAATTGATGTGGCGGATCACTTAAGGGTTTCAAGCCGGTGGCTGGAGAAGCTTTTCGCACAGCATCTGGGACGATCGGTAATAAAAGAAATCCACCGTGTAAGGTCCCGGACCATATACAATCTGGTGACGCGAACCGGAATGCCCTTCGCTAAAATCGCCGAACGCTGCGGTTTCACCAGCAGCAATCATTTAGGTGTACTTTTCCGAAAAGAATTCGGAGAGACAATGAGCAACGCGAGAAACAGGGAGTAAACAGCACAGAAGCTATGAGATAATTATTATTTCATGCCGCAGAGTTTATGTGTCTGTACAGACAGTTGCCAATGGGGATCTTCGCTGCTTTGATTCAGCCAGCCGAGAAGGCGGACACATTCTCTGATATTCATCTTGCCTTTCTGTTCACAGGGTGAAAGAAAGTAATGATCCGCTTTTATTTTCCCACTGATAAAGCGGCAGAACTCCAGCACATTCCCATCCGCTACAACACGCAACTCATCAGCTTTACAGACAGCCGGTTCTTTATGATAAAAATCCGCATAGAATGCCTTAGGAGAAACGGTTATGTAATCAAAAAGGTTCACAATACCGTCATCAGCCGCATCCACTCCATTGGTTTCGACAGCGATCCAAAAGCCCTTATGCCTGAAATATTCGAGCAATGCTTTAAGTCCTTTAACAATCAGAGGTTCGCCTCCGGTAATCAACAATGATTTAATACCGAAGCCTTCCACAGTCCTGATAATGTATTCAGCATCCCTCATTTTAAAATCATTATAAGGCGTATCACACCAGGGGCAAGCCAGATTACATCCTCCGAAACGGATAAAAACCATAGCTCGTCCGGTATTGAAACCTTCTCCCTGCAATGATTTGAAGATTTCCACTACGGGATATGTAATTGATTTATTCATGTCAAAAGGTTATTCACAGCTGGTGCGCCGGGTAGGGGCAGCTTGTTGTTTTGCGCAAGTTAAACGCACCCGGACATATATTTCCGGGTGCGTTTAACTTGCGCAAAACAACAAGCTGCCCCTACCCGGCGCACCAGCTGTGAATAACCTTTTGACATGAATAAATCAATTACATATCCCGTAGTGG
>JAWOEI010000136.1:0-11168 GCA_046482825.1 Kiritimatiellia bacterium
CCTTTGAGTTTAAGCACTTCTTTACGTACCTTTGACACAAAAGCCGCACTTCCTATGACAACAGCAGAGGACAGACTCGAGAGCTTCGGGTCTTCAATACCCTGCCGGGGATACCCCTCAATCCATTCGCGTTATTCTTTTCGGGGATCGATCCCCCTCCTCTTTTCCCCTCCACCACAGCTCTTCACAATACAGCCATGCCGGTTTTTCCACATATCCCCCATAAGCTGGATAGGAGCTCCACCGGTGCATCCGCAGACATTCAAGGCGCTTTAGAACCAATTCCGCGTCCGGATCCTCAGGCAGCATTCCGGACTTCTCACGGGATCACTCCAACTTGCCAAGTCCCAACCCCTTTATTCTCACAGGATTAAGATGAATATACATAGAACAGTAGAACGCCCACGATCCCTCATTATCAACAGGAATGCTTTTAAACCTGTTCTGGAAAATTGCACGACGGCCCAGCCCACGGGTTGTTATGTGGTGCCAACCCCCGGCAACATGATGTCTTAACTGTCTCGGCATATTGTCAATTTAACAGTAATATACCGGATTGATTAAGTCAAATGTTATATATTTGAATACGACCCCACCCGTTCTCCTTCTCAGGAATTAATTATAAGTGTCGAATACAAGGCTGTTGCCGAATGTTTACCAGAGGTCGCAACATAATATACCTCGCAACATAACTGCGAATCGGTGCACGGCGGGGTCACGGACCCTGCCCTACAGTAAAAATGCATTAGAACTGTAGCCGAGGTCCTTGACCTCGGAAGATGTATGATGCAAATTGCCGTAAATTTGACGATTTGTACCAATTCGCAGATGCGCCTCAATTATACGGAGCAGGACGGTGATCAGGAAAAGCACAACGGATAAAGCATGTGCTGATATTGATTTTGCAGTTTATTTAAGATGCATATTATCATTACTGAACGCAAGGTCAGTACACTCTCAGAATACGTGGAGTAATCTGTGTCAGACTGGAGGCGTTGGTTGTAATCTTATCGGCCTCAGGTCCCGTCGATATCAGGGGTACGGGGTTGCGGGTATGACTTTTTGTACCCATGTCTTCTATGTTTCCATGGTCACTGGTAATAATCAGTAGCATGTTTGTGGCTTTGCAGAGCGCAACAGTGCTTTCAAGAAACTGATCAAGCATTATGAGTGTATCACAGGCGGTCTGGTAACTCTGCGAGTGACCGGCCAGATCTGTCAGGAAAAATTCATAGAGAGTGAAGTCATTTGCACGCGCCACCTGAATAAGATGTTCGGCCGCTTCCTGTGGTTTGATCAGCGGAACCTCGTGCCCTTTTTCAATAAGACGTGCGCGTGTGATGTCATGTGATACCGCCTGATTTTCAAGAAGATCATCGCGCATAAGAATTGTTTCGGGACGAGTCATAGCCATTACGGTTGTAACCGATTTGAATCGGCGGGGAGTCAGATCGTCCACATCGTCAATCATATAGGCATCAGCAAAGGAGCAGCGTATTTGTTTTCTGCGTAATTCCATAAAGATATTGTTTTTTTCAATCAGACGTTTCAGGGTAGGGCCCGGAAATCCCTCGCAGTGGCGTCCCATATGCTGTGAGGCATTTACACCGGTAAACATAGTGGTCTGTCCGGTGGCACTCTGGGGAAGGCCTTTGACATCCAGACATGCATCTATAGGTACAGAGTGGTTCTGAATCAATTTATATAATGCCGGACAGTTTCCGGCATGAACTGGATTGTCGGGAGCCGGAGAACGGATTCCCACGCCATCAATAAATATAAACAAAACTTTAATCACATCTCTTTTTTATAAAATATATCCGCATAAGACAAGTTCAGAATATGTGTATTTTTACAGAGGGTGAAAATCATTACGGCTTTTTCTTGACTTTAATGTGTATTGAAAATATCCTGAACTTGTTTTTAAGTTGCGAATATGCGGCTGACGATAAAATTGCTGATTAAATGACAACAGAATAATAACGGAGGTTTATTATGGGAAAAAAAGGTATCGAGATAGTTGGAATTGATGTTGACGATCTTATTCAGAATCTGAATGAAGCGTTATGTGAAGAATGGCTTGCGTTTTATCAGTATTGGGTCGGAGCGCGGATGATGGAAGGCCCGATGCGGAGTGAAATTGAACCCGAACTGCTTGTTCATGCGGATCAGGAATTGAATCATGCGGTTATGGTGGTGGATAGAATCACTCAGCTGGGTGGAACGCCTGTATTGACGCCTGCTGACTGGGTAAAATTCAGTAAATGCGATTATGAAGTTCCTTCAGATCCCTATGTCGAAGTGATACTCAATCAGAATCTCAACGGTGAACGCTGTGCAATTCAGAGGTATAAAAGCCTTGCTGACATGACAAATGGAAAAGATCATGCAACTCATCAGATTGCGACAACCATACTCAATGAAGAGCTTGAGCATGAACAGGATATCGAAGACTGGATTGCCGATATAGAGAGAATGAAAGAGGATATCCGGAAACTCAGAGTTTGAAAAATATATTTTTTCGAATCTTTCATTACGGGAGGGGTGCCAATTCAGGCGCTCCTCCTGAATGATATGTGACAAGGAAAAATCATGATACGAAGAAATCAGAGAAAAGTATCTGTTGTAGGAGCGGGTGCGGTGGGGTCGACTTTTGCCTACTCGCTGGCTCAAAGCGGTCTGGCCGATGAGATAGTTCTGATAGATAAAAATCATAAACTTGTCCAGGGGCAGGTACTGGATCTTGCACACGGGCAGCCTTATTTTCCCGCTGTTTCAATACGTGCGGGTAACCCGTCTGATTACGCTGACTCACAGCTTATTGTTATCACGGCCGGCACTGCGCAGCGTTCAGGCGAAACGCGTATTGAACTTTTATGCAGGAATGCATCAATTATGCGCAGCATAGCCGCAGACATTGCCGGACAGAAATCGCAGGCCGTTGTGATAGTGGCCACCAATCCTGTTGACGTTATGACATATGTCGTTATGGACTGTCTGAAGGACGGAGACGGTCATGTTCTGGGTTCCGGGACGGTTTTGGACAGTGCGCGTTTAAGGCATCTTCTCAGCGGTCATTGCGGTGTGGACATTCACAATGTACACGCTTACATTCTGGGAGAACACGGTGATTCGGAATTTGCGGCCTGGTCCATGGTTCACGTGGCCGGTATGACCATTGATGACTATTGTCCCATCTGCGGCAAATGCAGTGACTGGCAGGAAAAACGCAGACAGATAGAGCAGCGGGTCAGAGATTCAGCCTATCATATTATTGATTACAAGGGGGCGACCTGGTTTGCAGTCGGTATGGCTCTTGTGCGTATAGCGACGGCTGTTCTGCGAAATGAGAACAGTGTGCTTACTGTATCGACAAAACTTAACGGTGAGTTTGGAATCAGGGATGTCTGCCTCAGTCTTCCCTGTGTTGTATCGGGACAGGGAGTTGAAAAAATTGTTGTCGGCAGTCTGCCTAAAGAGGAGTGTGCCGCCCTGGAGAATTCCGCAGCTGTTCTTGGGAAAGCCATAGCTGAGCTTGACTGAAAGAGAGCATTTGAAATTCAAAAGATCCACCAGCCTTGCACACGTTTTTTCTCTTATTCAGTTCTCAGAAGGTACATATACATCTATGGACAGTGTTGCAGAAATGCTCAATATCTTTATCACTTCATTCCTGATGGTCTGTGTGCTAATATGATTTCTTTCAGTGAGGAAAGCATTAATGAGTGATTCAACCAGAAGAGGAGCAGGGAGTCGCAGTATCAAGCGTTTCCCTCTTTATTTGAGGGTTCTGCGTGAGATGGAGGAAAACGGTGAAAGTTATGCCTCCGGGGTTGTGGTTGCAAAAGCTCTCTCTTTTGATCCTATTGTGGTACGCAAGGATTTTGCTAAAACCGGAGCTGTAGGAAAGCCGCGCTTGGGCTTCCCTCTTCAAGAGCTGATTTCCGCCATTGAACGATTCACAGGTGGTCTGACCCGCACTGATGCGGTGCTGGCGGGAGCCGGCCGGCTTGGGTCGGCCCTTCTGGGGTATCCCGGTTTCAAGGATCAGGGGTTTGAGATTGTTGCTGCTTTTGATATCAATACCCGGCGGAATCAGAGTGTTTCAGGGGTGCCGGTGTATCCCGTCAGCCAGATATGCAGCAAGATCAGGATGCTGAAAGTACACCTCGGCATACTTACAGTGCCTGCCGAGTATGCACAGTCAGTTGCCGATGAAATGATTACGGGAGGGGTAAAGGGGATATGGAATTTCACGCCTGTCAGATTGATGGTGCCTGAACATGTTGTTGTAAAGCGCGAAGACCTTGCGGCCAGCCTTGCTGTTCTCTACTATCGTCTTCATCATGATGAGGATACTCTCAAGTGATTTACGGAATGGATGTTCTGTTAAGCCGTCGTCTGAAACTGCTGAAAGGTCGCAGAGTCGGATTGTTGAGTCATCAGGCGGCCCTGGTCAGAGGGGGCGCCACATCAGCTCAGGCCATGCGCAGAACTCTCGGATCATCGCTGAAAGCGTTGTTCGGTCCTGAGCATGGATTTCTCGGTCAGACCGGAGCCGGTGAGAAAACCTGGTCAACTGTGCATCCGGACTGGGATATACCTGTCTATTCTCTATACGGGGAGATGCGTAAACCTTCTGATGAGATGCTCGCCGGTATTGATGTTGTGGTTTGTGATCTCCAGGATATAGCTGTCCGTTGCTATACATATCTTGCAACTCTCCTGAATATGTACGATGCCTGCCGTGAGAACGGAGTTGATCTGATTGTGACAGATCGTCCTGTGCCTCTGCCCCATGTGGTTGACGGCCCTATGCTTGAGCCTCGGTTCAGGAGTTTCGTCGCTCCCTGCAGTCTGCCTATGGTTTACGGAATGACACCGGCGGAAACGGTTGCCTGGCTGAGTTCCGTCGATGAAACCGGCTTTGAGCCTGTCGTGGTGCCCATGTCGGGGTGGAAACGGGAGAGATCCTTGATTTACGGATATCAGGGTGATTTTATGCCGCCTTCGCCTGCTTTGAAGAGTCGCGAGGCCGCACTTGTTTATCCCGCCCTGGTTTTCAGCGAAGCCCTGCCCGGAATTGATTGCGGACGGGGAATCAATATGACTTTCCGCGTGTTCGGTGCTCCATGGCTGGAGGGGAAAAAATTCTGCACACGTCTGAACAGTCTGCAACTTGACGGGGTTGTATTTCATCCCCACTGTTATACTGCCGCTGCCGGCTGCTGGAAGGGACGCAAAATCAATGGAGTGCGGCTTTCAATCAGTGATCCGGCTATGTTCCGTCCTGTAGAATGCTCTTTACATATAATTCGCGAACTGACCGATTGCTTCGGTGATGCCAGAATATGGTGCTGTAAGGGTGTCAGGCAGCGATGGTTCGATAAACTTTACGGTGGTTCCGAAACACGTCTCGCTTTGAAAAAAGGAGAGAGCCTCCGGGAAATCTTTAAGCGCTGGAAAAAGGATAATGCTCCCTTTATGGCTGAGAGAGAAAGGGTTCTGCTGTATCGCTGACTGGCAGCACGCTTCCGGAAAATGCGAGAAAATGCATTTAAGATGTGTAGCAGTCGTTTCAGGCATTTTGGAAATGAATTGCAGAGTTGCTTCCCAGACGCAATACATCATTGGCGGTAGCCGGTATTGCAGCTGTAGCGGCATGAGCATTTTGTTTGCGATTATACCTTATTTTGGACGTGACATTTTTTGTAAAAATGTCATAATAAACCCATTGATTTTAAAAAAAGGTGGATAAGGATTTATGAAAAAGAGAACAACTGCAAATAAAACACAGACTTCAAAAGCCACGCAGAAACCGAAAGTCCGCATAACTGATACAACATTGCGGGATGCGCACCAGTCGCTCTGGGCTACACGCCTTCGCACTGACGACATTCTCGAAATTGCGGAGGATGTTGACAATACAGGTTATTATTCTCTCGAGTGCTGGGGGGGGGCGACCTTTGACGTCTGTCTGCGGTATCTGCGCGAGAATCCCTGGGAACGGCTTCGCCTGATTAAATCCGTGTGCAAAAAAACCCCTTTGCAGATGCTGCTTCGCGGACAGAATATTCTGGGTTATAAACACTATCCTGACGATGTTCTTGAACGTTTTATTGCACTGGCCTGCGAGAACGGTATGGACATCTTCCGTATTTTTGATGCACTGAACGATTCCCGCAATCTTGAGATGGCCATAAGGGCAGTCAAGAAATACGGAGGACATGCACAGGGTACGATCAGCTACACTTTCAGCCCTGTTCATACCGTTGAAAAATTTGTTGAGATGGCGAAAGAGCAGGAATCCATGGGTGCGGATACGGTTTGCATAAAGGATATGGCCGGTATCCTGACACCCGGAGCGGCAACGGAGCTGGTGGGCGCTTTGACGAAAGCACTGAAGATTCCTGTTCAGCTGCATTCGCATATGACCAGCGGAATGGCTCCTGCTATGTATCTTTCTGCTGTGAAAGCCGGAGCCGGAACCGTGGATACTGCGGTCTCCACAATGGCGGGATATTCTTCTCAGCCTCCCTGCGAAACAATGGTTGCTATCTTTGAGGGCGAGGGTTATGACACGGGAATCAACCACAAGGAACTCGCCAAGGTTAACAATTATTTCAAAGAACTCAAAAAAACACGTCAGCCTGCCGCAACCAGGATGGAACTGATTGATGCCGGTGTCCTCGAACATCATATTCCCGGAGGCATGATTTCCAACCTGCGCAATCAGCTGGCGCAGCAGGATGCGCTCGACCGTCTTTCTGAGGTTCTGGAGGAACTCCCGCGTACCCGTAAAGACATGGGATATCCTCCGCTGGTAACACCTACCAGCCAGATTGTCGGTGTGCAGTCAGTCCTGAACGTGCTTTCCGGTGAGCGTTACGGTATGGTTACTCAGGAAACGAAAAATTATGTGAAGGGCCTGTATGGACGAGCTCCGGCAAAGATTCCGGCCAAGCTGTCCGAAAAAATCCTTGATGGAGAAAAACCTGTAAAATGTCGTCCGGCCGATCTGCTTGAACCCGGTCTGGCACATGCCGCCGACGGACTTGATTCTGCACTGATTCAGAAAGAAGAGGATATTATCTCGTACTGCATATTCCCGGAGGTTGCCCTGAGTTACTTCAAGTGGCGTGCGCAGCCCGAGGATGAGCGTGATCCGATTCCTGCTGATGTCGAAGAACAGAAAGCCAGGGAGGATGAGAGCCCTGCACCTGTACCTGCATCTGGGGCATCGGTTAATGAAGGCGACAGGAAATATCTTGAGATCGGCAAGCTTGCGGCCGGAATTGTTTCACTGGTCGGTAGCATAGGTTCAGTCAGTGGTGCGGTTCCATCCCTTGATCTGAGTGCTGTGGCAGCTGCCGCGCCTGAGCCGCAAACTCCAGCATCTCCTGCTGAAGAGACTCCCGCCGCAGCGGAAGGGCCGACCATAGATGCTCCGCTGAACGGCACATTCTATCGTTCGGCTGCACCCGGTGAACCTGAACTGGCTAAAGATGGTGACAGTGTCAAAGCGGGTGAAGCCCTCTGTATAGTTGAAGCAATGAAGCTTTTCAACCAGATCAAGGCCGATAAACCGCTCACAGTGGTCAAATTTCTGGTTGAACACGGTGCACCTGTTGCCAAGGGTGAGCCGCTGGCTGTTGTAAAATACTGAAACGGATAAAGCTTTGCTTTTTCAAAAAAAGAGAAGCAATGACCTCTGTGGTCTCTGCTTCTCTTTGATGGGTAAAAGCGTTGCAATCAGCTATATCCGTGCCTGCACGAAATCGCGCAGATTGGCAACAGAACTGAAATTGCGTACGTCGAAATCGCTGTCTTCAATCATAATGCCGAAGGCTTCTTCAAGGCCTACAACCAGTTCGAGAAGGGATACGGAATCCACCCCGTACTCTTCTATGAGTGACGCATCAACTCCCATCTCTTCCGGAGTTATGTTCAGAAAGAGACGTTCGACGATCATTTCTTTGAGCTTTGCTTCAATTTCAGCTGAG
Organism: Kiritimatiellia bacterium; assembly: GCA_046482825.1. Classification (GTDB taxonomy): domain Bacteria; phylum Verrucomicrobiota; class Kiritimatiellia; order RFP12; family UBA1067; genus M55B167. The sequence continues at coordinate 8,004 of JAWOEI010000136.1, forward strand.
TTCATAAATCACTTTCATTTTCCGCGGACTGTTTTCAGTTGTTCAGTTCTTTGTGTATGGTGATATAATTTTCGTTGATAACCGAAAGTTGAGTCTGCAGCTTTTTCGCAAACACAATCTGTATGATCAACATGCAGGCAATAAGTGCGATTATGATCCAGAACTGCATGCCGGAAAGTCCCGCTATCGGTGGTTCCGGTGCAGGTGCAGCGCTTGATGCGGGTGCAGATTTATCTGCTTTTGAATCGTCTTTTTTTGTCATAGCGTCATTTTTGCCGACAGTTTTTATGGTTTTTTTCGGTGCCGCTTTTCCGCTTTTATCCTTGTTGTTTTCATCTTTCGTTTCTTTATCATCCGGCGTTGCGGTAGCTTTGTCCGCCGTTTTCATGTCCTTGACGCCCTGTTTGCTTTTTTCCTTTTTTTCGGTCTTTTTCTCAGCGTTTTCCTTGACCTTTTCCTCTTTTTCCGCACTGGCCTTTTCAGGATGGTCAGCATTGGAAGAAGCTTTGTTTTCCGTGGATTCCGCCTTTGATTTCTCCTGTCCGGAATCCTGTTTCTTTTTGCCTTCCGGCTCAATTAAAAATTCGTGTTTACAACGCGGACATTTCTGTTGGATAGGTTTACCCATATCAAAAATCTGCAACTTGGTATCACAGGAAGGGCACTGAACAACTCTTTTCATTTCAATCTCCTATTTGTATCTTATCAATCTTCTCATTCTTGCAAAAGACTCGTGAAAGTTCAATTAAACTTTTTTGAGTATGGGCGGTTCAGGGAATATTCCGTTGAGTGCGTTTTCGCATATTTTGCGGGTATCCTGTGGAAAGTCATTCTTGATTATCCATTTGATAAATCCCGAATCTTTTTCAACGAGGTCCCGCAGTTTCTCACCTTTTTTTCTTCCGAAGTTTATGGTCACTTCATTATCGACCCAACGCAGACGTCCGGAGCGATCGGCATTGAATGGATCCAGCGGATTGAGAAGTTTATCCAGTGTTTCCATATCGCGCGGCAGATCGGGATAGTGTTGAAACTGTCCTAGAAGAACTTCCAGCGTGGCCTGAGTATCAGCCTCGGCTCCATGTGCATCGGTATGTTCTTTGCCGCAGTAAAAATTAAGAGCTGCTGAAAGATTGCGGGGTTCCCGCGAATGAAAAATTCTCTGAGCATCAAGCAGTCTTCGCCGGTCAGGGTCAAATATGATATCCGCTCGTTTGAATTCTTCGGAGAGCATGGGGATGTCAAAGCGGCCTGCGTTGAAACCCGACAAATCCGCTTCGCCGAAGAAGGTAAGTATTTCAAGCGCTTTATCCTTGAAGGTCGGGCATGAACTTACAACTTCGTCGGTAATGCCGTGGATGGCAATGCTTTCAACGGGAATGGGAATTCCCGGGTTGAGCAGCCAGCAGCGTTTATGCTGTGTGCCGTCCGGTTCAATTTTGATGGCTGCCAGTTCGATAATACGGTCGGCCCGCGGGCTGGTGCCTGTTGCTTCAATGTCAAAGACTATCAGGGGTCTGTCCAGTTTTACAGGAAACATATTTTTCAGGGGTTAGGGGGTTAGTGGGTGTGAGCTTCAATCCCGGCGTGTATAGTATTACTCGCGGTTTCAGTTAAGTTTTTCTTGTCCGAGTGTTTCATCAAAAATTATCAGTTTCGGCCTGGCTGGCAGGTTTTCTTTGTTTTCCATGGCGTACTGCAATTCGCTTTCGCTTTGTCTGTCAAACCACCAGTAACTTATGAGTGAGCGTTCGTCTCCGAATTTGCTCAATACTGTTTTAGGTGTGCCGAATTTGTTCCAGTAGAAAAGGCGGGTTGCATCTATATTCCACAACAGAACGTATGGAACCTCATCCATCAGGATTTTATCAATTTTCCGGCAGATCTCATTGCGTTCCTGCAAATTGAAATTGGTCTTCTGCTTTTCGATCAGAGCATCAACTTTGTCGTTTTTAAAACCGGTGTAGTTATTGCCAGACGGACGGTCCGCTTCGGAGGAGAGCCATGTCTGTTCAGGGTCACGATGTATTCCGGCACCCCATGCGGCCCAGGTTGCATCAAAGTTGTATGAGTCCATATCCCGCACCCAGGCCGCCATGTCTTTACGGACCAGTGTCATGCGGATACCCGCTTCTTTCAGTGCGTTATTCAGAAGGACCAGGAATTTCTCAGAACTCGAACTTCTCATCAGGAATTCAAAGGCAAGTTCGCGTCCGTTTTTGTTGAGGTATCCCGTCTCCGGATTGATTCTGAACCCGGCTTCTTTCAAAAGCCGTCTGGCTTTGTCTATATTGAATTCGTAGAAAGTATTCGTACATTCACCCTCTTTATATAGATCTTCGAAAAAAGAGCGATGCAGAAAATAAGCGTTGAACATCATGGTGCGGTTCATGGTTTTTCTGTCCACCAAATGTGCCAGAGCCTTGCGCACTCTGACATCGTCAAAAGGAAAGCGGCGGGTGTTCAATGCGAACCCCTGATATCCGACAGGTTTGTGATTTTTGATGCGCTGTCTGACAATCCAGTTCCGGATGAATTTTTCTCCGGCGGATTCTCTCATCCAGAGACGTGCGGTGTAAATCGCATGAACATCCACCTGACCTTTTTTGAAAGCTTCAAAGGCGTTTTCCTGACTGGTGAAGTATCGGAATGAGATATAATCAAAATTCCAGATATTCTGATTTGATTTTCTGTCTGCCGCCCACCAGTCATTCCGGCGTTTCATCCGTGTTTCCACCTGTTCTCTGATCCGGTCAACGGTGTAAGGCCCTGAGACAACAGGGTTGCGGAAATCCAGTTTTGAAAAATCGCTTTTTTCATATGCGTGTTTCGGCATAATTTCAAATCCGCTGAGAGCTACCAGGTTCATCCAGTGAACCTTTTCGGCCTGGAAACGTATTGTGCGCCTGCTGATTATCTCAGGTGAGTGGAATTTGCCTAGTATGATTTTGTGGGGGCCTGTAGGATTGCCGGGATCCATGATCGTGTCGAAAGTCCATTTGACATCTGCTGCCGTAACCAGTGATTACCAACACCGAGCACCCGCCCGCGGCGAGCATTGCCCTGGGCCTGGTGCTCAACGGCTTCGAGCCACGGGTGATCCTGTTTATTCTGCTGGGCATCGTGTCCCTTTCGGTGATCAAGCTGGCGCACAAGCCGATTTTA
>JAWOEI010000138.1:0-13810 GCA_046482825.1 Kiritimatiellia bacterium
CAACGCCAGTGCCTCTGCAGCAGGCTGAAGCCTGTACTACGAACGGGGGAGAGCAGGCTGAAGCCTGTACTACGAACGGAGAGCAGGCTGAAGCTTGTACTACGAACGGGGAGCAGGCTGAAAGCGGTATTAAGCGCGGCTCTGTTCGTAGTACACACTTCAGTGTGCCTAATCTCGTTGTCAAAGAACTTAACCAGAGCGAGCGTCCATACAGACGGAATAAAGCGGAGGTAGTCCGGCAGCCTGAAAGCTATCTGCCTGTGTGGGGTGATTACGACCTGGTGGTGGTCGGGGGGGGCCCCGCAGGCCTCTCAGCCGCCATTGCGGCAGGCCGTGCCGGTGTGAGAACACTGGTCGTTGAACAGGCTGGCTTTATCGGAGGTAACATTGCCCTGGGTATCCGGTCCTACTGGCGCGGTTATCGTCGTGGTTTCAATCAGGAGTGGATAAAAAGAAAGTGGGCTTATCCGCAGATGGTGAAGGAAGCCGGCGTTGATGTCTGGTATCATACGCAGGCTATGGGCGCGGTGATGAACGGCAGGCGTGTGTGCGGTGTCGAGATTGCCACCTGGCTTGGACGCGGGGTTGTTCTCGGAAAAATTATTATCGACGCCTCGGGTGAGGCCGATATCTGTGCGGCAGCCGAAGCGGAATCTTTTTACGTTAACGACGGCGACCTATGTCTCGAGGAGGCCTCGTTCAAGAATATCGAACTTTATGAGAATGTGATGCCATTCGATCCCATTGATATCACCGGTTCCACCATTCATCAGATGCTGGCGGGTCAGGCTGTAAAAAAGAAGGTCTGGGACGGGATGCCGATGGCGCAGATACGTGAAACCCGCCGGGTGAAAGGGGATCATGTGATCAATGAGCTGGATGTGAATGCTGGCCGCACTTATCCCGATGTCATTTGCGTTTCCGCATCCGCCTTTGATCCGCACGGCTATTATGACAGCGATTACAGTTTCGGGGGACTCATGCTGCAGACAAAGCATGTCAAAGAAAGTGTAAAGGTCAATGTCCCGTTGCGGGCAATCCTGCCTGCCGGTCTGGATGGCATTATGATGGTCGGACGCTGTCACTCAACCACCCACGATGTGCAGGCCATGGTGCGCATGAACCCGGATGTGATCAACGAAGGTTACGCTGCGGGTTATGCAGCAGCCCTTTGCCTGATGAACAACACTCTTCCTCGCGCTGTCGATGTCAAGGCTTTGCAGAAGCATTTGGTCGAGATGGATATTCTACCTGAAGAGGATTTTGAGAGAATCTCCGGTGAGTTTCCTGAGCCGACTGATGAAGAAATCGCAAAGGCCTCGCGTGATCCGTCACAGCGGGCCAACCTGCTGACCCTGGCTCGCGGCGGCAGGCGTTCAATCAGACCTCTGCTGATATCCCTCAGAGAAAATCCGGATATGGCCAAGGCCAAGGCTCTCTGCCTGCTGGGGGAGCCCTCTGGCATTCCGATGCTTTCCGGCTGGCTGAATAAACAGCCTCTTGGCAAGGGACCTGCTTATGACTGGGAGGGCTTTCTGGATGTGCCTGAGATTGACAGTGTTATGTGGCTGCTTGGCATTCCCGAGGATAAATCGGCTGTACCCGTCCTGCTTGCAAAACTCAAGGAATGTGATTCTGACAGCGGCTTCAACCGTTTACGTGCGGTGACGATGGCTCTGGGGCGCATCGGTGATTCATCCGCTGCCGCAGGCCTGGCGGAATTCCTCAATAAACCAGGCATAACGGGGCACGCCGATACCGGCAAAAATCCAGACTCAATTAAAACACCGGAGTTTCCCAAAGCTATGATCGAGTTGTTTGCTGCCTCCGCTCTTTACCGTTGTGGAGATGTCGATGGACTAGGTCGCAGTATTCTCACAGATTATATTGATGACTGGCGTGGTGTGTTTGTACGATATGCTGGATATGTTCTGAGCGAATGACGTTTGTGGAAAGACGATGACACAGGGAGTGCAGAATCCCTGCTGAGCAGTGATGGAAGAGCTGAGGCAGTTTGATATGAATGTAAAAAAATAGTGAGAAGTTAATGAAGAGTATTATATTTTGTTTTACGGTCGTTCTTGCCGTTTTCAGCATGCAGGCGAAGACCTTGACTGAGGGTGGCAAGAGCATTCCCCTAATACAGGATGTTGACGTTGTTGTCGTTGGGGGCACCTGCGGTGCGGTTGCCGCAGCGGAGGCCGCGGCAAAGGCAGGGGCTTCGGTTATGCTTGTTTCACCGTCATGGGCTCTGGGTGAGGAGTTCGCTGGCACTTTACGTCTGTGGGCGCATAGAAATGAAATCAGATCTTCAGACCTGATGATGAAGATGTTTGCGCAGACCAATAATGTTTCAGAAATCACAGAACGGAAGTGTTACACGACTCCTCTTCAGGTTAAGAAAACTTTGGACAGTATCCTGCTCAATGCCGGCATCCCATTCTTGACGGGTGTGTATGCAACGGATATTCTTACGGATGAAAAGGGTGAGGTTGCCGGAGTGGTTATAGTTAACCGCAGCGGCCGTCAGGCAATCAAGGCCAAGGTTGTGATAGATGCGGGCTCCCGTGCTCTGCTAGCCCGACAGGCGGGCGCCGAGATAACGTCTTTTCCGGAGGGTGAGTATAAGGTTTCGCGTGTGGTGATAAGCGCTTTCCCTCCGGATTGCGGCGGCAGCGTGATTCGTCATAAGGGCTGGAACCCGGACCCTTCTGTATTTAAAATTTCCGGAGCAAGCAGTATTAAGCCGGCCCTGTTTGAATGTAATTTCAAGGTGCGGTTTGCCGGTGGAGATCCGCGTTCTGTCATGAATGCCGAGCAGGCTGCTCGTAATAAGACTTTTACAAAGCTGCAGATGGAGGCCGCTGACCGCATTTTCTTTATTCCTCCCGATCATATAAAGTCCAGGGCTCCGCTGGAGGGCAAATGGCCGTATGCGCGCAATGTGAATCTGGATTCACTAAAGCCGGTGAATGTTCCGCACCTGTATGTGCTTGGACCTATGGCTGACATTTCGCGTGAAGCTGCGCCTCATCTGGCGCGTCCGGGCGGTGCCGTCAGGGTTGGTATGCGACTTGGCAAGAGAGTTGCTAAAGAGGCGAAGTTACGTGAAGCTCCTGCAGGTGTTGTGTTGCGAGGGGAAAGATCGGGGGCTGTAATTGCTGACATCCGTGAAGTCCGGGGCTCTCTGACAGCTCCTTATGTGGCTGCAACCGGCGAGGTGAAGTTGTCTGAGCGTGATCTGCCGGTTCTGGCCGAGGCTGATCTGGTTGTTGCCGGAGGAGGAACAAGCGGTGGTCCTGCCGCTGTGGCAGCTGTACGCAATGGTTTGAAAACCATTGTGATTGATATGCTTTGTGAACTGGGGGGAGTGCAGACTTCGGGGATGGTATGCGGGTATTATTACGGAAATCAGCGGGGTTTCACAGAAATTATCGACAAGGAGGTCAAGGCCGCTGGACATTTTAAATCTCAGGCAAAGGGTGAATGGTACCGGACCGCTGTGCTTGAAGGGGGCGGTGAGGTCTGGTTCGGCAGCATGGTTGTCGGTGCCTTCATGGATGGGAATATTCTGCGAGGTGTAATTGTGGTGATGCCTGACGGCACGCGCGGTGTTGTTCTTTCAAAAGCCGTTATTGATGCTACCGGCAATGCTGATGTGGCTGCGGCTGCCGGGGCACCCACCGAGTTTTTTATGGATGAGGAACTTATTGGACAGGGTGCCGGGCAGGCGGTTATCTTTCTGGGGGCGAGGGGGCATAATAACGACTTTGCCTTTGTTGATGACCGTGATGCTTCGGACCTATGTTTTTTCAGTCTGAGAACTCGTCAGATGACAGAGTCCGGATGGGATGTATCTCAGATTGTGAATTCCCGCGAGCGTCGCCGTATTCGGGGCGTTTATCGGGTTAAAGCGCTGGATTTTCTAACAGCCCGGACTTTCCCCGATACAATTGTCCAGTTTAAGAGCCGCTTTGATCTGCACGGACGTGCCAGTCACGATTTTTTTAAAACAAAGAATATTCGTACAGCCAATCATGTGACAATGGAGGCGAATGCACCGTATCGCTCATTACTGCCTGAAACCATTGACGGTCTGCTTGTTGCCGGAATAGGGATGAGTGCGTGCAGAGACGCGATGTCTATTATGCGCATGCAGCCTGATATACAGAATCAGGGATATGCGGCGGCTTATGCCGTTTATCTTGCAGTTCAGAATAATTGCAGACTGAGGGATATACCTGTCAAAGAACTTCAGAAGCATCTGGTTGATGTCGGCATTATTCCGGAGAGTGTGCTGCATGAGACCGATTCATATCCTATATCCGATGCCTGCTTAAAGATGGCGGCTCATGATGTTATGTTTAATTACTGTGGGTTGCCGTATCTTTTTGCGGCCCCTGAACGTTCCAAAGTGTATCTGACTGAAAAATACAGGGAGCTGGGAACGCACAGCAGCGGAACAGATCCTGATATCAGTTTGATTTACGCCCATGTGCTGGCTATGCTGGGTGATCCGTCGGGAGAAGATGAACTGATTGACTGGGTTAAGGAACACGGCTGGTGGGATAAATGGGGAAAGGGCATTGATAACGGGTTTGCCCGCATGGATTCTTACATTTATGCACTGGGAAGGATCAAATCCCGCAAAGCGGTTCCGGCTGTCATTGCAAGGGCTGAACAGCTTGTGGTTTCAAAAAACAGACTTTCTATAAGAAGGGCGCGTGCTCTGTCTGTGGCATGTCAGTCCATCGGTGATCCGGCCTTTGCGGATGTTCTGGCTGGTCTGCTGGAACGCCCCGAGGTTAAGGGACATTGGATCACACTGAAACCGGAAATCAAACCGGTTCCCGGTTTTCACAGTCGCGTAAACTACAGCCATGAGGAAAAACGATGCACGCTGATGGAGGTTAATCTGGCTGTTGCGCTTTATCGGTTGGGCGATACAAACGGCAAAGCTGAGACGGTTCTGCGTCATTATGCCGAAGATCCCCGGGGATTTTATGCTAATTATGCCCGTCGTGTGTTGCAGGAAAAGTGTAAGTAATACGTTTTAAAAAGGTGATTGCATACAGTGTTCCGTCGGGACGTAATTGTCTTGTAAAACATCTGTTTTTCTGACAGAATTCGGAGTAATATTTTTTTGGACACAAGTGAACCAAAGAGAGGATGCGGTATGTTAAAAAAAATGTCGGTTGTAGTTTGTCTATTATGTTACGCGTTTGCGGTGAATGCTGAAGATTATGAAAAAGTTCTGTTTCTCGGTAACAGCATTACCCATCATGGTCCGAAGGAGGAAATCGGCTGGGAGGGTAATTGGGGGATGGCCGCCAGTTCTGAAGACAGGGATTATGTGCATTGTGTTTTGCGTGCGTTAACTGAGAAAAGCGGATTTGCTCCACAGATACTAGCGAAGAACATTGCGACTTTCGAGCGTAAGCATGTCGATTATGACACTGCATCTCTGGTCAGCAAAGCCAAAGAATTTTCTCCTGACCTGATTGTTGTTGCCATCGGTGAAAATGTACCCGAGCTGGAAACGGATGAAAGTAAAGCTCTCTTTGCCGGGAAGCTTGAGAAGCTGCTTAAAGATATCCGGGGTGATAATAATCCCGTTATTCTTGTGCGTAGCTGCTTCTGGGCGGACAAAGCAAAGGATAATGCGCTTAAAAAAGTCTGTCAGTCCGTTGGCGGCATTTATGTCTATATCGGAGCTCTGTGCAAAGATGAGAGAAATTTTGCGCGTTCGGAACGCTCTTTCCGGCATACAGGCGTTGCTGCTCATCCGGGGGACAGGGGAATGCAGGCGATTGCTGATGCAATTATGCGGGGGCTCAAATATATTGATGTGGCTGCAAATGAGAAATAATTTTTAACATTGCGCCGAAAAGTTCTTCATCAGCGCCATGTTTGTTTCCGTTAAGTCGGAAAAGGGTCAAAGTTCCAGAAGGTGATTCTTCATGTTTCCGGGTTTGATTCCTGCGCGTTTCATGAGCTCGATATGCGGATAGAATTCTCCGGCTTCGGCAAGGTCGTGTGTATCGGATCCCAGGGTCAGTTTTACACCGCATGCGACACAGGTTCTTATAAAATCGGGATCAGGCGAATGCGTGTGATAGTTGATTTCGGCTGCCGTGTCGTAATGTGCCAGCAGTTCTGCGACAGGTCTGTATAGATGACTGGGAGTTTCCAGATTGTTTCGACCGAAAAAACGGAAAGGGTGTGCTATGACATGCACACCGTGTGCAAGCATGCGTTCAAGATCCCGTATGAAAAGAGATTCCGCTGTGCTCTGGTTTATGCTGCCACGTCGGAATCCCTCTATGAAATGCACAGCTCCGACAAGAATGTCCCATCCGAATTCCATATCTTCCGGAGCAAGCAGTAACCGGCCGTCGCCGTAGAGATCGAGTTCAAGGCCGGTTTTCACAAAATCCGAGCGTACAGCGCGTATATAGTCGTGGTAATTGCGCATGCGTCCGCGATCCGTTGTTTTCCAGATGTCCGCAACCATTTCGGGATGTGACTGCCATATAAAAGACAGAGCCTGTTTTTTGGGAAAATAAAGTTGAAACGCGTGTTCTGTGATGCAGAGTTTATTAATCCCCAGATTTTTAGAAAGGGCAATGCATTTGGCGGTGTCGGTTGTGGTTCCGCAGTAGGCGTGTTCAGTATGACAGTGGGTATCTCTTATGAAATCCTCTTTCATTTGAAGAGGGATTGTCCGGATTTCTGTTTCAGTATTGTGTATTTCTATCAGGGAGAAGGAAAACGGAGCATTTTTTAAGGCCGGGACTGTATGATATAAGACTCCCTTATGGGTGGTCGGTGGTGTTCCTTCGTGATAATGTCCGCTTAGTGACAGCAGAATATTGTTTTCGGTGTAACTATGGAGAATACTGGATGCATTGAGGGGATTGTAGGGGTAGTTACTGCTGATTGATGGATAGACAGGCGCATGTTGCAGGGCGATCAGCGGCAGTCCTGGATTCTGAGAGGCTATCCGGCTGGTCTGTTCAATACAATTACGAGTTCTTATACAGGTATCGCAGTCGTCATGTTTTTCGAAAACATCGTTGTAAACTATAAAACCATAGCCGTTAAATATGTGAAGTCCCGGTTCTGTGCCCATGATTCTATTGAATTCATCTGGGTTTATATCGTGATTGCCCGGCAGGGCCAGGAAGGGAATGCCGGAACGTGTTAATTCTCCTTTCAAGGCGATTAAATCCAGTTTTGCTGAAGGATGTGTATCGCCCTGCAGCAGATCCCCCAGCAGAACTGTCACATCCGGTCTTATACCCATATGTTCCAGCCTGAGAAAGGTTTTTTTAATCAAAGTCCTCCCCAGAACAGCGTCCGGTTCGTTTTTCCGCGTTATGCAACGCGAAAGATCGCTGTAGTGTATATCGGATATAGCCAATATTTTCATCAGAATATCAATCCTTGATTTGGAGAACAGGGCATAAAATCATAAAATATGAAGAAATAAAGTTATTAAAAATAAATTTGTTCAGCCCCGTTGATCGGTGTATAAAAGTTTATGCTATGGGATGAAAGAGGTTGAAAAAATTTTCAACAAAACGTTTCAGGCTGGATCTCTGATTCCAGTTGACATGTGTTATTTCCTTTGCCTTTTTGTGTTCTTCGATCAGCGAACGTTTCAGGGTGGTAGCGAACTCACTGTCAAAAACCACCAGATTGGTTTCATAGTTCATGTAAAAGCTTCGCGGGTCAAGGTTCGCACTGCCTATAATGGCTGCTTCGTCATCAATTATCGTGGCTTTTGAGTGTATAAAAGGGGGGCTTAGTTCGAAGATTCTGACTCCTGAAAGAAGAAGCGGTTCGTAAAGTGCGTGAGAGGCCTGCTGTAACGCCGGGTGATTGTTTTTTTCAGGAACAAGTACACGCACATCAACGCCGCGGTGAGCTGCCAGGCGTAATGCCAGAACCAGGGACCGAGGCGGAACAAAATAAGGTGTTATTATCAGCAGTTGTTGTTCTGCAAGGTTGGCTGCAGCAACCAGAGTATGCAGAGTAATGCCTTTTTCATCATGTGTCGGTCCGCTGTTTATTACACGTATAGCGCTTTTTCCGCAGCTTTCAGGAACCGGAAAATATTCGGGTGAAAGCAGTGTGTCCGCCGGTTCCTCTGTCATATAAAACCAGTCACGCAGAAATGTGTCTTGCAGATCCGCCACTACGGGACCGCTCAGTTTGAAGTGATAGTCTCTGATTCCTTTTCGGCCGGATTTTGTGATATAGACATCGTGAAAATTGATTCCGCCTGTAAATGCTGTCCGGCTGTCGATTACCAGGAGTTTCCTGTGGTTACGGTTGTTGAGCTGGAATTTTCTTTTGAGGATATTCACTTGTGAGAAACCTGCGATTTCTAAGTTCGGTATGTTTTTATAGGGGTGGAAAAAACATTTCAGGCTGGCTTTTGCTGATCCGAAGGCATCATACATGAGTTTGACTTTGATTCCTGCGTGTGCTCGTTCTTTCAGGGATTCCATAAGCCGGCGGCCGATTTCGTCGTCTGAAAGTATATATGTACAGAGATTTATATTTCTTGAGGCATTGTTTATGGCTGTGAACATTTCCTCCAGTGCTGATTCCGCGTTTTCCAGCAATATAATGCTGTTGCCTCCCAGCAGGGGATGATAGGGGCCTGTCCTGTCGAATATTCTGTTGAGAACAACAAGGTTTTCCGGTTCAGGACGCACTTTATGACAGCGTTTGCCTCGTTTTGCGAGTTCCATAGGATCAGTAGGTTCCCTGAAACGGTAGAGAATACGGTTGAAACGTATATCGGAATAATGCTTTTCCCAGCCTTTGTGTTCAGCGGTATTGATTCCGAAAAGAATATAGGCTGTTACTCCGAGCAGCGGGAAAATTGCAGCAAAGAAAATCCATAGCAGGGAAGTACGCGGTTCCCCCGGCCGGCGCAGTACATGCACGGTGAGAATTATTACACTGAGAACATGAATAAATGTACCCCACCCAAGTGTCTGCGGTATTACTTCTGTGATTTCCGGATTCATGATTAATGGTTAAAAATTTCTCATGTGTTTACTTTAATGAAAGATCACCGACAATTTTCCAGCATCTGCCGTCGCGTTTCACCTCTAAGTTTCTGTCGGGCATCCGGCTATCGAGTCCTTCCTGGATAAGGCTGAGTGCCCGCTTTTCCACTGTACGCTGTCTGTTTTCATCAACTTGCGAGAGTGTCACAAAATCTATATCAAGAGTATAGCCCTTTCCGTGTGTTGAGCCGTAGCCCGCAGTGAAATTTGCTGTCACACGGAAAAGACCGTCATTCTGCGGATTTGAAGTTGTGCCGTGTTCCGGGCGTGATGGGTGTTTCGGTAATATATCGCCGAATTCAGATTCCAGTTGCGTATCGACTTCTCTCAGAAGATCGTACAGGGGCTTTTCCCATTCTATGATTTTCGGATTTCTCATACTGAAGTTGCTTTCACTATGGTTGGACGGAAATTATATGATCCGCTCGAATAATGCCTTTAAACGTATTCTGAACAGCGCAGCTTCAGGCGGAAAAGCTGTGTGTTCCGGTTGAAAAACAGTTGGACAGGCTCAAGGATCTTCAGTGGAGGGAAAGCTGTTTTTGCTGAAGTGATTTGCGTTTTTTGCGGGAGATGTGGCACTCAGGATGCTGACAGCTGCTTCGAAAATCTTCTGAGGTTCAGCCATTCGTCCTCGTCCTTCGGTTCCGCACGCCAGAACACCGTTATCCGGTTTAACGAAATACGTGCCGCGCGATTTCAGAAGTGCGATATTTTCTTCTGTGGTCGGGTTTTCCAGCATACCTGTGTTCATTGCCGGAGCAATCAGCCGGGGACAGCGGCATGCCAGGGCGGTGGATGTGAGCATGTCGTCGGCCAGACCGTGACTTAGCTTTGCAATTACGTTGGCGGTACAGGGTGCTGCAATGAATATGGCGGCTTTTTCCGCCAGCGATATGTGTTCAGGAGACCATTCTTGAGGGCGCTCAAACATATTCAGCGCCACCGGGTTCTGTGACAGCGTCTGAAACGTGAGGGGTGTTACAAACTCTGTCGCTGCACTGGTCATCAGAACATTCACCTCGAAGCGGCCGCTTTTTATAAAAAGTCTAACCAGCTCACAGGCCTTGTAAGCAGCGATAGATCCGGTCACACCCAGAAGTACTGTATTTTTCATAATCACCTCATACGCACACATAATGCCAGCAAAAATCTCAGCGCACGGTGTATGATGTACAGCAAAAAAAAGTTATGTCAGCATACCAGAAGCCATGCGCTTTGCGACCTGCCGGATAATCTGCACTCATTAGCATTATTCGCAGTCTATATCAGCTCAGCATTCACATCAATTATATCACAAATTTTCTTAAAGGTCGTTTTAATGTCATCGTTCGTCACTCTGTAACGGTATTTATTTTCATGTCGCATTTCTTCAGCGGCATTCGCGAGCCGTTTTTCAATAACCGCGGAATCATCTGTTGCGCGGTTTTCCAGACGTTCCTTCAGTTCTTCAAGTGACGGCGGTTTAATGAATATATCGACGAACCCTGTTTTCAGCGGATCGTCGTCCGCGAGTTGTTCTATATAATCTCTGATCTGATCAGCGCCTTTTACATCAATGTCGAGAAGCATACACTGTCTGTGTTTAAGCACGTCGTAAATAGGATCTTTAAGTGTGCCGTAATAGTTGCCATGTACTTCGGCATGTTCCAGAAAAGCTCCTTCATCAAGCAATCGTTCAAAGCTTTCTTCCGGTATGAAGTGATAGTCGATTCCATCCTCTTCATTTATGCGCGGTTCACGGGTTGTGCAGGAAACCGAATAGCACAAGTCAGGATAGCTCTGGAGCAACAGGTCGCAAAGTGTGGTTTTTCCTGCGCCTGAGGGGGCTGAAATCACAATAAAGAGGGGTTTCATCAGTCAAAATCTCCGGTTTTAATTTTTTTCTATTGAGCTACAGTTTATCTGTAACGGCGGACTGAATCAATCCTGAAATCCCTCTAAGAGTCGGTCAATACCCTGTTCTTCGGGAAAAACCGTGCCGGTTCATTGGTGTTCGGGCGCATCTGCGATTATGTTGCGCACAACATAATCGCAGATGCGCCCGATAATGTGTAGTTGAGCGGCGCGGTATTCCGCGTAGGCTCCAACTGTTTGATTCGACGGTTCTTACAGATTCAGAACTAAGCGAAGTCCGTCATCGACCTGTCGCACCGTCTGTGCATCGAGCGTCTTGACCCGTTCCTGCAAGAATGTTTTATCCAGCGCCGCTACCTGTGAAACGTTCACGACTGAAGGTTTGGGCAGGCCGGATGAACGTGCTGAAACGCGGACATTTCCCGGAGCTGCGGCAAGGCGCAGATTGGACGTGACGGAAGCACAGATGACGGTCTTGATCTCGCTTTGCGTGAATGTATCGGATTGCACGACAAGCACGGGGCGGCGATAGCCCGGCTCCGATCCGGCTGGGTCTGGAAGACTTGCCCACCAAATTTCTCCGCGCTGCACTACCATTCCTCCTTCGGCAACGAAAGTGACTGGAGCCGTGCGAAGACGGGGTCGAGCGAAGAGTCTTCCTTCGCATAGACCTCGTTCAGTTTCCGGGTCACATCATCTTCCTTATGGTGTTTAATATACTCGTCAACGGCCGCCGTGAACAGAGTACTGCGGGCAATCTTCCGTCGATGGGCGAATTGTTCCGCTCGTGCAAACACGTCGTCAGGTATGGATATTGCTGTTTTCATGATGCCATGGTATAACCATTGTTATACTCTTGTCAAGTCTGTTATCGTCCCGCCGAACGATCAGAATGATCGGACCGGTGCAGCCGCCCGCGTCCGCGCGGCTGCACTGGGTACGGGTCAATTCTCTGGTTCGGTTCCCTCTGTGATCATCATGTGTTTGTTTCTGACATACAATGCGTAAGCACCGGCGGCAGAGCCATAGGGGAATCCTATAATCATGGTAAGAACGACTGCAACACGACCGGGAAAGAACAGTCTTCCAAATGCCGTGTAGAAGTAGACAAGGGAGACTCGGAAGTAGATCAGGGAGATACCGATCGCCAGAACACCAAACGCAGTGAACATCAGACTAATCCCTTCACCTACACCCGAGTACTGTTGCGCCTGTTGCCAATAAGTTACGGCAAAGACTGTGCCCGGCACGACATGAATCAGGCCAAGGAGTGCATAGATCCATGCGACACAGAACAAATGTGTGCGTGTCCTCATATTCCTTCGTGTTCCTCCGCTCTCCAGATTCCTCTTCCACTATCTTTGGAAAACCCATTTCGCAATTGAGGGCCAAACGGTCACAATCAATCCCGATGTGATCGCGAATATGGCGACAACAGTAGTTCCAACCGTTCCCGTGTCAACGATCTGTTCTAAACCAAACCATTCGGTAACAAGACGAGGTATGTGCTCCATCAAGCCCAGGCTATTCGCAGGACGACACATCTGGATCCAGAAACCGAACCCCAGCAGGATACCCGGGAAGAATCCAAATAGGAAGCGGATCGCGAGCTGCGCCCAATCGAAGCCCTGCTTACCTCTCATGTCGAGATCTCCACCACCTATACATCAGAAAGGACAGCAGTAATGCAACTCCGGCCGAGAGAATAAAGACTCCTCCAATGAGCAACTCTCCGGCCCTGCCAAAACCACCTAGACCGGATACGTCCGGACCTGCGGACTTGGTGTTGCCGCCCGAGATGAAGAAATAGAAGCCTACTATACCGAGCAGAATCGCGGGCAAGTACCGTGCTCGAGGTGCAAAACGGATGAGGCTAAAGGCGATAAGACAAGGCATAGCTATCGCGATCAGGATTATCAGTATGAGTATGTTCACGTTCATTTTGTCGTCCCCATGCCGAATGGCGAGCGCGTTGCGTCATTTTTATTTGACGCAACGGGTATGGCCCCTCAAAATCCAATTTTCTAGCCATGCCGAAAGAATATTAGAAAGCAAAACACCCGTCAATCGCTATTTTCTATTTTGAGGTTTGACCCCAATGCGCCTGACCCCAATGCGCCCCGGATATTGTGCACCTGCTGGTTCTGACTGGGTTATGCTGGTTGAGCTTGTAAGCCTGTTGGCAAACTGCTTAGAATGACCTCGCTTAAATCAATCTTTTTGCTGGCATTATCTATGTCAATACCCGTCAGATTTCCATTATTATCATAATCTAGCATCACGCCTTCTGAGATCTCAGTGGTCGATGCACTTGGAGTTGACAATAGATCAATATATATAGAATCTGTTTCTTTATAGTATTTAAGTTTCATGTTTAAAACCTCTATCCGGAAATGCATTATGAATTGTTCTTTTATCACTCAGGGTAACAACTCTAAAAATCTTTCCGTCAAATTCTTCAACAACTCCCCAGAACCGGAAACGGTTGTGTTCCTGTGGTTCAACTCTAAGAGGGTTATCGACAACGTTCTCACACCATTCCTTTTTGATGTAAGGTCTCTTTCGCAATACCTCATTCTCAAAATAGTCGGTGAATAAATATTGCTTCATGACCATAATTGTACCAGAATTCGAATATGTGTGAATCTCATTTTTTCAGAAAACGAATAGCGCGCAAACACCAGGGGTCGTATTTAAATATATAACATATCGCATATATCAGCTCTCTTCAAGTATATTGAGTAGCCTCTCATAGGGTGCGATTTTTTCTTGTTGAACCGGCTCATCAAAACCTCGAAAAAGCACGCTGAAGCGTGTACTACAAACGTTCTTTTGTTTGTAGTTCAAACTTCAGTTTGCTGTTTGGG
>JAWOEI010000042.1:0-3635 GCA_046482825.1 Kiritimatiellia bacterium
CTTTGAACACAACTGGTCACTTGTCAACCAAATGCTTTTCAGAACAGTTTTAACATCGTCTCCGTATTTTGCTTTTCTCCCAGCTTTGTTAACTCTGTTACCAGTTTTTCCATTTAAAAGTTTAATCGCATGCTTACGGTCATATTCCGTCGTTTGACAAAATCCATCAAGTACACTACTTTTGGCCGCACGGGTAAGCATTGCCGAATAACGTTCTTGTGTCTTTTTAATATACTCATTTGTTGCTGATTTACTCATTTTTATGCCCTTATTGTTGGGTGTCATGTATTATGAGTCAACCAGTGATGTTCTAAGTAGTTACTGAACTTGCTTCGGTGTCATCTATTGTGAGTCAAATTGTGCAACTATCATAATATAATACCAGCTTGTAAAAACGCTGAATGTGTGTCACAATTCGTATTCATCGTTTAATGTACACAAGAAAACATAAATGGGAAAAGAATATGAAAAAAATAATTCACCGCGCAATTTCCCGACGTGGATTCATGAAGGAATCTTTGGCAACAGCCGGTGCGGTTGTGTCTCCGACTCTGATTCCGGCTTCTGCTCTAGGGCGTGATGGTGCGGTTGCACCGAGTGAACGTATTATACTGGGGGGCATCGGACTCGGTCCGCGCGGCAAATATGACCTCTCAGTTATGCTGCCTGAAAAGGATGTCCAATTTGTTGCTGACTGTGATGTGCAGAAATCACGTCGCGAGACTATCAAGAAAATGGTGGATAATCACTACGGCAATAAGGACTGTGAACTTTACAGGGATTTCCGTGAATTGCTGGCCCGCAAGGATATTGATGCCGTTCTGATTGCCACTGGTGATCATTGGCATGCGCTTGCCTCTCTGGCTGCTGCCAGGGCTGGCAAGGATGTGTATAGTGAAAAACCCTGCGGAATGACGATTGCCGAGATTCAGAAGCTTTCCGATGGTATAAAACGTTATGGATGTATATTTCAGGCCGGAACTCAGCGTCGCAGTCAGTCTAATTTCCGTTATGCCGTAAGCATGGCACAGAAGGGTGTACTCGGCAATCTGCAAACTCTTCATGCTTCTGTATATGTTCCCCAAAAATCATACAAATGGCTGCCTGCAGAACCGGAGCCCGATAAAGAAATCTGCGATTGGGATATGTGGCTTGGCCCCGCTCCCTGGCGTCCGTATAACAGCAAATATGTGAAGGGTGGCTGGCGTGGACACCACGATTTCGAGGCGGGAGGCAATTTCCTCGACTGGGGTGCGCATACTCTCGACCTCTGCCAGTGGGCTAATCGGGCCGATCACACAACCCCGCTGGAATTTGAATCGACAGATACGAAGATCATCGGCAGATATGCTAACGGCGTGAAGGTTGTCTGCGATTTTCTGCCGGATGCTTTCGGTGATCGTTCACCGCAGTATAAAACATCAACAGGCACATGTCCGGTCCGCTTTGAAGGTGATGAAGGCTGGGTTGAGACCGGTGACAGCAGTGAAATTCTGCTCTCTGATAATCTCATGAAAAACCGCAGAAAAATTTTCAAACGCGTCGGCACCAGTGCCGCATCACATGGCCGCAATTTCTTTGATTGCGTAAAATCGCGAAAAAAAACAATTTGCAACGAGGATATCATGCGTAAATCCCACATGGCCTGTTTTGCGGCACAGCTTTCCTGGCAGTTAGGACGCAAGATCACTTTTGATCCCGTGAAAGAGGAGTTTGTTAATGATGAGGAGGCCAACCGCATGCGCAGCCGGGCAGCCCGTCAGCCGTGGAGCCTTAACATTTAAACGCAATGCGTTTAAATGTCAGGTGTTTAGTTTTATTGACTGTAGGTTTTCAGGAAAGAATTATATGAATAACGAAATGATTAATGCTGTAACGGGGGGCCATGACCTCGTAAAAACGTGGATTCAGGATGTCCCTTGTTGGATATTGGACATTGTGCATCGTCAATTTAATGATTTGAGACTTAGCAGAATGTCAGTGTTATCGGGTCTGGTTGGAGTGTGCCTCGCATTATCGGCGCATGCCGCAGAAATTGATCCCTCCCGCTCCCGGGCACTGCTCGAGACATTGCAGTCTGCGGATGCCTCTTTTTATGAGAAGGCCCGTGCATGTCAGCAGGCCGGGGAGTTCGGAACAGCTGTGCTGGTTCCTGAACTGGCCGAACTGCTCTCAGACGGGAAGCTTTCAGATTATGCCCGCAGTGGTTTGGAGAATATCCCCGGGCCTGAAGGGGCTGCCGCATTGCGCAGCGCGCTTTCAACAGTTAAAGGCGGTATGCTCAAGGGAGTAATCAATTCTCTCGGCACTTTGCGTGATGTGAAGTCTGCTCCAGCCCTGCGTAAGTTCGCTGCAGACCCTGAAGGTGGTGTTCGCAGGGAGGCCCTGCTTGCTTTGGGAATGATTGCTGACAAGAATTCTGTTGAAACTCTGTCTGCATCTTTGAAATGCTCTTCGTCTGAAGTCCGTGAGGCGGCCGCATCCGCCTGCTTTCTTGCCGCTGAACAAAAAATTAAAGCGGGTAAATTCCAAGAGGCGAAGAAACTCTATGAAGCAGTGAGTTCCGCCGACCTGCCGAAGAAGGGATTCCGGCAGGGATGCGTTGCGGGATCAATCCTGGCTTCCAAACCGGAGGGGGCGGACTATCTTGTTGAGCAGTTGATATCACCCGAAGCAGATGTGCGTAAGGCGGCCCGTTTTGCGGCTGATGAGTTTTGTGATGATGACGTTAAAGCCGCTCTTGCCAAAGCCTTGAACAAGTCTTCGGATAAGGTTGCTTGCCGGATTCAGGAAGCCTTGTCATGCCTTTACTACAAGCTGCTGATTCCGAAAAGACGTTTCAACGGCTGGGAGGGCGATACAAAGAAGAGTTTCCGTCGTGAGGATGATGCCATTGTCGGAGGCACCCTGAAGGAAGCCATTCCCCGCAATGAGTTTTTGGCGACAACCCGTGAGTACACCAATTTCATCCTGCGGGCTGAATGCAAAATTATCGGTGAAAAATGCAATGCCGGTATTCAGATCCGTACTCAGCGCATTCCCGATCATCATGAGGTCAAGGGTTATCAGGCTGATATCTCCGCCGATGAGAATGGCGGCTACTGGGGTAAGCTCTATGATGAGTCACGTCGCAAGAAGATTCTGGGTGAATCGCTGAACCGTGCTGAGATGGTGAAAACACTGAAACCGCATGACTGGAACCAGTATGAGATCAGGTGTCAGGGTAAGCGTATACAGCTCTTTGTGAATGGTGTTAAGACCCTGGATTATATTGAGCAGGATGATTCTATTCCGCAGTTTGGAATCATTGCCCTGCAGGTTCATGCCGGCCCGCCCTGCGAAGCCTGGTACCGCAATATCCGGATCGTCGAGCTTCCGTAAGAGAGCGTGCTCCCGCCGGGTCGGGGACCCGGCCTACAGCGGATATCACGTGTTGTAGGCCACGTGCCCCACGTGGCGTTTATTATCCGATGGTGGTTCGAAAGGCGTGCTCCCGCCGGGTCGGGGACCCGGCCTACAGCGGATATCACGTGTTGTAGGCCACGTGCCCCACGTGGCGTTTATTATCCGATGGTGGTTCGAAAGGCGTGTTCCCGCCGAGTCCCCGACCCGGCGGGAACACGCCTTTCGAACCA
>JAWOEI010000053.1:0-19714 GCA_046482825.1 Kiritimatiellia bacterium
GCACTGGCAGGTAACAGGACGAAATGCAGATGGCTCGCTTCAAATGGAAGGTGGCTGGCAAAACAACCGGCCTTCACCGATGCATCCGCGTTACCGTATGGTTGAGAATGTTTTTGAGGAATTGGATGCTCCCGGAGAATGGTATTTTAATGACGAAGAAGGAATGCTTTACTATTTCCCGTTGCCGGGAGAAGATATTCACTCTTCAAAAGTAGAAATTGTTAAACTGAAGCATTTGATTGAATTTCAGGGAACAAAGGAAAATCCTGTGCAGTTTATCAATTTGCATGGGCTGGTTTTTAAACATGCCTCCCGCAGTTTTATGGAGAACCGCGAACAGTTGCTGCGCAGCGACTGGACAGTTTATCGGGGTGGTGCACTGGTATTTAATGGTGCCACAGATTGTGTTGTTTCAGGTTGTGAGTTCAACCAGTTGGGAGGCAACAGCATATTTGTAAATAATTACAACCGCCGGCTCACTTTTAAAACATGTTACATTCATCATGGTGGTGCCAACGGGATTGCTTTTGTGGGAGATCCTGATATGGTGCGCAGCCCGTTGTTTCGTTATGGTGACCAGGATTTTGAAAAGATGGATCGCACTCTGGGTCCCAAAGGCGATAATTATCCTGCCAATTGTTTCCGGCATTAAAGTATATTCCTGATCTTCACACTCGAAAGTCAACGATCCTCGCACACACAGAGATATTTCAACACAACCGGGATGCGTATGACGCTCCACCACAGGCCGCACACTGGAATAATGGCTGTATCCAAGAACGGGAACAGACGAAAGACCGTCAAGCTCCAGATTCAGCACCCTGCGTTCAGGGGTATCACAATACTCAAAATGTTCCGTACAGACTTTCCTCAACATGCCAGCAGAATAACAAAAACATGCATTTTGCAAAAGAAGAAAGCTTACCGAAGCTTTTCCGGCGCTGATTAATGTTGTTGATGATTTTACATAAAAAAGATATATCTGCCGCTAACAGTGCAGTCTGAGCAATATTACCTCGCCTGTTTCATCCAGCGGATATCACGGCAGAACGGAAGCGTTTGCTTTAAAATTTATTTTATCAAGATCCGCAGACAGCTGCACATACTGCTCTTCTGTCAGCGATTGCAGAGGGGAACGCACTCCTCCGCATTCGATACCGATATATTTCATGAAAGCTTTGGCAACAGCAGGATTGCCCCCGTACTTAATAAGGATCTCAATCATGTCATTCGCTTCTGACTGAGCTATGCGTGCCGCTGCCATATCGCCGTCTTTAAAATCCCTGATAATACGATGATACACAGGGGCGGCAAAATTAAAGGTTGTACCTACGGCACCTTTCGCACCGGTTGCCAAACCGGGAAGCAGCATTTCATCCCGACCGAAAAGCATATTATATCTTCCACCGTCAAAACGGACGCACTGATCAAAATCCATCAGATTCTCAAAGGTGTATTTTACTCCGGCCAGATTCGGAATACGGTCAGCCGCACAGCGCAGAAAATCTATCACCGGCATATTCACACCGGTGATAGAGGGTATATGATAGAAATAAAAAGGAAGTTGCGGTGCAGCGGAAGCCACCTGTGCGCAGAAATCCGTTAAATCTGCAATGCAGGAAGGTTTGAAAAAACAGGGAGCCATACACGCCACCGCGTCAGCACCGATATCCTGCGCATGTGAGGTCAGAATCCTGGCATCCTCTACCGAATCGTGCCCGACATGCACAATCAGCTTCAAGTTATTTCCCGTATTATTCTTCCATTCCTCCGCAATCATTTTCCGCTCCGGAACAGTCAGCGAAAGACTCTCTCCGGTTGTACCGCAGACAAACGCTCCGGTAACACTGTTTTGCTTGAGAAGATCCGAACAGGGCGCAATCAGGCTGCAATCCACAGCCCCGTCAGCCCGCATTGGTGTAACCGGAGCCGCAACCAATCCTTCCAGGGTGAACTCTTTCATTTTTTCCTTTTTATTTATTCAAATCAGCACCCGTTAATCAGATGCTGATATTTCAACTCTCATCGGTCATATTTTGACTCAATAAAAACATCCCTTACGGCTTCAAGATAACCGTAGCCGTTAAGCATATCGGGCAGCAGATAACTGCCTTCGACCCATTCATTCCATGCGTTTATCGTAATGAGTCTGGGCTGATCCGGATGATTGTCCACATAGTCTTTGGCTTTCGAGAGAAACGCCGCAAAACTTGCGGGCGTATTGTGATAATGTACAATATCACTCGCGCCCTGATCTGGGAACCGCGGAGTAGCGTCCCAACCCACAGAAACACAGGGAAAAACCGGTATATCCAGAACCTCATCCATGCGTTCCCGGATTTTAATCGCATTGGAACCATATAAAAGGTAATCTTCATCTTTGCCGCCCATGTTATACATGGCCACGCTATCGAATCCCAGCGTTTTCACCCGTGAAGAATACCGCGCGGCGGCCGCATCAGAAAGCAGAGAGCCGCCTCCCTGATTCAACTGGAGATACACCCCGGGAAAACCTGCTTTCTTCACTTGATCACGGAGATAATCAAGCGCCTTGCGTGTTTCCTCTGTGCTGTTTCCAAAACTCTCCATAAGTTTGCTCATATTGTAAATTGAAAAAAGCGGTTTACCGTCAACCTTGAAATAGTTAGGACGCTTGAAATACTGATTGATAATACGGTCAACGATAATCTTATAGTTTTTCCAGTCAACTTTCGCATCCCATAAGATATCTGTATTGTCCTTATAAAGATGGTAGTTCCAGTAATTGTATTTCACATCATGGTTGGCCCACATGATGTAGAATTGCATTTTTTCATTGTTTTCCGCCTTGAGGAATCCGTCGTTGAGCGCACTTTCAAGAAAAGGTCCTTCTTCATACCAGTACCAGTCATAGATAAAAACATTTACGCCATGTTCCGTAGCGGTTTCAATCCACTTTTCAACTACCTCAGGATCATTATCCATTTCGTGACCCCACAAAGGCTGACGAGGCTGATAATGTCCTTTGAAGCGGGGATTACCCTTCTTTATGACTTCCCATTCCCCTATGCCCTCTGTCCACAGTTTTTTCCGAGCCAGTGGATCATCGTGGCAGGAAGGCCAGATATAAGCCGCCACATAGTAATCTTCAGTTGCATTCTGATCGGCTGTTCCGGCTGCCTGCGCCAAAGAAGAGCAGCATAACGCAAATACTGAAAGAACTGATGTAACAAGCGCATTGATAGAACCATTTACATTCATAATAAACTTAACCTCCATATTAAAAGTTGCAGTCAAAAAAGGTTTATCTGTTTAAACCTCAGTGACCAATATAATGAAAACTACAATGGTTTGCCAGTTTACCTGCAGCAAGTGCATCTATCAAGCTGAAAACTCATACTTTTAAACCGGATACCGTCACAGTGATCAGCACATAGGCTCCGAAACGGGATAAAACATATCAGACCGTCCAATCTTCCGCGTTCAAGTTTTTACAATCTCATTATTTTAACCATTCCCAAGCTGCTTTCATCCGCCTGTCAGCATATTTACGCAGAAACAGGCAAACAGAATATATGGAATAATCGGTATCCACATTTTTTAATTGATTGATACGGCGGAAAAGTGTTCACTATCTTCATGCATAAATTAGATTCAGAACCGGTCGAAATAAGCAATTTTAAAGCTGATTTCTCATGGCGTGAAATTGCCGATGCGGCACGCACCACCATACGTATGAAAGAAGGGCAGAAGGAACCGTCCAGCAGCTGGAAACGTCGGATACTTATGGCGGAACACTCCCCTATCCGTCTGATGCTGTTCAAATGGAAATGGGTCAACCTCAAGTACTGGGTCAGCGTTCACTTTGTAAGGCATAAGACAGGGATTGAACATTTTGTCAGCACACAGCGCACCGACCGCACAGGCGTTAACCGCGAAGAGGCCTATCAGGGTGCTCCTGTCCACCATCAGTGTTGTGCCAATGCACAGGCTGTGATTTTCATATCGCGTAAACGTCTCTGCACTCAAGCATCGAAAGAAACGCGGGAAGCATGGAAACTGGTTCTCGACAAAATTGCTGAATGTGAGCCTGAACTGCGTGCCCTGTGCGTTCCCGAATGCGTTTACCGCGGTTTCTGTCCGGAATTCAAATCCTGCGGCTACAGCAGAACAGACGCCTTTCAGGAAGCCCTGCATAAATACCGCGGATAGCCGCTTCGCTCCGCAGAAAGCGGAATGTTGATTGCTGCACAATTTTCATCACATAGACACCGAATTCATTGCCTGTCATTATAAGACAGTATTACAGGATTAAGTTGCTTATCCTTATTTTGCCGTGCTTTTTGTGGTTACAAATCTTAACGGCGATGAAAAAGACGCCAGAAAAAAAACTTAATACGCACCCATAAACCAGGATTTTTTTTGCCAGTCTTGTAATTGCGTTTCATATATTCACGATCAGAAAGTCCCATAACATGTCCGATAATAACACATTTTCACAATCAGATTCACGGAATAAAAAAAATGAACGCCTGCAGAATGTTCTTGCTAAACGGGGTATTGCCTCACGACGCGGAGCCGCCGATATCATTAAATCCGGTCAAGTCTCTGTTAACGGCAATGTGGTTCTTGAACCCGGTTTGCGTGTTGATCCGCTTACAGATGAAATCTCGTTAAACGGAAAAATACTGCCGGAAAACAGTGAGGAAAAACGTACAATTCTTCTCTATAAACCGCGCGGACTGATCTGTTCCGCCGATAATGCGCAGGGCGAAACAGTCTGCGATCTTCTGCAGCAGCAGATACCAGAAAGGCTGGTGCCTGTCGGCAGACTGGATAAAGACAGCGAGGGACTTCTTATCATGTCGAATGACGGCAGCTTGATCAACGTTCTCACTCACCCGCGCTACGGACACAAAAAAACCTACCATGTGCGCGTTACCGGAATGATTGATGATGACAAACTCCGAACTCTGCGTTCGCGTATGGATATAGACGGATACTTCATCAAACCAGTGGAAGTAAAAGTGCTTAAAAGCACTCCTAAAACCAATACTTACAAACTCTCCTTCACCCTCAGCGAGGGACGTAACCGCCAGATCCGTAAGATGTGCGATCAGACAGGATTGAAAATTCTCACCCTCAAGCGGGTGAAAATAGGTCCTTTGAGTATAGGCGCAATGCAGCCCGGTGACTGGCGTGAGCTGCATAAGAACGATATTGAAGTGCTGATGAACAAATCAACAGCACCAGGCAAGGCCTGATACCGTTCATAAACCGTACATGGATGTTCATTGGCCTCATACCGGATCCATGAAATAATTTTACGATAATTGCGGTGTTTCAGCTCAGGCCTGCATTATTACCGGCAGAAATACTGTCAGATGCCTCCGCTTCTGTAACTGGTAAAGCAGCGATTTTACTCTTCACTGCTTGAGATAAGCATCAAATTAAGGTAATATTTATTTGAATTTTTTGAATCCGGAAGTTTATGAAACCTGAAAGCGAATACCGAAAAAAGCTGGCCGATGCCAGACGTATTGTTATCAAAGTAGGCACCAGAGTTATTACGCAAGCCACAGGTGAACCTGATTTAAACCAACTCAAGAAGCTGGCCGATCAGATCACCCGTTTGCATCAACGCAATTACGAAGTGCTGCTTGTATCTTCCGGTGCTGTGGGCGCCGGAGTTGAAGCACTGGGAATGCCGGAAAGGCCCACACATGTTCCCGACTTGCAGATGTGCGCCGCTGTAGGCCAGACCAGACTGATGTCTCTTTATGATACTTTCTTCAAAGCCCACATGATCAGAATCGGACAGGTATTGTTGACCCATGCCGATTTTCATCATAAAACCCGTTTTGCGAATGCCCGCAGAACCATGTGCCACATGCTGCAGAACCGCGTGATTCCCATAATCAACGAAAATGATGTAGTAGCTGATGAGGAAATCAAAGCCGTGTTGTCACTCGGCGATAACGATTATCTGGCATCACTTGTTGTCGAACTGGTTGATGCCGATCTGCTGATTGTGCTTTCAACTGTTGACGGTGTTCTGAACAATCGCGGAAAACGTGTATCTTACTTTTCGGATTTAACAGAGGCATTCAGTCTGATTGACCCTAATCATGTAAAATCCTCTTTTTCAAAAGGAGGTATGGAATCCAAATTAAATGCGGCCAGGCGCGCGTTGAAATCAGGATGCCAGGTTGTGATCGCCAACGGCAGAACGCATAATATCATCACCGATGTTATCAGCGGAAAAGACAAGGGAACACTGCTCAAAAACATTTAAGAGAGTGCATTATGGAACAACTTGAAAAACATATTCAGTCCATGGGCGATATCGCCCTGAATTCATCCAGAAAACTTATAAAGCTTTCCACCCGCAGAAAAAACAGAATTCTCCTGGCAATGGCCAATGAGCTCAACCGCAGGCGGGAAACCATCAAAGCCGAAAACGCCAAAGATCTGGCGGCTGCGGAAGAGAACAGACTCTCCAAAGCTATGGTTGATCGCCTGACCCTCACTGATGATAGAATTGACGGCATGATACAGGGAATACGTGAAGTCGCTGAACTCAAAGATCCTGTCGGAAAACGTATCTGGAAACGAGTGCGGCCCAATGGTCTTATTATTGAAAAAAAACGCGTTCCGCTGGGTGTCGTTTGCATTATTTTCGAATCACGGCCAAATGTCACCGCGGATGCAGCTGTACTATGTTTCAAAACATCAAATTCCGTTATTCTCCGTGGCGGTAAAGAGGCGTTTTATTCCAATACCGCAATTGCACAGGCCCTTCAGACCGGAGGCGAGTCCGCCGGAATGCCCCGGGGCGCAATACAGCTGGTAGATACAATAGACCGTGAAGCAGTGCGCATCCTGGTGCAGATGGATGACAGAATTGACGTTGTCATACCGCGCGGAGGCGAATCGCTTATCAAAGCGGTAATCTCAAATGCAACTGTGCCTGTACTGAAACACTACAAGGGCATCTGCAATCTCTACATCGATGACAGTGCGGATATTAAAACCGCAACAGCTATTACGGAAAATGCCAAATGCCAGCGTCCCGGTGTCTGCAATGCCATAGAAACCCTGCTCGTCAATAAAGACATAGCGGAAACCTTTCTGCCTGAATTAAAAACTGTTATGGACAAACATGGAGTTGAACTGCGCGGATGCAAAACAACACAGGCAATAATTGATTGCACCCCCGCCGTGGAATCCGACTGGAGCGAGGAATACCTTGACCTCATTCTCGCAGTACGTATCGTCAAAAACCTGCGTTCCGCTATTGAGCATATCAACAGGTACGGCTCGCACCACTCGGACGCTATCGTCACAAGCAATAAACGCAGGGGAAATCAATTTCTGAAAGAAGTGGACTCTTCATCGGTTTATGTCAATGCATCAACCCGTTTCACAGACGGTGCGGAATTCGGCATGGGCGCAGAGATGGGAATCAGCACGGACAAACTGCATGCCCGCGGCCCCATGGGGCTTGAGGAGCTGACCAGTTATAAATACGTGATTACCGGCACTGGACAAATCAGATAATTTTTTAACTGAGCCGCAGAATCAGCAGAATTTATTTTAATTTTCTGAACATTCTGTGATTACAGCAGTTGAAACTGCATAGCAGTATCCGATTCGGATGCAGCAATTGAATCAAGAGATTTGCATATGAAACAAAGCGGCAACAGAAACGCGACTATCTCGGAAATCATTACGACTTTACTCAATGCTGAAAGTGTTCTGATTACAGGGCATGTGCGGCCTGACGGCGATTCTGTCGGATGTATGATAGCAATGGCCCAATTTCTCAATAATGCCGGTGTCAAAGCAGTTGCAACATCCTTGAAAAAAGGTCTTGGCGGTCCTGAATTTCTCACCGGCATAAAAAAAATGATCACTCCTAAATCAGCTGCCAGAAAAAAATTCGACCTTCTTCTGACAGTTGACTGCGGATCACTTGAGCGCATCCCCGAAGAGTTGCACAAGTTTCTTGATCCATGCACAGTAATCAATATAGACCACCATCAAACCAATACACGTTTCGGCAACCTTAACCTTGTAAAGGGCACGGCATCATCCACGGGAGAGTTGATATGGAAAATCGCCCGCAAGGCAGGATGGCAGCTTGACAATATTTCAGCGGAAGCGCTTTGGGTTGCATTGATTACTGATACAGGCCGTTTTGCATACGACATGACATCCTCGTCCACACTGCGCTGTGCTGCTGATCTTCTTTCCCATAATGTACGCACCGCATTTATCAACGATCAGCTTTACTGCTCATTTTCACGAACCAATATAGAGTTAAAACGCCGTGCTTACAGGTCGCTGAAAATTACAGATAACAATCAGATCGCCGCAGTTACACTTACAGGACGTGATTTCAGAGAAATCGGCGGAACCAAGGCTGATGCTGAAGACATAATAGAAATTCCGCGCTCTCTGCTGGGCAACAAGGTGGCCATTTTTTTCTACGAGAGTGAAGACGGCAACGAAACACGTATCAGTTTGAGAACCCGTGAACCGCTTAATGCCACAAAACTCGTCGAAAAGTTTGACGGCGGCGGCCATCCACGTGCCGCCGGATGCACAATAAAAGAGCCTCTCGGTAAAGCAAAACGCATCATGAACCAGGCCATCAAACGCTGGATGTCGGAGGAATAGCAAAGTATCTCGAAATCAGGCTGATCAGAAATTCCCTGATACCCGTTCACCACACATATCCGCGCGACTGCCCCTCTTCCATAAAAAACTTGACCGTACCTGATTGTCCCGCCGCTTTTAACTGAAGGCCACTTTACCGGGATTTAATATATTTTCCGGATCGAATGCAAGCTTGATATTCTTCATAAGTTCAATGCCGGGTTCACCTATGGATTCTTGCAGATACTGACGTTTGGCGTAACCGATTCCATGCTCACCTGAAACCTGCCCGCCCAGTTTATAGGCAAGCGCATACATGTGTTCAAAGATATCATTGAGTTTTTTCTCCCAGACTTCCTGTTCGAGATTATCACGCAACACATAAACATGCAGATTTCCGTCACCTGCATGGCCGAAGCTGCGGATACGGATATCAAACTTCTCCTGAAGTTCACGTGTATATTTAATGAAAACCGCCACATTTTTACGCGGCACAACAACATCGCATTCATCCATTTCTGTTGTTGAACTCTTGATTGCTTCCAGAAAAGCCCCGCGCGCACTCCAGATCGCCTCATCCCGCTCTTCCGTATCGGAGATGAACACATCTATAGCACCGTTGGCCAGGCAATCATGCGCCACCGATTCGTAGTCGGCCTCTATATCTTCAACGCTTCGACCGTCAAAACTCAGCAGCAGATAAGCGTCTGCCGAATTGTCAGGAAACTTGCGCCCCAGAAATTCCTCTGCAGCTAAAATAACATCGCGTTCCATAAATTCAATCGCCGTCGGCACAGCACCGGCACGAATAATCCGCGGCACCATATCAATAGCCATCTGAAGCTTCGGAAAAGGAATCAGCAAACTTACAACCTTTTCAGGCAGAGGCAGCAGTCGCAGAACGGCTTTGGTCACAACCGCCAGTGTCCCCTCCGAACCTACAATCATATCTTTGATACTGTACCCGGAGCTGTTCTTCACAATCTTGCCGCCCACCTGCATCACAGTGCCGTCGGCAAGCACAATTTCAAGACCTCGCACAAAATCACGGGTAACACCGTATTTGACAGCACGCATACCCCCTGCGTTGGTAGTGATGTTACCACCTATGGTGGCACTTTTTTCACCCGGATCGGGCGGATAAAACAGATTATGTTCTTCGACAAAGGCTGATATTTCCATCAGCAAAACACCAGGTTCCACTGTTAATGTGAAATTATCCTCATCCAGTTCAAGTATCTTGTTCATTTTGCACAGGTTGAGCATAATACCACCGTACAAAGTCACGGCAGCCCCCACGAGTCCGGTACCCTGACCGCGGGGTGTCACCGGAATATTACGCGAGTGTGCATATTTCATTATCCGTGACACTTCATCTGTGGAAAGCACCTCCACCATAACATCGGGCCGGCGGTTGATTCCGCCGAGTTCATCATGACAGAAATCCTCATTGATCTCATCGCCGCAATAAACACGGTCAGAACTGCATACCGATATCAGAAAATCTATATCTTTTTGTGTTATTTTCGAATATTTCATGCCAGACTCTCCTCTGCTGCCTTAATTTTACCGATAAGCGCAGGAATTATCTCATAAATATCTCCTACAATACCGACATGCGCAGTTTTAAAAATCGGTGCGTTTTTATCTGTATTGATCGCTATGATATGTTCAGCTGTATTCATTCCCGCAACAAACTGAATTGCCCCTGATACCGCACAAGTGATAATAAGACGCGGTTTAACTGTACGCCCGCTGAGACCTATCTGTTTTTTAGGGTCAAGCCATCCGGCTTCAATCAGCGAACGGGTGCCCGCTATCTGTGCACCGAGCAGATCTGCAAGTTTTTCTATCATGCGCATATCATCAGCCTTTTTCAATCCGCGCCCGGCAACAACAATCACTTCGGCCTCTTCGATTCCGGCCTCTTTAGGCTTCGGTTTCACATCAAGCACCTTGATGCCGGATTTCAGTTTATCCGGTTCTATCGACATCTCCGTAACCCTGCCAGCTGCTTTTTCAATACGCTCAGGCGCAGAAAAAATCTTATAACGGACCGTGGCAAACTGCGGACGATGATTGGGCGTATTTATATGTGCCATGATATTGCCGCCGAAAGCTGGCCGTATCTGGTCCAGATCAGAACTTTTCTGCATATCCAGAACCGTGCAGTCCGCAGTAAGCCCCGTACGGCAGCGCGCGGCTATGCGCGGTGCCAGCGAACGTCCTACATTCGTTCCCCCTATTAGAACAGTCGAAGGTTTGATTTTCTGTATGAAATCTTCAAATGCGGCTGTATAAGGTTCAATACGGAAATGTTTAAGCGCCTTATCATTATAAACAAAAACTTCGTCAACTCCGTAATGCAGAATTCTCTCCGCTTTTGCTGATATATCACTCCCCAGCATAAGCGCGTAAACCGGTTTATCTATCTTAGCCGCCAGCTCTCTTGCCTTGCCTATCAGTTCAAAAGAAACAGGAAATATATCACCATCAAGGTGGTCAACATAAACTGCGATACCGTTCCAGGCATCCTTGTCTATTTCTTCTGCTTCATGTTCGACATATTCAAAAATGCCTTCTGTATCATTTTTCAGACAAAACCGGCACATTTTGCAGGCGGCATTTATCTGAAGATAACCATTGATATTATCAATGGCATCGAACGGACACATCGCCTTGACCGCTTCGGGATCTTTTACTTTCTCGTTGTGAATTATGATTTTGGCCATGATTGCTTATTTTTCTTTTTTCACTCTTTTAACTACAATCTGTCAACTCGGCATGTCCGCAGCTGCGCGGTGGACAAAACAGGCAGTCAGCTCACTTATAATATCACTTAATTTCTGTCGCCGAAAAACATGAAAATACACTTGCCTTTTCAGATAACCTCTCTGCCCCCATCAGCGGTAGAGGCGCCGCGTTCGGCAAAAGTTTTCCTGCAGGTTGCAGGCGTGGTTACACCGCACAGCAAAAGCCGTACAGCCATATCTGCTAAATGTACTCCAAAAACTTCTTTTCCACCAGCTGGTCAAAAAGTCGATGTGACAACTCTTCACCAGAGCCTTCCCACATTTCATGGCTGTCATTGGAAGGCGGCGGGAATATACGCTTGACCTGAGTGGGGGAACCGTTCAATCCGTAATGAGTTTCATCCTGATCATCAAAATCATCAAGCGTAAGCATTCTGATTTCGCGGTCTTTACTTGCCAGCTTGAGTTTGAATGATGGCAGACGTGGCTGATTTATATCCTTTGCAACCGATATCAGAGCGGGAAATTCAACTTCAGCAATCTCCACTGTATCGGACATATCCATCTCTACAGTAATGGATGTATCCGTGACATCCAGAATACGGCGTATATCGGTAACATGTGGTATATTGAGAAACTCAGCGATTTCCGGCCCCACCTGGGCGGTATCACCGTCAGTTGTCTGTTTGCCGCATATCAGAAGATCAGGCAGCCCGTGTTTCAGAATTCCCTGCGAAAGAGTATAAGCCGTAGCAAGAACATCCGACCCGGCAAAACGCCGGTCAGAGAGAAT
The DNA here is from genome assembly GCA_046482825.1 of Kiritimatiellia bacterium. Taxonomy (GTDB): domain Bacteria; phylum Verrucomicrobiota; class Kiritimatiellia; order RFP12; family UBA1067; genus M55B167. Next base: position 12,187 of record JAWOEI010000053.1, read on the forward strand.
AGCTCCGTCGTCAGCCCCCATCATAAAGGCTTCTTTAATCACAGCCCCGGCCTGCGGAGGCCCCATGGTTATCACCGAAACTCGACCGCCGCCCTGCTCATTGCGTAGGCGTAGCGCTGTCTCCAGTGCAAAGAGATCAAAGGGATTCATTTTAGAATCAATCCCGTCCCGCTTCAAAACGCCGGTTTCTTCATCCACCTCCACTTCGGAGGTTCCCGGCACCTGCTTGATACAAACCGTTATATTGATCATATTTATCTCCAACAAATTATATTTGTTTTACAATCACAGATACGCCATCGGGAATAACTGCAACCCCGGCGTTCATCCCCCTGATTTCAAAAGCATGTTGTAAAGCCGTATTCAGCGATTCAGCGTGCTGCATGTGCATACTTCTGATCATCTGCCTGTCGCACTGATCTGTCACAAGAATAACTGTACAGCGTCTGAGAATTCGCGCCAGTATCTGAAACTCCCACTGATCCGGTATTGTCTTATTACGTGGAATCGACTTCACTTTTTCCAGAAGCGCGGCAGGACTCGCAGCCCCGGACAGATGATCATAAAACGACTGTCCGCCGTGTCCGTCATTGCAGGCCGCAACCATGATAATCACTCCGCCATTCTTTACAGCAGCCTCGGCGGCAGTCATTCCTTTAACTGCCTGATAAACATTCTGGTCCAGTGGATATCCCCCGTTAGAGGTAATCACGATATCAGCCAGCGGCACCTTGATTTCAACAAGTCCGCACAGAAAACCGCAGCCAGCAAGATGCGCTTTTTCATAATCACCGGCAAAGGCTTTGACTATCTGCTTGTTTTCATCAATCACCACATTAACGATATAGGCGAGATCAACCTGTTGAGCCGCAAATATCATATCCCGGTGAATCGGATTTCTGTCAAGCACCCCGGTACAAGCATACGGACTGCTGATGAACTCTGCACAGTGATTTGCCAAAACGGTTTCTGCACCCGCAACACCGGGCAGAACACTTTTCCGCCCACCTGAGAATCCGGCAAAAAAATGCGGTTCTATGAATCCCTCGGCTATCAGAAGATCTGTTTCAACCGCCAGACGGTTAAGCCACAACTCTCCGCCGGAAGGCAGATCATCCAGACGTACAAGACCGTCGGCATCCTGCGAATCATGCACAATTATACGCTCGTTAGCAACAATATCCGCACCCAGTTTGTCCACCAGTTCAGAACGGGTGGTTGCCCGATGAAAACCGGTGGCCACAAGTATTGTAATATCAATATCCGGATTGCCGCGGCGAGCATCCTCCAGTATCAGAGGCATTATAGTGCTACTCGGCACCGGACGCGTATGGTCGCTGGTAATGACAACCATGTCACGCTTGTTTTTCACAAGTTCGCTGAGCGGCAACGACCCCACAGGATTATCCATAGCCGCACGCACGCGCTCCTGCTGAGTGGGTTCATTTCCCGCTTCAGGCACTCCGCCAGCGAACACTCCCAGAAGGTTTTGTTCCGGTATATCAACCTGCATTGAACTTCGGGCATAGGGAATGCTGATATTTTCCATTTTCATTGTATACAAACAGTTTCGTTATTCCTTACATCGCCGCTATCCACGCACTTTTTACTTCATCAATCCGCAAAGTTTCGGAATGATAGTCGAAAACCACGGGACGTATGTAATAAGCATCAACGCCACAACCATGGCACCGAAAAATGGCAGGGCCTGTCTGGTCACCTTTGCGATTGTCGTTTTACCAACTCCGCAGCCGATAAACAGGCAGGTTCCCACAGGCGGAGTGCACAAACCTATACAGAGGTTGGCAATCATAATGATTCCGAAATGAATATCCGACAGACCCAGTTTGTTCGCAACTGGCAGGAGAATCGGCGTGAAAATCAGTATGGCCGGAGTCATATCCATAAACGTACCCACAACAAGTAACATCGCATTTATTGTCAGCAGAATCACATACTTGTTCTCCGACATACCCAGCAGTGCATTGGAAACCGTCTGCGGTATGTTGGCCACCGTCATAATCCATGACATGGCACTGGACGCACCGATAAGCAGCATAACGACAGCCGTTGTCAATCCAGTCTGGAGGCAGACATCCGGCAGTTCCTTCCATGGAATTTCACGATATATCACAACAGACAGAATAAAAGCGTATGCAACCGCTACAGCCGCTGCTTCTGTTGCGGTGAAAACCCCCTTGAGTATTCCGCCTATAATAACAATAATCAGCAACAGACTGGGAATCGCCCGCCAGCAGACAATCAGCGGATGCACCCTGATTGCAGCCGTCACATTCTCATCTGTGTCTGCATCCACTTTTCCGTAACCGTTTCTGACTGAAGTGATCCCAGCCACTATCATTATAGCAAGTCCAACAAGTATCCCCGGCAAAATACCGGCCATGAACATGGCGGCAATCGAAACCGAACCGGCAGCCACCGAATAAACGATCATACAGTTAGAAGGAGGTATCAGCAGACCTGTTGTCGCAGCCGTGGAAGTAACCGCCACATTAAACTCGCGGTTATAGCCTTTGCGGTTCATTTCCGGAATCATGAATCCACCCACGGATGAGACAGCGGCAGCTGCCGATCCGGAGATAGAACCGAAAAGCATACAGGTAAAGGTATTAACATATCCCAGACCGCCGGGCAGTTTGCCCACAGCCAGTGCGGCAAAATCGATCAGGCGGCGGGCGAGTCCACCGCGCCCCATAAGAAAACCGGAGAAAACAAAAAACGGAATTGCCAGCAGCGGGAAACTGTCTATCCCGTTAGCCATACGCTGAACCACCATGTAACTCGCATCACCGCCGTTGGCGAAAATGGCCAGAAGAGATGCCCCCGCAATTGCAACGGCGATCGGAGCATTCATGATAAGAAGTACAGCAAAAGTGACAATTAGAATCAGAACAATACCACTCATGGCTTCAGCCCTCCCCCTCTGTTACGGCATCCTTCTCCTCAACAGCAGGAAACCTGATGATATTCAGCATGTTTTCCAGCGAAAACAGTGTAATGAAAACACCTGACAAAGGAAAAGCCATATAAACAAATCCACGCGTCATAAAGTCCATGGTTGCCAGTTTCTGTCCCATCTGCGCATAGGTCAATTTACTGCCGCCGATGATAAAAACTGTCACTGCAAACACGACAATCAACACCTGAACAACAACAGCTACAATCCTGGCCGCTTCAGGATGAAGCTTGCCCATGAAAAAATCCACCCCGAGATGAGACTTGCGTTCAAAAGCCAAAGCCGCGCCGAAAGTGGAGACCCAGATCAGCAGAAGACGGGCAAGCTCCTCGGTATATTCCGCCTGTCCCCCCACAGCAGGCATCAGTTTTGTCATATAGCGCGTAAACACTCCCCACAGCACTACTATAGTGAGAAGCGCTACCAGAACTGACACCAGAATTTCGAAAAACCTGACGAGCGTTCCCCGGATGAAATTAAGAGCCCCCATCACTTAACCTCCTGTATTTCTGCATAGATTTCACGCACATCGGCATATTCTTCCATCTCGAGAATCGAAGCACATGCCTTGCGGAAACTTTCCTTGTCAGGCTCTATAATCTCGATACCGCTTTCCGCAGCGACTTTCATACAGGCATCAGTCTCTTCCTTCCATAGCTTGCGCTGAAAGATCTCGGATTCATCCGCAGCAGTCTGTATAGCTTCACGGATATCCTGCGGCAGAGTATCCCAGACCTTCGTGCTAACAATCAGCATATCGGGAATACGCTGATGTCCGTCTTTTGTGAAATATTTGCACACTTCATGATGACGGCTTGTTATAAAAGAAGGAGGATTGTTCTCTGCGGCATCAACTGTTCCCTGCGCCAATGCGGTATACAGTTCACCCCAGTTGATAGGACATGGACTTCCTCCCATGGCTTTGATCATATCCATAGCCGACCGACTGTTCATCACGCGTATCTTCATGTTTTTAACATCAGCGACTGTACGTATAGGTTTCTCTGTAGAGTAGAAATTCCTGTCACCCGAATCATAATAGCAAAGTCCCATGAAATTAAGCGGTCTGCCGAGTTGAAGCAGTCTGCGACCGACAGGGCTGTGCATGGTTTTCCAGAAATGTTCGGAATCCCTGAAGGTATATGGCACAGAAAAAACCTTCATTTCCGGAATAAAAGCCTCGATTGCGGCGGCTGAAACCTTGGTCATAACCAGTTCGCCTTTCTGCACCTGCTCAAGGCAGTCGGTCTCACCTCCGAGAACACCGCCCGAATAAATATCAATTGTGGCTCGGCCGTCAGTCATCTCCTCCAGACGTTTTTTCATAAAAAGCATACCCTGATGAACAGGATGCTTCTCATCCAGACTGTGACCGAGTTTGAGTACAATCTGTCCTCTTGCGCCGCCGCTGCCGTTTGCCTTCGGTCTTACTATCATGGAACCGATCAGGCAGGCAACCAGCACTCCGACTATCAAACCTGCTGTGAAAAATGATTTTGATTTATCCATAACTTTCCAATGCCCTTAAATTTGAAACGACTCCTGTCTTAAGCAGAAAAATATAACAGAAATATGACGCACAGTATGCTAAATGTGCGGATTTGAGTCGAGTATAAAATTCCGGAAGAGAAATCCTCCCTTGACCCCATTGTAATAAGTTACTATTGTAATCACCGTTTAATAATTTTTCTCTGTACAATCAAACAAGGAGATCGAAATGGATAATAATTCAACTGTTCCGTCATATCTGGAGTGTGCACAACCTAATCCTACGGAAAACCGTGCCCCATGGTATAAAAATACCGCGCCAACCTATGCCGGAATCTTTCTGTGGTTCGTATTCTGGGCTTACTCACTGGGAAGCGGAACACCGGGGGGTATGCTCTCCGCGGGAGTGCCTGTTGCTCTCGGAAGCGTTCTTGTGGCCGCTTTGATCTGTCATTTTTTCTTCTACTATCTGATGGGACGTTTCGGACAGAAAACCGGACTGCCACTATACATAGTCGGATCGTCCACATTCGGTGCAAAAGGCGGCTTTCTACTTCCAGGATTTTTTATGGGTATCCTTCAGTTCGGATGGCTTGCAGTTAACATCTGGGGTTCTGCACATGCAATGAACCTGATGTTCGGTTTTGAAGGTCTGCCTTTGTACATTCTTATGGCTGTCTGGGGTATTGCCGCAGTATTCATGGCATTGAAAGGCATTCAGTATGTAGCCAAATTTTCAACCTGGCTGCCAGTCATTCCGGCTGTCATCCTCTTTGTTCTGGTCATCAAAACAATCAGTGGAGTTGCTGACTTTGATGCTGATGCCCTTGTTAAAGCGGCAAATACAGCTAAAGCAGCCGCAGGCGAAAAACCTGCCGACAGTATGAGTGCCATGGCTGTTTTTGCTTTTGCCCTGACCTATATAATCGGGTTCTTTGCAACAGCGGGCGCAGCGGGAGTTGACTTCGGAAGCGGAGCACGCAACAAACGCGATGTCCATATGGGAGGACTGATAGGTATTTCTCTGGCCATTTTCCTGACAATCGGTGCCGCTGTTCTTATCACAGCCGGATTCTACGGAAGCGAAGCCGGCAAAGCCGCCATGCTGAATGGTAACGTACAGCTTAATCCAATGGAACTCATGGGCAAAATTCTGAAGAATGATACAATTGCCAACTGGTTGGCATTCGCCCTGGCCCTGACCGCTTTTCCAAGCGCCTGTTTCTGCTCGCTGATTGCGGCGAACTCTATCAAGACAACCCTTCCGAAAATCAACCCTTGGATATCCTGCGGAATCGGATGTGCTGTCGCCATCATACTGGCTATCACCGGCATTGCCGGCAAAGCCGTTGCGGTCTTCCAGTTCATAGGAGCCTCCTTCGGGCCGATCTGCGGAGCTCTCTTCGCAGAGTACATTCTTAACAAAGGTCGCTGGAGTGGCCCGCGTGCCGGTTTCAATCCAGCTGGATGGGCAGCATGGGCTCTTGGTTTTATCGTTGGCGTACAGCCTAACTTCGCTGCGCAGTGCGGTTTCTCAATTCCTGCCGCACCAGTAATAGCATTTATTGTCGGCGCAGTTGTATATACGCTTATGTCCAAAGCACAGACTCCTGTCCTGCCTTATCCACAGGCTGAGCAGCAGGCTGCCGACTGATCAACTGATTGTTTAATATCTGAGATGAAAATCCCGCATCGGTAACCGGTGCGGGATTTTTTGAAGTAAAAAATTCTATCTTTGATTTCACCGTGTTATTTGTGAATAATAAGGCTGAAAGGAAAAAATCTCAATGCGTCTGCTACTGCATAATATTCAATACGGCACGGGACGACTCAAACAGTTTTCATGGCTGGCGGCATTTCATCCGACCCGCAGGCATCTTCTTAAGATTCAGCGTTTCGTCAAGGCCGTGGAGCCCGATATCGTCGGCCTGGTGGAAGTTGACTCCGGTTCTTACAGAAACCGCTATGAAAATCAGGCCGAAGTTCTGGCCGAAGCACTCAATTTTCATCATACTCACCGCATTAAGTATCCTGAAAACAGCATAGGCCGCAGAATACCTATTCTCAACAAACAGTCAAATGCAGTGCTTTCCAAAGAAAAAATACTCAAAGAAAGTTTTCACGATTTCAACTCAGGTTTTAAAAGTCTTGTTATAGAAGTAGAACTTCCGGAAATTGTAGTATTCATCGTTCACCTTTCCCTGGGCATACGCGCTAGACAGCATCAGCTGGAAGAACTTCACTACCTGTTTGAACAATGTGAAAAACCGAAAATTCTTGCCGGGGATTTTAATACATTAAGCGGACGGTGGGAACTGAGTACATTCCTCAAAGCAACAGGTCTGCAGAATGCCAACACCGGACATATCCCGACTTTTCCTGCCTGGGCACCTTACCGTGAACTGGATTTCATCTGTCATGATGAATCAATCATACCGCAACGTCTGCGCATTCCAAAAATAAATATATCCGATCACCGTCCACTGATCTTCGATTTTGATATCAAGGCTGATAAGACTTAACACCTTTGAAGTGAATCCTGTCTGTCTTCGTCCCGCGTATGGAATTGCCTCACGACATGCAGGATAATTCCGGCTTGAGTTTAAATACAACAGCCGCTTTACATGTTACGCCGTATGAAAAAAGACGGATAAGCGACACATATTCCCATGCGGTTCTTGCATTTAAAAAGAGAATGCAGCATTATTGCGCCGACTGCTTCACCCGGTATAATCCTCATTGCTAAAAATTCAACGCAAATTAGCAGCGCACCCCCTTCAGGACGCAACTGCGAATCGGTGCACGGCGGGGTCACGGACCCCGCCCTACAGTAAAAATGCATTAGAACTGTAGCCGAGGTCCTTGACCTCGGAAGATGTATGATGCAAATTGCCGTAAATTTGACGATTTGCGCCAATTCGCAGATGCGCAGGACGCGCCCGAGTCCGAGTCGTGGATCGGCCTCGAAGCCGAGTCGCGCGGGATTATCCAGACGCTCACGGGCGACCAACCGCTCGGGTACGAACCGGAGCGCGTCGACGAGTTCCGGCCCGATTACGACGC
>JAWOEI010000062.1:0-14740 GCA_046482825.1 Kiritimatiellia bacterium
CACTGACGGAACTTGGAGAATTTGTGAGTTGCAGGAATCAGGCGGTTGCTCAGAGCAATATGAGAATAAGAAAACGACTTAAGCAGGATCAAGAGCTGAAACAGAACTATGAGAGGGGGTGCGATTTTTTATTGTTGAAGAACATGCTATTTGTCCCAAACAGCAAACTGAAGTTTGAACTACAAACAAAAGAACGTTTGTAGTACACGCTTCAGCGTGCTTTTTCGAGGTTTTGATGAGCCGGTTCAACAAGAAAAAATCGCACCCTATGAGAGGCTACTCAATATACTTGAAGAGAGCTGATATATGCGATATGTTATATATTTAAATACGACCTCTCAGCCTTTACATCAAGCAGCAATGTTTTCTCCAATGATTAATTAAGCACTTTGGTCAGAAGGCATCTTTTTTTAAATTATCACTGAAGCAAAGCGCATTGTTCTGATACAATGTATGGATGAACTTGATTAACGAACCTTTAGTTTTTAAACCGGTGTATAAGAATTATCTCTGGGGGGGAACCGGAATCGCAGAATTATACAGGCGCTACAATACCCCGGCTGTCTGTGCTGAATCGTGGGAAATATCAGCACATCCTGACGGAATAAGCGTTGTCGCAGAAGGCTCTTTCAAAGGCAGACGTCTCGATGAACTCGTCAAAGAATTCAGCACAGCTCTCATAGGAACTAAAGCACCGCAAAACGACAGGTTCCCCCTGCTCTGCAAGATTATTGATGCAAAACGCCGACTCAGCGTGCAGGTACACCCCAACAACGGCAATGCTGAACTGACAAACGGCCAACCCAAAACAGAAATGTGGTACGTACTGGGCTGTGACGAAGGCGCTTCGCTTTTCGCAGGGCTCAAGAACGGAGCCTCGCCGGAGAGCGTGCGTAAAGCTCTGAACGACGGCGGTGTGGCACAACAGCTGGTGGAACTGAAAATCGCCCCGGGACAGGCATTGTTTATTCCCGGCGGACTCATACACGCCATCGGAGACGGCTGCATGATATATGAAGTGCAGCAGAACTCTAACACAACCTACAGAATGTTCGACTGGAACCGCACCGATGCACATGGAAATGCACGTGAACTGCACATAGAACAAAGCCTTAAAACAATAGACTGGAAACTGCCGGTGCCTGAAATGATTGAACCGCAAAAGGGCAATGACGGATTTCATGATATTGTCAGCTGCGAATTCTTTACCATGAGAAAGCTGGATTTTGAAGAAAAAAAAGAGCTAGAGCCTGACGGGAGCAGTTTCATCTGTCTTTTTGCAATAAAGGGTGATTGCAGAGTTGAGATCGGAGAACACAGTATTGGACTGAAAAACGGTTCGAGTGCTCTGATACCGGCATACGCGGACAAATGCGTGATTGAGAGTGAAGCAGAAGCATCAGTGCTGGTTACAACTCTGTGAGCCAGCAATCATCACACAAAAAATCATCCTCTGCCCGGCATTCTATCGGATTTGCGGAACCGCCGCAGAAACGCAAAGAACAATGCCGAATGCAGAGCGGAATCATAAGTTTATTGAACATGTTGAAATCATTATGCTGAGAAGATCATATACACTTGGAAAAATTTTCGGGATACCGATATATCTTGATACTTCGGTAATCATACTTGCCTTGTTTCTGGCTTTTACAATAGGCGATTTACTCGTAGGATTCGTGGCTGCAGCAGGACTGCTGGCTTCTATCGCACTGCACGAACTGGGACACAGCCTGGTTGCCATGGCGTTCGGCTGCAGAGTGCGTGACATAACACTCATGCTGATCGGCGGACGCGCAACGATGTTATCGATGCCGCGCAAGGCCTGGCAGGAATTTCTTGTGGCTCTTGCCGGTCCGGGAGTCAGTCTGCTACTGGCCCTTCTGGGACTCGTAATAATTCCCGGGATTCCTTATCTGCCTTCTTTGATAAAAGAGATCTTCAGAATTTTCGGATATATGAACCTGATCCTCGGCTTATTCAATCTGGCTCCGGCTTTTCCGATGGACGGAGGAAGAGTGCTCAGAGCATTTTTACAGCAGTTCTTCACAACCAAGCTTAAAGCAACCTGGATTGCCTCACGCGTAGGACGTATTCTGGCGGTTATTTTTGCTCTCTGGACTATATTCTCCTACCTGCATGATCCGCAGAACTTCGGAGGATATCTTTTGATCCGTCTGCTGGTTGCCTGGTATATCTACAGGGCTGCCGAACAGGAATACCGTACAGTATTGATGCAAGAACGGGGAACAACAGGCAACCCTTTCGCTGACATAATGCAGAACTTTGGGTTCAACGGACCGGGCGGTTCAACATCTGAACCGCCGATCGATGATGGTCAGGTGGTTGTAAGCCCGCCGCCGTATAATAAGCGAGGCGGCAATGACAAAGTGGACATTCACAAGGAATAAAACCGCATCCAACCCCGGCGTTAAGGGGGCTTCAAATCCTAAGCGGTCCCCTCTTGCAGGGAACACCATCTTTTTACGTCCCCTGCCGCCCTGCAGTAGAGATGACTTCTGAAAACTGACACCTGAGCTTTCTCTACTTCAACGGTTCAGCCCCCATGCGGAAAACAAGCCTGCCTCCATTCATGATATCCTCATGAGAGATTCTGAAGCCGTCCAGAATCTCACCGTTAAGAGTTACTGTGTGAACATATCTGTTTCCCGGTGAAAAATTCTTTACTTCAACCGTAAAGGTTTTGCCATGCGGCAGATTGAGAACAATTTTCTCCATCTGCGGAGATCCTGTCATATAACCGTCATCGTAGGAATTGAGAGGATAGAAACCCATAGCGGAAAAAATGAACCGGGCCGGCATCTGAGCACAGCCATTCTCAGAACCAGCACCGTCCGGCTTGCCGGGATAGCGGCAGTCAAAAAGCCGTAGGTCAATCTCCTGCGTACGCCGAAAGCCTCTGGAATCACGGCCGGACATCAAATCTATTTCCGGTGAAAGAATTGCATAGAGAAAATATGCGGTGCGATAAGAGGTGTTCCGCAAAAAGAGCGAAGAAAAAAACCTGCCAGACTCAGCCTGCATAACCCTACCGTCCGAACTGCGGTAACGTCCATCCACATCAGCAATATTAGCAGGATACATAAACAGACGATACATACATGTATAAAATTGTTCCTGCTGATCCGCAGATCCAATGGCATCAATACGTGAAAGATATTCATTCCATGCCGAGCGGGCTGAAGCACAGACTTTGTCAAAATTCCACTTCTTTACCTCTTTGTTCATATTTACGCGGGCGCTGTCAACACTGACAGTTGACAGAGCAACCTTGACCTGCAGCTGCTCTCCCTCAAACAGATTGAAGTCCAGCACATACCGGGGAGCTTTATTCTGCTTACGTCCGGGCAGTTCCTTAATTATAGAATAGGGTCTGTCAAACCTGATGACATAATAATAATGACGGCGGAGCCACTGCTGCGCCTCATTATGCCCGGTAATTGTGTATTTATCTTCAACTGTAACGTCGAAACCAGGGGTATGTTTTCCGTATCCGCCGGTACCGTCTGCTATACCGTGCTGCAGATCAACCAGCATACGCAGGGGTCCTGTGCCATTGAAAGTGTAACGATGGAATGCCACGTGCTCTGATGCCGTAATTTCAACATTAACATCAAAATCATCGAGAGTTACAGCGTAGTAGCCGGGTTCGGCTTTCTGCGTGTACTCACTGTATCCACTGCAGTAATCGTCATGCAGCACAGAACCGCTAAAAGGCTGCAGAAAAATCGCACCGGAACCGGAACATCCCGTATTATTCAGACGGATCTGTGAAAACCCGCAGATGTTTTTTTCAAGAGACTCATTCCCCGCGCAGGAGGAAGAATTTTCATTCGCTGCTTCAGGGCCGGGATGAACAAGCCCCGCAGGATAACAGGCACCACGGTAAAAAGGCCCGTCCGGGACAACGCCGTTAAGCGGATCAACATATACAGTGTAATCACTGAACGATGTTTTGTAAGTCAGGCAACCGCCTGCCGTCAGCAGAAAAACAGATAAAAAGACGTATTTTTTCATAACAGACTCCCGTATAAACAAAAAGCTTTTCCCCTTCAGAAATTACTCGCTATAATTTCAACTCCTGTCACAAACTCAAACTGCCGTCATCTCGCACAACGGTTGATACACATACGGCGCTGAAGAATACAAGCTTCGCTTATCACTCAATCTCAGTTTGGCTGCGGTTTCGTTCAGCGGAACAGCTTTGGTTCTCAGTGAAAATATGCACCAGCGGCAGACGTTCGCTTAGAGAATTAATTCCCGGCATAAATTCAGATAATTTCAGATCCCCGGGCACAAAGAAGAAAAGCACATTCACCTTATTATCTTTTCCGCCGACTTTTTCCACAAGCGGCTTGAGATCGCTCCAAGCGTCAAAAGGATAATCTTGCGGATTCAGTTCAGGATCAATTCCCGGAACATCCCAGTCCTCCTCGACAAAAACAAGCTTCTTTTTCAGTTTGCCGTCATTATCACGCGTCACATGAACTTCAAAAGGCTGCGGATTGCGGCCTTCCCGTTCACGCCAGGACTCCTGCGGCAGAAAGGCTTTATAGTAAACGCTGTTTTCTCCTTTGCCGTAAAGTCTGACTCCTCTTTCAGAAATAATTTCAAAAAGAGCCGCCGCATCCGCGGCCCGGGATGCAGTAAGATTTTCATCAAATCTGACTGTAGCAAAAATATCTTTTCCCTCATCAGACAGCGAACGCAGCCACTGGACTGTATCTCTGGCCGATTGCTGTTTATCAACCTTCAGATGATCGCACTGAGTCTGAAAAGCGAATCCATCGTTTTCCGGAACCACATTCATTGCAACAGGCAATGCCGTGGGCTGATTTGAAACGGGCCTGGCGACAAACTCAAGTAGCACGCCATAGGGAAATTCTTCTTTTACGGCAAACCGACCATAAACAGCGTTCTGATCTGCCTGCCGAAAAATATCAAAAACAGAGGACTCATTGTACAGAGAAATCACAGAGCATGGCGGCACCGTCGATGTTTTACAGACCGGCTTTCCGTCTTCAGTTTCCCAATTTCCGCCAGCAAAAATAAATGCATCGTCCGCAAGCATTGGATCGTCGGGTTGACTTTCCTTCAAAAGAACGGTTACAGGCATTTCCTTTGAATTTTCAACATCAGGCCTACGGACGAAAAACCGGAAACGCTGCCCGAAGGGAACAAAACAGAACTGATTGCCGTCAACACAGCTTCCTCTTTTAAAACCCATAAATTCGACCGTTCTCACAATGTCACCGGGATCAGCCATTGCCACTGCAAAAGCTTCATAAGCCCGGTCGCTGCGCGGTCCGATCAGGATAAATTCCGTAACAACTCCCTCTGCATGGCCGACAGCTTCAGCCAGGATACGGATCTCCATCTTCTTTTTGTCAGCAACTACGCCTTTAAGAGCAAGAAAGTCATCTCCGCCCTGCTTGTTTGCCCGGGCCTGCCATTCCTGCACAGCATTGGTGTTAACCAATTGCCATCCCGCAGGACCAGTAAATTCGGTTGCGGAAGCAATACATAATGTGCAAAATGACAAACAACAAAAAAGTCTATATTTACTTAACATAGTGCATATCATAATCAAAAAATCTAACATTGCAATTAACAATTAAAAATATTTATAATGGATACAGAAATGGCAAATAACAATTGGACATATGAAGAAACTCTAATCGCTTTTAATGTTTACTGCAAGATTCCATTTAATAAGTGCAATAAACATCATCCGCTAATTGTCAAATATGCAAAAATTCTTAATAGAACACCCTCGGCACTAAACATGAAAGTTGGTAATTTTGGCAGACTTGATCCTGAATTACAAAAAAAGGTATTGTGGGATTAAAACATGGCAGCAAACTTGAAAAAACTGTTTGGGAACAATTCAATAATAATTGGAATGAATTGGCATATAATAGCGAACTGATCATTTCACAAAGAATGGGTAATTTAATCGACGACAAAACAGAAGATCAAATATTTCCTTCGGGAAAAGAGCGAATTGCCATCGTCAAACAACGAATAAATCAAAAATTTTTCAGAACTACTGTTCTGGCATCTTACAATCAGCAATGTTGTATAACAGGGATTCCAATAACTGATTTACTGATAGCAAGTCATATTAAGCCATGGTCTATTGATAAAGCTAACCGTATTAATCCAAGAAACGGTTTGTGTTTAAATGCTTTTCATGACAAAGCTTTTGACTCAGGATACATTACCATTACACCGGATTATGTTGTAAAACTTTCTGATGAATTAGACAAATACTCCAACAACCGTTCCGTAATAAATTTATTAATAAAACATAACAACAAAAAAATTACAATTCCTGATAGATTTGTACCTGAAAAAGAGTTTTTAGATTATCATTACACTCAAATATTTCGGAAATAACGGGGAAAGTACAGAATGCTTACTTTTTCCAGATCCAGCTGAGAAGATCATACTTGCGACGCACATGGCATTTACCGCCGCAGGTACCGTCCATATATTCTATACGCGTACAACCGAGGCACGGATTGATGAAAAACCACTTCAGTTTCTTAACAGTGCCATAGCCGATGATGATCGTCAGAAGAACTCCGAAAGGCCAATGCCAGATGGGAGAGCTGACATTGCCGATGACCTGATCGCCCATCGTATCGCCGAACATCAGGGGGACACAGCACTGACTCACCACCAGCTCCCCCTGATGACGATACGCATGATATTGATAGTCGGGAAACACCAGCTGATCGGTAATCACACCACCAGCCAAGGCCAGGACAATCAGCATTATCATGTAGAAAAGAGCTTTCCTCCATCCCATGCCGTGACGGATCGCATTCAATTCGCCCAGGTTCGTGGCGGGACCGGCCAGCAGATAGGCGACACCGGCTCCGGGGGTCGCCCCCATCAACAGAAGTCCCTGCACAACCAGTATCGATGGAATACTGCACGCATAAACAGGAATCCCGAGAATGATCACATACAATAATGTGGACACCTCCTGCTGACCAAGCCAGGAGGAGATCCACTCCAATGGAAACCAGGCCAGGATCAGCGAAGCAATACTGAGCCCGATGACGATATCGATACTGACCTCTGAACCGAGGTCAAAAAAGGCCCAGCGGATGCACTCTTTCAATTTGGCGCAAAAACCAGTCTCCGCCATGCAGTTACAATCAGCGCAGCTCAGATCTTCATCCTCCTCAATCTCAGAGGAAACATCGAAAAAACTGTTGCCGATTATACCGATGATAAACGAACTTAATATGGTCGCCCCAAGCAACACAAGTGTGAGCTTACTACCCAGTAATCGCAGCGAAAGAAGAACAAGGACCGGAGAGAGAACCGGTGCGGAAGTCATAAATGCCAGCACATTGCCTACAGCTGCCCCGCAACGATAGAAACCCATGCCCAGCGGAATTGTCCCGCAGGAACATATAGGTAAGATACACCCTACTCCGATTGATTTAAACAAGGAGCTGAAACCTCTCCCGGCCAGGTGTTTTTTAAGCGTCAGATGCGGAACGCATGCTTTGACAACACCGGCTATAAAGAAGCCAAGCACAATGTAAGGAGCTGATTCCAGCAGCGTATTTAACATAATCTTAAGCATAGTCACTCTTCAATTTTATAATATCCTCGTAACAGAAATAAAAAAGATTTACATGATATCCCATCAGCCTGAGTTTCGTCTAGCATTAGCGACTGTTTACGGGCCGAGGTAAAATGTAATATAAAATGCGGCAAAACAAAAATCCGCCAAATTTAAGCTTATTCCGAAAAACAGAGGCCTGGCGGATTTGCTTATTCTCCTTTTCTATTACAATTACATGGCAGAGCTGTCACCGACAATCCTGCGTTTCCATTTATTCTCTGTCCACAGATATACGGCCGGCACAACCATCAAAGTGACAACTGTTGAAGTTGCCAGACCGAAAACAACCACTATTGCCAAAGGCCGCTGCACTTCCGAGCCAGTACCTGTGGAAATAATCAGGGGGAGAAGTCCCAATGCAGTGGTGACGGTCGTCATAAGCACCGGCCGGAATTTTGATCGGCAGCCAGTTATCACGGCCTCGCGCAATGCGGCGCCATTCTGACGCAATCTTTCAAAACGTGAAATCAGCACCACTCCATCGGTAAGAGCTATACCGAAAAGGGCTATAAAACCGATGGAGGAAGGAATACTGATATTCTCACCGAAGACCGCGAGAGCAATGATTCCTCCTACCAGGGCCAAGGGCACATTCAGCATAATCAATGCTGCAAGGCGAACTGAATTAAAGAGACCATAGAGCATCATGACAACCAGAACGAGAGTTATGGGAATCACAACTGCAAGTCGGCGGTTTGCCGTCTGCTGGAGTTCAAACTGCCCGCCCCATACGAGTCTGTAGCCGGGCAGCAGCTTCACTGATGCGGCAACGGCTGCCTGAGCATCTTCGACAAACCTTCCGACGTCGCGTCCCCTGACATTACACAGCACAGAGATATTACGCTGAGTATTTTCGCGACTGATCTGTCGCAAGCCGGTGACTTTCCTGAATTCCGCAAGAGCGCTTAAGGGCACATGCGAACCGCCGGGAGTCCGGATCAGCAGATTTGAAAGTTCATCCCGGTTTTCCTGATAGCGTTTATCCATACGTACCAGAATCCGTGTTGCCATTTCACCCTCAAAAATATCGCCGGCAATATCACCGGTAAGGGTCTGCCGTACAGTCGTCTGAACCTCATGTTTATTGAGGCCGTAACGTGCAAGTTTTACGGGATCGAGAACAACCTGCAGCTGGGTCTGTCCGCCGGTCTGTTCAACACGAAGATCCGCATTTCCTTTCACCCCCTCGAGAACATGCTCAATCTCAGAGGCAGCGGTCTTGATTTTTTCCATATCATCACCGAATATTTTCAGAACAACATCAGCGCCGGCACCAGCGATCAGGCCGTCAACTTCGTGAGCAATCGGCTGGGAAAACCCGACAGACACACCTGGAAGGTCGCCGATCCTCTGCTTAATAAAGCCTTCGATGTCCTGCTGTGATTCAGCATTCTCCCACTCGGCGCGAGGTTTAAGTGTAACGACTATGCATCCGTAATTTGTATGATGCATATGCGGACCGACTTCTCCGTAACCGATATCGGCAATAACATTCTCAACCTCCTGAACAGCTGAGGCCTCTTCGGCTATATAGGCGCAGACCTCCTTTATTTTATCCAGGGAAACATTCGGATCCATATAGGCGAAACACTGAATTGTTCCCTCCTGCAAACTCGGGATAAACTCCCGGCCCAGGCTCCTGAATCCAATTACACCACCGGCAAGCAGAAGAACCAGTAGCAGAACTGTTATCAGGGGATGGGTTAAAGAACGCCTGACTGCAGCCTCGTATCTGTTGAGGAGGACTGTCAATATTTTACCGCGGGAATTATCATGGACAGCATCCCTTTTCAAATAAACTGTTCTAAAAAAGATGGGGGCTATCAGCAGGGCGTAAAGCAGCGATCCAAGCATGGTTGCCACAACCGCAAAAGCAAGTGGGCGGAACATTTTACCTTCAATTTCGCCCAGGGTGAATATGGGAAGGAAGACAATTATGATTACAAAAACTGCGAAAACGATGGGGCGTCCCACCTCCTGGGCCGCAGAAAGAATCGTCGATTCCGTCATGACATTTCCATCTGAATCCCATGTTGCGGTCTGCAGTTTTTCCACCATTATAATGGTTGCATCGATAATCATACCGAGAGCTATCGCAACACCGCCAAAGGAGATAAGATCACCGGAAAATCCGGCGCGATCCATCAGAATAAACCCGAAGAGCATCGCAAACGGAAGCGAACAGACCATTATCAGTGCATTCCTGAAATTGCCGAGAAATACAAACGCGACAATTGAAACCAGAACCAAACCGAGGAGCAACGCATTACGAACTGTGCGGATACTGCTACTTACCAGACGGGACTGGTCATAATACGGCACAAGTCTCATATCAGACGGCAGTGTTTTATTCAGTTCGTTTATACTCCTGCGCAGGCGACGTATAACTTCAAATGAATTCGCCTGATGGAGTCTGTAAACCCCACCGAGCACAACTTCCCGATCGCCATTCAACAAGCCGACGCCGCGCCGGAAAGCCTGCCCGATATGAACGCGACCGACATCACTCACGAAAACCGGGGTGCCTTTGACGCTTTTGACAACGGTGTTCGCCAGCTCCCCCACAGCATTGACGCGTCCCAGTGTCCGTACAATCAGCTCTTCACTCCCGCGAGTAATCAATCCGGCACCGACATTCGCATTGTTAAGCTCAATAGCCTCTTTAACATCGTTGATTGTCAAATCATAGGAAAGCAGTTTCTCAGGTGAGAGTTCCACCTCGTACTGACGAAGAAAACCACCCTGGCCAACCACCTTCGCAACTCCGGGAACTGTTTCCAATGCCCTTTTAACCACCCACTTGTGCATGGTCCTGACTTCAGTGATGTCACGGTTTTCTGCATCAATATAGTAGGCCATAATCTTGCCGGTGCCACTGACAACCGACCCCATTTCCAAACCATGCGGCAGATCAACACTCTCCGGCATTTCCTCTTCCGCCTGTTTCATCCGTTCTGACACAAGCTGGCGTGCGAGATAGACATCAACATCATCCTCAAAATAGACATTAACTGTTGAGAGCCCCAGCGATGATATTGAACGTATTTTCTGTACGCCGGGAATACTGCGCATAGCGGTTTCGGCCGGACGGGTAACCAGCTGTTCCACCTCTTCCGCGGCCATGCCGTCAACCTCGGCGAAAACCTGCACAAGGTTGGGGCTGATATCAGGAAACGCATCGATAGACATCCGGGATATGGAAAATACTCCCAGCACCGCAACTGTAATCGTCAGGGCAAAGGAAAGCAGCTTATGTCGCAAACCTATATGTATGAGATATTCAATCATAATAAACACCTTCCTTTAATGGGCATGTCCATGGCTGCAGGAAGGACCACTTCCGCTTTTAGAAAGCTCGGCCTTCAGGTGAAACGCATTCACGGAAACCACGGCCTCCCCCTCTTTCAATCCGGAAAGGATCTCGATATTCTTTCCATCGGAATACCCGGTTTCGACCTCGCGCATTTCAAAAGCCATATCCCCCCAGACAAAAACAACGGGATGATCGGAAACCGACTGCACACTGGCTTTCGGAACCACAACAGTCTCCTGTTTTGTCGGAATACCGACACCGGCTTCAATAAAAGTGCCGGGGCGGAACCGCCCCTCCGGATTGGAGAGCACAGCACGGACCCGTGCCGTGCGCGTGTCTTCATCAATCACAGGCGACACAAAATCCGTTCTTGCATCAGCAACAGCTCCGTCGGGAAGAAATATCTTAACAGGCTGATCAAGACGCACCTGCGTAATGGCATTCTGGCTTAGAGCAAGATCCACCCATACCGTGGAAAGATCAGCTATGATGAAAACCTCGGTCGTATTTTCGACAGACTCACCGCGGGCAATATGTTTTTCCAGCAACACTCCATCAAACGGTGCTTTCAGTGCGTACCAGGCAAAACGTTTATCCATACCGAAGGTCTGCTCCAAAGATAAAAGTTTGTCCTCTTTATACGCAGAACCGTTGCGATTACGGGATTTGAAAAAGTCAGCTCCGGGCACCAGTTTTCGCAACGCAGCGACAAGCTCGTCATCAGCACCTTTAAGACGCAGTCTTTGTTCTGCTGCAACTGACTCGACTGCCGCAAGCTGCCGTTTCCGAGCAGCTTCACTGTAATTTATTTTCGTTTCAAACCCGGCTGTGTCCACCAAAGCCTGAAACTCCGCCTCAGCCCTTTTGAAAGCTGTTTCAGCCGCGATAAATTCACGCTGGCTGCTTATTTTCTTATCAGACAGAGTCTGTTCACGTTCACAGGTTTTTTTCGTTTCAAGAAACTTCATATAAGCTGGCAGCAGAAGCCCCCGGTACTTGCCCATCTCCAGACCATCCAGCTTCTTCAAATTCTTCTCCGAAACATCTGAGGACAGCACTTTAATCAGTTTGCTGACATTCTCAAAAATTTCCTCCGCACGCGGCAACAGGATATCACAGGTCGCGAGTTCAGCCTCTTTAGCAAAGAAATCCAGTTTTGCCTCCGCCAATTCTTCACTTTCTATCCATGCCAGAACTTCGCCCCCCTTGACTTTATCGCCCTGTGATTTCAGAACTTCACGGACAATACCGGCGGCACGCGGCACAACATGAGCAACAACATCGGAGTTAACCCTGATCTCACCGGGAACACGGATTTCCTTACGTACGACGCTTTTGGCGGCGCGGCTGATTTTTATTCCCAGAGTTTCCACCTGTTGTTGAGTAACAGGCACTTTTACAGGACCATGATCGTGCCCGGTATGCGGATCATTCTCTTCAGCGGCAAACACAGAAATGCATAATAATGCCACAGCCCAACGGGCGGCGGCGGATACCGTATCCCGTAATTTTAAATTCATTTTCATATCAATTTCGCTCCTCTGCAAATTTAAAAATATTCTTTCCTGCAATTCTATCAATACGGCACAGTGCTTTATGATATTCATGCAATGTGCTGATAAGCTTTTCCTTCACTTCATATAATGAACGTTGCGCATCCAGAACATCCAGAAGTTCAAGCTTCCCCTCTTTATAGCCGGTACATGCCGAATCGTATATTCGCTCCGCGGCAGTAACCACTTTCGACTGAAGAACATATGCCCTGTTACGCGAAGAGACATATACGGAGTAAGCATCGGCAAGACGATTTAAAACATCCAGTTTCACAGCCCGTCTGTCAGCATCTGCCCTGGCAAGTTCATGTTCCGCAGCAGCAATATTTCCCTCGTTGCGGTCAAACAGAGGCAGTGGAAGCCCGATACCAACAATTAAAGCGTGGGTATCATCTTCCTCGAACTGCTTTACCCCGGCTCCAACAGTAACATCAGGAATACGAGCGGCTTTTTCCACAGACAACTCAGACTCCGAGATTTTCACTCGGGCATCCGCCAGAACCAGCTCAGGGTTCATATCAAGCTGCCCCTGCAGCGCACCAAGATCGGGAATATCCCCTTTTATTATTCCTGTACTGCCCGATACCGTTTTAAAATGGACATCTTCCGCGCCCCACATCATTGAAAGCGCACGACGACGCGTATCCAGGTCGGTCTGGGCCTCGGAGTATTCAAGTCTGGCCAGTTCCAGCTCCGCATCAGCCTTTGAACTCTGCACAGGAGACTCCTTCCCTGCTTTGACACGTTCATCAACAGTTCTGGAAGTCTGTTCAGCAATACTCAACACCCCGTCAGCCAGTTCCAATCGCTGTTGCGAAAAGAGAACATCAGTAAAACACAAGGTGGCAGCAGTCATTACATCGATTTTTCTGCATTCATATTCAAGAGCTGCCAATTCTCCTTTTGCCCGGGCAGTATCAATACGTGCCCGTCTTTTGCCCCCCAGTTCAATTAGCTGACCTAACATGATGCCGGGTTCTGCGGTTTCACTATACTTCTTTCCGTCACGTCCCAGTGATTCAATTTCAAGTTCAAGTCCGGGATTGGGAAACACCCGTGACTGCAGAATACGTGCCTCAGCAGCCCGCATGCTGTACGAATAAGATTCCAGCGAAGGATTTTTCATCAGTGCCAATGCCATGACCTGTTCCAGAGAAAGCTCCTCAGCGTCATCGTTCACAAACAAAGATTTATCGTTTTCACACTGTGCACGTGTCTGGTCTGTAAAAATTATATTATTTTCGCTGGCAGCTTCGCGTACTCTTCCTTTTTTTCCGTCAGATATACACCCGGAAACGGCAAGTACGACCGATACCACCACGATTATTTTTTGATAAAATTCCATGATTACCCCATTCTGAATTCGCCCTTATCATTAACCAGGCATACAATCCACCCAGGCGGACTCGAACCGGTTGAAACAAAATAATGAGACAAAGACTGATTTAAAAAGATAAACGGCAGTATAAACGCGTCACATTCATCATTCATCTTCAGATAGGATAGATAAATGTTTATGCGTAACTGCCATCAAACGGGACAATGTTCTCAGCAGAGAACTTTCACGGATCTTGAATTATATATCAATTGTGGAGGCAGCCCTTTTGGCAACCCCTTATTTTTATTTTTTAAATAATTGGAATTACAGTCAGCAGAACTTAAATCCGCCTTTACAGACATCAGGCTTATAAAAACAAGACCGACAAGTGAACTTACTTCGGGATCCACTTTTCCTGATGTTATAATCGCATTAAGCGATTCAATTTCAAGGTGCGCACAGTCATGCTCCAAAGAGTGTCCCTCAGCATTGCCGGTGGTGCCATGGCAATCATGCTTGTGATGAGTCTGACACTGTTCGTCACCGCAAGACTGAACATAGGAATCACAAAAACAGACGCTTAACCCCTGAAGCACCGAAACTGCCAGCACAACGGCAACCAGCACAACTCTCAACAGTTTGCCTTCAAAACCGCACAACCGGAATCTATGTCCTGAAAATCTCATGTGCTTTCAAAATACCTGAATTGTTTACAAATGTCAATGCGCTTTACTACCACAAAGGGGTGCGATTCAATTTAGTTGATCAACACGCTATTTGTCTCAAACAGCACACTAAAGTGTGTACTACGAACATAAAAACGTTTGTAGTACAGGCTTTAGCCTGCCGGATGAGACCATTTAGTCACGTTTCAACTAAATTGAATCGCA
>JAWOEI010000080.1:0-15964 GCA_046482825.1 Kiritimatiellia bacterium
TGGAAGACGCAACGCGAAGCCGGAATCCGAATATAGTCGCAGCGCTGGCAATGTTAAGAAACTGTTATCTGCATTTCTACGAACAGCAGGATGAATATAACTCTTTACCCGCTTTGACGGAGGCTGTGGCCGCGAATTCCAACATGGCTTTACGCATGATAATGGGGAGGTTCTGATGCCAAAAGAAAAAAACCGTGACATGTTCGCCGACCTTCAAAAGTAAACCGGCAGAATAAAAAAAGCGTATCCATCAGGACACGCTTTTTTTATTCTGCTGTTAACATTGTTTCATCACGCATCATCGAGTGCTGCAACACCGGGAAGGGTTTTGCCTTCGAGAAACTCGAGGGAGGCGCCTCCGCCGGTTGAAATATGTGACATCTTATCGGCCAGACCGCTCTTATTGACGGCGCTTACGCTGTCACCGCCACCGATGATGGAAACTGCATCGCTCTCGGCAACGGCTTTGCAGACACCGAATGTACCATTGGCAAACTTAGCCATCTCAAAACAGCCCATAGGGCCATTCCAGACAACGGTCCTGGCATCCTTGATGGCATTGCAGTAGAGCTCGGCAGTCTTAGGACCGATATCCAGAGCCATCCAGCCTTCAGGAATTTCATTGCCGACTTCCTGAGTATTGGCTTCGGCATCAAATTTATCGGCTGCAATATTGTCAACAGGAAGAAGCAGAGTCTTTCCCTTGGCTTTGGCCTTCTCAATCATCTCATTCGCGTATTCAAGCTGATCCAGCTCACAGAGAGAGCTACCCACATTGTGACCTAAAGCCTTGAGAAAGGTATAAGCCATACCGCCGCCGACAATCAGAGTATCGACCTTTTCCAGAAGATTATCAACGACGGCCAATTTATCAGAAACTTTGGCACCTCCCAGTATTGCGACAAACGGACGTGTCGGATTTTCCACCGCATTCCCGAGATACTCGATCTCCTTTTCCAGAAGAAATCCCGTCACACAGACATCCATGTAATCATCGATAACCGCTGTGGACGCATGAGCACGGTGCGCGGAACCGAAGGCATCATTGCAGTAGATGTCGCCATAAGAGGCAAGTTTTTTTGCCATAGCCTTCTGCTTTTCCCTGATCTCAGCCTTGGCAGCAGCAAAATCTTCATCGCTCTGGCCCTCAGCCTGTTTGATCTTACCCTGCTCCTCGACATAGAAGCGGGTGTTTTCAAGCATAACGATATCGCCATCCTTCATGGCTGCCACTTCAGCATCAGCGTTCTGGCAGTCAGGAGCGAAGGTAACAGGCCTGTCCAGCATTTTAGCCAGATACTCAGCAACCGGCTTCAGGGAAAAATCAGCTTCATATCCCTTGCCCGCGGGACGTCCCAGATGGCTCATAAGAACCAGGTTTCCGCCTTGTTCCAGAACATATCTGATTGAAGGCAGAGCTCCTTTGATCCGGTTATCATCACGGATAACTCCATCCTTGATAGGCACATTGAAGTCAACGCGCATCACAACACGCTTGCCTGCCAGATTCACATCGCGCAGAGTTTTTTTTGTCATATCTATTTTCCTTACTAAATAATTTACAATTTCTGAAAACCCGTGGTTCTACAGACTAAACACCTGTTGAAACACAAAGAGGACGGGCGGTAAGACAACCGACCCGCCCTCTTTAAATGAGCAGTGCCTCACAGCACATTCATTACGCAGTGATAACTTTGACCAGGTCAAGCACCTTGCAGGAATAACCCCATTCATTGTCATACCATGCGACAACCTTCAGGAAGGTTCCATCCAGCTGTATGCCGGCTTTGGCATCGAATGTGGATGTACAGACCTCATCACGGAAATCTGTGGCGACCAGAGGCTCATCAGTATAACCGAGAATACCCTTGAGTTCGCCTTCAGCGGCTTCCTTCATGGCTGCACAGACATCTTCATAGGTTGTCTCTGTCTTCAGGCTGGCCGTAAGATCGACAACGGAAACGTCTGATGTGGGAACGCGGAAAGCCATACCTGTCAGTTTTCCGTTCAACTCAGGAATAACCTTGCCTACAGCCTTGGCAGCACCGGTGCTGGAAGGAATCAGATTTTCCAGAATACCGCGACCGCCGCGCCAATCCTTCATTGAAGGACCGTCAACGGTTTTCTGAGTGGCAGTAGCAGCATGAATAGTCGTCATCAGCCCTTTTTCGATGCCGTACTTGTCGTTAAGAACTTTAGCAATCGGTGCCAGACAGTTTGTTGTACAGGAAGCGTTGGAGACGATATCCTGCCCCGCATAGCTGTCCGTGTTTACACCGCATACAAACATAGGAGTCGCATCTTTGGAAGGAGCGGAAAGAACAACTTTCTTCGCACCGGCTTCAATATGCTTGCGGGCTGTCTCGTCTGTCAGGAAGAAACCTGTGGACTCAACAACAACCTCAGCTTCAACATCGCCCCATGCGAGATTGGCGGGATCGCGTTCGGCAGTTACACGAATCTTCCGGCCATCAACAACCATGGCACCTTCCTCAACGGAAACTTCACCGCCGAAACGACCATGTACAGAATCATACTTGAGCATATATGCCAGATATTCAGGATCCAGCAAATCGTTAATACCGACAATCTCAATGTCATCACGTGCGGCAGCAGCGCGGAAAACCATACGGCCTATACGACCAAATCCATTAATACCAACTTTTATAGCCATTTTCTCTCCTTGAGCAGTTTTAAGTTAACAGAAAAGGGCTGCGGAACAGCCCTTTTCCGAGCATTGCCGCTTATTTCCGGCAAAACCCGGAAAAAGCCTATCTCTTCGAAATAATTGGGCAATATGATAGCTAATACGCGTATCATAGTCAACAAACAAGAGAAACGCATTTCGATATTTTTTTATCGATTGCCCGGCAAACCGTAATATTGACAGCAGGGAACACGGAGAAGATCAAAGTTTACTGTGGTTTAAAGTTCACGGATATAGATGTTTTTAAACTCCAGCGGATCGCCATGACACTGCAACTCTATCTGCTCCTTTGGAAAAACCGGCTGACTGCGGTCCCAGTAATTCTCCAGCACCGTGTTATCCACAACCAGTTCTCCGTTCAGTTTAACGGTAACGCGCTCACCCACCATCCTGATATAGAAAGTATTCCAGTCACCTATAAGGTTATCGGCAATCTTCAAAGCTCTGCCCGGATTTTTCTTATTGTTATACAGGCCGCCGGAACCGATCTGCCACCGATTATGAGCATCCCAGATCTGAACCTGGGGAGAACCGCGCAGATAAATTCCGCTGTCTCCGTCAACAGTCATCAGACGCCAGTCCACATACATTTCGAAGTCCGCATAATCTTTTGCCGTGGCCAGGCTGTATCCACCCTTTTTTCCGTCAAAATACAGAACCCCCCCGTCACGGACAAACCAGTGCTGGCGCATCAGACCATCAGCCCGACGCTGCATTTTTCTGCGTTTTTCAGGAGTGGCTTGCTTACGGACAAGCGGATTATCAAAATTTTTCTCCCGGGTTACACCCTTCCAGTGCTTCAGCGTTTTCCCGTTAAAAAGCGAAATAAAACCTTCAGGCGGCATTTTATTATCCTTATCGCTCACAACCTTGTAGTCAGCGGGCACCTCTTTAACACGGATATTGCGCCATTTGACTTCATAACCGTGTCCGAGCCAAGCGATAAAACCCTTTTTCCTGTGCAGACCTGAATGGTTTTTTCCGTCCATATAAGGCGCATTGACGTCATCCAGATATGCACTGACAATCTTCTCACCGTTGAGGATCACACAGATATGATCGCCTATGACCCTGACCTCCTGAAAGTTCCACTTACCGACTTCTTTAAGAAAGGAGGAACCGTCTCTCTGTTTTCTCGAGGGCACAACGCCGTAGATTGAACCATGATACTGATACGGATGAAGTTTCGTGTATTTAGATCCGCTGTCATCCAGTATCTGAAGCTCCATACCATCATAAGCGGCATTCTTTCCTTTTTTACAGCGGATGCCCAATCCGTTATTGCCGTTTTCCGGCAGTTTGAATTCAAAGCGTAGAATAAAATTATCGTACTCCTTTTCTGTATAGAGATTACCCCCTTTTTTACAGACAAGCAGACCGTCTTCAGCCGCATAGCCTTTCACATCTCCCGTCCATCCGCTAAGATCTTTACCGTTGAACAACTTGACAAAACCGCCGCTGTTTCCGGCTCCGTACTCAGCGGCGGCTATGCCGCTGGCCACCATAATCAGAACCATGACTGCCGTTAGAATCTTTTTCATCTGCTCTCCTTGATTATACTCATTGCGCGGCAAAGCATCCCTTCCCGTCAATTTGTTATCGTTGCATATTTATGTGTTGTTACATAAGCCAGAGAGAACCGGAAATTGTGTTGTCTGTAATGCAGGTGTTTTCTTCACAATGCTCCATGCTCTATGCTGTTCATGCACAACACGGATTTTACCATATCTTTGAGTTGTATTAACCTACTAAGTATTCTACACTTCAATCAATCATAAAATTTTATAAAACCCTCGGTAATGTCGCTTATAAAGCGACTGCTACAGCAATACAGAAGAGATGAACTATGAATAAAACACTGACATTACTGGTGTCTGCCTTTGCATTAAGCGTAAGATCCGGCGAAATGGTTATCAATACTGAACCGGTCCGACCTGAAACAGCTATATCGCTTTTTAACGGACGGAATCTCTCGGGCTGGACATCTGTTCTTAATTCTGAACCGAACGCTGATAAAACATGGTCAGTCAAAAACGGTGCCATCAGCTGCACAGGCCAACCTTTCGGTTATCTCATGACTCAGCAGAGCTATACTGACTACAGGCTACACATCGAATACAGGTGGACAGCGAAATCGGAACAGCAGAACAGCGGCATTTTTGTTCATAAAACCGGCCCGGATAATTATTTTCTGCCGAAATCCATTGAAACCCAGCTGAAACATGGAAACGCAGGGGATTTTGTATTGCTCTCGAAAGCAACTGTCAATGGTGTCAGGAACGACGGCAACAAGCGTATTGAGAGATTAGGAGAACCATCGGAAAACGCATTCGGAGAGTGGAACAGCGTTGATATAGAAGTCAAAGGGAAACAAATCCGGTCTTATATAAACGGAGTGCTCCAGAATGTTGGAGAAAAAGCATATACCGACTCAGGCAACATCTGTCTGCAGAGTGAGGGCGGTCCAATTGAATTCCGCAATATTACAATTAAACCCATTCGCATCCCATAGGACGATTCATCGCTATAATCTCAATTCCTGTTACAAAAAAAACAAGGTAACCGGAAAGAGGTAATGCGGGATGCGAAAAGCATTATTTGTTTCGCGCAGAGACGCAGAGGCGCGGAGAAACGGGATTGGAAGCTTGAGGAACCAGGAGGATTTAACACGGCGACACCCGGCTTCGTACCGCCATCGCGACACTTTGGAAAACTGAGAAAACTGATCGGCCGGCATATCTGCCCGGTTCAGCGGGGAAAAACACAATTTCATTCTGCAGCCAGCCTTTTTACGGTGGCTTTCGTAAAGACCGATATTTTATTTAATTTTTCACAAAACACACTTTCGCAGCAGCATGGTTTTGTGTATATTATAGACAACTTCTTTACGGGGGATTAGCTCAGTTGGTTAGAGCGCCTGCTTCACACGCAGGAAGTCGGCAGTTCGAGTCTGCCATCTCCCACCATTCTTTCTCTTAACAAATCTCAGTCAGATTATATAAAGCTGGCTGTGCCCGCAACCCACTTGGTCCCGCGGTCTTGTCCGGCATAGCCGCAGGCAACGACGTAAGCCTCTTATGTGAAATGCGTCGTAACCCGGCGACGGGGCGAACAGTTTATTCTGTCCTGCGCAGCTTATTTCCGGCAACGGTTATGTTTTTACAGTCTGGTGCAACAAACGCACCGGCAGATACATCAGCGTCTGAGATAATAATGTTATTCACAAAGGAAATGTTGTCGGCATTCTCAAAGAAAGTGCAACCCGCGTAGCTTTCAGCATCAGAGGCATCCGAAACAGAAAACGTGTTATCGCGGAATGTCACACTGTCGGCATAGTTTGCATAAAAAACCATTCCGACAACATTTTTGAAGAAGCAGTTCTCAATCATAATATCGGAAGCTGTCAATTTTTTGTCGAAACCGGAAGCATCATCCAGCCGTCTGCTGCCCGCAAATATATCGTGGGTAATACCGTACAGGGGTTGAGTACACATGGAATTTATAAAATCGCAGTTGCGTACAATCACATTGCCACAACCATACCCCTCAGCCCACGCATTCATAGAAAAAGCGCGCTGAAAGCGCAACGGTATGCGTATGCCGTTTTCAAACAGGCAATTTTCAATCGTCACATCGCTAGTCTGCATAATACCCCGACCCGCATAGTTTGTGAACTCACAATCCCTCAACAGGATATTCCGTGTACGGAAGGCTGTTTTCTGTATTATATATTCCTCTGCTCCCGGGTGCGGCCTGCTGAGCTTTATTCTGCTGCCGTTAACAGCGGTGATTTCCGCTTTGAAACCCGCCGGTGTATAATCAGCGTTAAAAAGCTCCACTTCGTCGCCTGCCACAGCATGGATATATTGCGCGCCCCCTCTGTTAACAAGATCCAGGGTTTCGGGGCCAGTGCTTTCGGCATAAGCCCCCTTTCCATCGAGGGTAAGATCCTTTATTCCGTTCAGGATGATTCCTTCAGAACCAAAACACCTGTAAGTTCCCGGCGCAAGCTCCAGACGCGTAGCTCCGGTTTCTTTGCAGTGTGCAATAGCTCTGTTTACAGCAGGCACACAATCTTCAATATCCTTGGAAAACCCGAAATCAATCGCTTTCACAACCTGCGGAGTCACAGGCTCACGCGGACACTCGACCTGAAAGTCAGCGCATCCGGTCGGCACGGAAGGCAATTTTCCATCGTATGGAGTGTTGTTCGAAACAAAGGGAAAATATTTCAGGGAACTGCGGTCAATGCGTTCCGGAAGATCTTTCAGTGTATTGGTTTCCGCACGCCCAAGGGCTGTCAGCAGAACACAGGTCACAATAAATCGGTTCAAAATATGTATGGCTCCTTTCTTATTCCGTATAGTCAAACCGACCATACGTCTCACAGAAGTATGAGCGTTGCCGTCAATGCAGTCAACATGCCGGTATTCTAATAAATCCCGGAGATGCTTTCAAGCATACTGACACCACGCTCACTTTCTGTATTCTGCTTAAATCAGTGAACGTTTCTGAAGCCTTTCGACTTCAATGCGATTAAATATAGACTGCATAATCCGCAAATACAGCTCATCACCCAGTACCAGATCTTCAATACTGGCATCGATATTAGGATTATCATTAACCTCAATTACATAAGCTCTGCCGTTGACTTCCTTGAGATCAACACCATATAAACCGTTGCCGATAAGCGACACAGCCTTCAGAGCGGCTTTCATCACACATACAGGAACATCCTTGATATGAAGCGTTTCAGACCTGCCGCTGAACTCCCCTCCTTCAGCTGAATGCCAGTTATATATCTGCCAGTGTCCGCTTGCCATGTAATATTTGCAGGCAAACAAAGGAGTGTTATCCATTACGCCTACACGCCAGTCATATTCTGATTTCATAAACTCCTGAGCAACAACCAATGCACTTCTTTTGAACATTCTGTTGAGATACTCAACAAGTTCCTGAAACGAACTTACCATATATACGCCCTGTGAAAAAGAACTCTCGGGAAGTTTTAAAACAAGAGGCAGAGGAAGAGAAGCAAGATATTCTGAAGTACAGATTTCTTTGGTTAACACAAAACCTTCAGGTTGCGGCACACCAGCGTTGGCCAGCCTTTCATGCAGATATACCTTGTTGGAACAGAGCAGAATTGACCAAGGATCATCGATAACAACCAGACCCTCTGTGTAAGCGTATCTGGCCATAGCGTAGGTGTGATTTTCAATGGCAGTCGTCTCCCTAATGAAAAGTGCATCAAACTCACATAATCGGCGGCAATCCTGTTTAGTGATGAACTCAACAAAAAACCCGATTTCTTCTGCAACCCTGCGGAACTTTTTTAGCGCAATCGAACAGGATGGCGGAGTTTTTTCAGCCGGATCAACCAATATCGCCAGATCGTATTTATAGCTTTTAAGCTTCACATGATTGTATCTTTTCTTGCGGCAAAAATTCAACAAGGCCTTGCGCAGCAAACTCTCATAATTATTACAGACATCCCTGTAGTAAAGAATGTAAATTTTCACAAGTTCCCAGCGTTTTTTTCTTTCAAGGTGAACTCTGAAGAAAGGAATCTCAAACAGGGAAAAGAGTTTACGGGCAACAGCGGCAAACTCAAGGTCAGGAGTTTCACCAAAAATCACAACAATATCAAAAACATTGTTCTTCAGACGTTGAAGTCTTTGAGCCGCCACGTCCTCCATCTCTTCGAATATACTCTGAGCTACGGCCTTGCTGGATGCATCTTTGACAGACATGACGGAAGGCGTTATGCGATGGTTCCGGGCGGAAGCCAGCATCGAAACATAATAACCGACAGAATGAGTTTTATATGACCTGCAAAAATTCAGCACATGATAGCGACTGGTACACGAATACTTTTTCGCCGTCAGGTATGTATTTGCCGAACATAAACTAAGTCCCAAACCGGACAGGGCACCGCATTCCACGTTTTCCACTACCGCGACAATTCGTTCAGTTACCCCGTCGCCAGCGACCGGACACAAACTCATGCGGCAAGCGTGTTCTCCCTGAGCATAATAATGAAAAAGAGAATGCGTTTTTTCAAACCCAAACTTTTTATACCACTCCACCAATGCGGCATCAGATTCATCAACCTCCAGTGAAAGTTTATCATAGCCTTCCCTCATGGTCAGTTCAATAATCTTGTTGAGAATCATCTCTCCGTAACCCTTCATACGGAATTCATCAAGCACCGCAATGGAATAGATTCGGACAGTTCGTTTGTACAGAAGCAGTACAGTAGCTCCGACAGGCACATCAGGATAGCCTGCATGTGAATACCCTGCCACATAAACAAGCTGGCTGCGGCTGAGGATACTGTTTCGCAGACTGCGGCGTGAACTCCGGCGATGACTGGAAAAGGACAACGATTCCAGCTCTTCAAGGAAATCCAGATCTGTTATGCAGGCCTCCCTGATAAACCTTTCTGTATTTTCCGCTGCTTCGTCCGGAACATTCAATTTCATATTATTCATTTAACTGAAATGATATTCCAAACTGATCTCCTGAGAAAACAGAAAAATGAGTGATAAAAGAACTTTTTTCTGAAGAAGTACTACGCCCTGTTACTAATGACAGAACCCGATCTGCTGCATTTCCGCATATAAGAACAGACGCTTGACACCACCTATGAGGGTACAGGGTCCAATGCGGTTCGCTGCGTTTATATGAATACCGGCACCCTGAAAGGTTTCACCCTTACAGGCGGTGCGACCGGCAGTGATAACATCGAGGGCGTCAATGAACGCGGAGGAGGACTGTACTCAGGCAACTCCGATGCACCGCTTGTTTACGACTGCATCATTTCCAATAATGCCGCCATTCGCGGTGGAGGAACTTACAAGGGAATACTGCACCGCTGTCTGCTGGCCGACAACTACGCTCAAAAAAACAGCTCCGCCGTCCGTGAGTCAAAGGTTTACGACTGCATTATCATCAACAATCACGGGGCCACTATTATCGGATATCTGAAAGATACAGAGGGCGTTGTCAACTGCACAATTATAAATAACGAAGGATACGCCCTGGCCGACAGCACTGCCTATAACTCAATCATCATAGGGAATGAGCATATCAAACAAAGCGGATACGCCCTTTATAACTGCTGTATCCCGTATTACGTTGATGGGGCTACTAATTGTGTCACAACAAGCGATGCGAAACTGCTTAACCCGGACAATTTCGACTTCCGTCTGACAACTGGCTCCCCCTGTCTGGATTCTGCCGACACCAATTACTACGGTGATGCCTCAGTACCCGCTGAAAGAACAGATTATTACGGAAATACACGCTTACAGGGCACAGATCTTGATATCGGTGCGGCGGAGGGTGTGGCAGATGTCGCGATTGTCGATGTATCGGCTGATCTGGCAGATTCCGCATCCGGCACAATTTCACCTTCAGGGCGTTTGGTATTTGAAACATTCCCGACACAGGTGATATTTACTGCCGTTGCTGCTTCGGGCAGCGGATTTCATCGTTTTAATCTGGACGGAGAGACGCTTCTCTACACAGAAACCAACTACACACTCAACCTCATTGAGGCAGGCCACTATACCCTGACCGCATCATTTTATCCGCAATTTCATGTGGATGCCGTAAACGGCAGTGATTCAAATGACGGCAGCTCGGAAACAGAAGCATGGAAAACATTACAGCACGCGGTGGACAGCGCAGAAGCAGATGCGATTATTCTGGCAGCTCCGGGAGTTTATGATGAGGGGCATGCTTACGAAGGGCTGCACAGCAACCGGGTGGTTGTCACAAGCAATCTGATGCTTAAAAGCCGGGAAGGCGCTGAAAACACTTTTATAGCTGGCGCAAGCGATCCGAACGGCAATGAATTCGGATGCGGCACCAACGCCATGCGTTGCGTTTATATGAACAGCGGCACACTTGAAGGCTTTACGCTTACGGGCGGCCATACAGGTGTAAACCCTAATGATGTTGACGGCAGCAGAGTTCGAGGAGGAGGCATCTTTGCTCCAGGAGGAGATGTTGAAATTCTGGATTGCATAATTTCCAACAATGTCGCCAGTCGCGGAGCAGCGATGTTCTACGGCAACATACACCGCTGCCTGATAAAAGACAACCAGGTTTCCAACAACGGAATTACACGTGCGGCAAATCTTTATAACTGCCTGATTATCAACAATTCCGGAAGCTGGGTGTGCGCTTACGACACAACAGTTCACGGTTGCACCGTCTGTGACAACGGATCACTGGGGGCAGGTCCCGCCAGAGTCAATGCATACAACACAATTTTCTACGGCAACAACAGCGGAGGAAAACAGATTGCCGATGACACTGCCTGCACTAACTGCTGTGTGCAGGGATCAACTCCCCCCGGGGAGGGCAACATCAGCGCTGATCCGCTGTTTGCCGACAGTGCAAATGGTGACTACCGCCTGACACACGATTCCCCGTGCATGGACATAGCCAACATGAGTTATGTTGAAAACTGGGCAGGAACTGACCTGAACGGAGATATGCGTATGCAGAACGGACAGGTGGACATCGGATCCTTTGAGTTTGACTGGAGAGCGGATTATGCGAATGCACTTGATGTATCAGACATCTCGGTTACGGATATCACGCCATTTGTAACATTTGTCAGCAACCCTGTTTACACCGGTGAAAACGCAGTTAAGCTAGACGGTCAGAAAGCCATTGCCTACGGACAGAGCTCAGTGGAAATGGAGCTTTCCATCTCATTAACGGGAACAGACCGCTTTCATTATAAAGCCGAAGTAACCGGCAACGGCACACTGAGAGTATATGAAGGCACAACCCTGGCACTCACAACTGATTCCGGCGATGGTTTGCAAAACATAGTACACATAGCGGAAAACGAACCTTGTGAGCTTGATATTGTTTATATTCCAGGTATAGGAGATACAGGCGGGGCTGTACTGGACGCATTCAAAATTTACCGGGGGCTGATGATCCTTATCAGGTAGATACGTTAAACATCTCTGCAAATGCGCTCCGGGGACCCACACCCGGAGCGCGCTGAACATGCGTTGAAAGCAAGCGGTTATACAAAGGCGCAACCGGCGAAGATACAGCTGTATCTCATGAAAAAACACAAAGGGAAACTCTATTCGTGAAATTCAATCTCTGCCGTGATAGAATTCGCAGTTATGAACAGATCCGGCAGAAAATATTCACGAAAACACGCTCAATTCCACACAGGCACACGCTACCGCCGACATCAAAAGAACGACAGAAGAGAATTCACTCACCTTCCTCTGGCAATTATCGGCGGCGGAGCTGCAGGATTATTTGCCGGATGCATGGCCGGTGAACGCGGATTGCCAGCCCTGATACTCGAACGCAAACACAAACCCGGACGCAAAATTCTGATGTGCGGCAACGGGCGTTGCAATTTCACAAAAAATATCTCCGCCGAAAAAATGCTCGCGGATATAGGAGAACCTTCAGCTGCATTTTTAGAATCATCTCTTTCTGCTTTTCCACCCTCTTCAATCCGGCAATGGTTCAGTCAGCACCGTCTTGACAGCAGACAGATGCCGGACAGACGCATTTTTCCGAAATCTGAAAAAGCCTCAGATGTTCTGCACACATTGACCGACACCCTGCGAGACACATCAATATCTCTCTGTCTGAATACTGCTGTCCAGAAAGTCGAAAAAACAGATCATCCCGCAGAGAGGTTCCGCATAGATACCGACAATTTCACGGTTTTCGCCCAGAATGTTCTGCTGTCCACCGGTGGTGTCAGTTACCCCAAGACCGGATCGGTCGGTGACGGACAGAAATTCGCAAAAGCGCTGGGACACAAACTGCGCCCCTACCGTCCGGGACTGATCGGTTTCGTAATAGACCACCCATGGATCAGATCCAGAGCAGGCCACATACTGGAAGATGTCACCATGCGTGTTTTCTCTAATAACAGACGGGTTTACGAAGGAAGCGGATTCCTTGACTGTGAAAGCCGGGGACTCGGCGGAGCGGCCGCCTACAACGCCAGCCGGTGGATAGCACGTCACCAGCCGAAAAATTTTGACATTGAATGGAGCTTTCAGGGCGAGACCATACACGTCACAAAACCGGAAACACGTCCTTTGAAAGAGGCAATCGTCACAGTCGGAGGGATTCCTCTGAACGAAATCAACCCGAGAACGATGGAATCCACCCGCTGTTCCGGCCTCTATTTTGCAGGTGAGATCATAGATGCTGACGGTCCTACTGGCGGCTACAATCTCTCCATAGCCTGGGCTACCGCCAAAACTGCAGCGGATGCAGTCAGCCG
The DNA here is from genome assembly GCA_046482825.1 of Kiritimatiellia bacterium. Lineage (GTDB taxonomy): Bacteria > Verrucomicrobiota > Kiritimatiellia > RFP12 > UBA1067 > M55B167. The sequence continues at coordinate 13,002 of JAWOEI010000080.1, forward strand.
CAGTTTGATTGACAACCGTCAATAGAAACAGGCCGTATAAGTCTGTCACAGCTAAACAGCTTGAATATCAGCGGCGTGAAAAGAATCCGCCTGTTTATCCCTTTCAACCGTCGTTAAAAATCACCGGCGCTAATTAACGTCATCAGAGTTTCGCTGATATTCACGCTTCACCAGTTACTCTTCTCTGTGCTATTATGTGCGCATTATGAAGAAGAAAGCTAATCAACTCCGTCCGGTTTCCATCGTCAGAAATTTCACCAGACATGCTGAAGGCTCAGTACTGATAAAAGCAGGCGACACCTGGGTTCTGTGTACTGCGAGTGTTGAAGAGAAAGTGCCCTCTTTTCTTCGCGACACAGGCCGGGGATGGGTTACAGCGGAATACAGCATGCTTCCGCGAAGCACATCCACCCGTATGGCCCGGGAGATAAAACGCGGCAGACCGAATGCCCGCTCAACTGAAATCAGCCGCCTGATAGGTCGCGCACTGCGGGCTGCGGTTGATATGGAAAAGCTGGGGGAAAATTCCATAACAATAGACTGCGATGTACTTCAGGCTGACGGCGGAACCCGCTGTGCATCCATAACCGGGGGCATGGTTGCTCTGGTCGATGCCCTGAACTGGATGAAAGAAAAAGGGATTATAGAGGAAATTCCTGTCAGAAATTTCATCGCTGCTGTCAGCGTCGGAATATGCAGGGGCAAGCCTGCGCTTGATCTGGATTACGAGCACGATTCCACAGCCGATGTTGATCTGAACGTCATAATGACAGACGACAACCGCTATGTGGAGATACAGGGCACAGCGGAACATGAAGCATTTACAGAGGAACAGCTGGATCAATTGAAAACTCTGGCTAAAAAAGGCATCAGAAAACTCATCGGAACACAGAAGGCTGTATTGAAATAATTCCGGTTTGTGATAATGACACATCAAGGATACGTAATGACAAAAAAAGTACTGATCACAGGAGGTGCCGGTTTTATCGGCTCTCATCTTGCACGCGTTCTGCTGAATGAAGGGCTGGAAGTAACGGTCATGGACAACCTGTTCACCGGAACCAAGGCCAATATATACGACATGCTCGAAAATCCGCGGTTCACATTTATGCTGCATGATGTGACACAACCATTCTGGGGTCAGTTCGACCTGATTTACAACCTGGCCTGTCCCGCCTCACCGATTCACTACCAGCGCAATCCTGTAGAAACCACGAAAACATCATTCCTGGGCGTTATGAATGTTCTGGAGCTGGCTCTCAAAACAAAGGCACGGGTGTTTCACACATCGACATCCGAAATATACGGAGATCCTGAAGTACACCCGCAACCGGAAACCTACTGGGGCAACGTCAACACAATAGGGAACCGAAGCTGCTATGACGAAGGCAAACGCGCTGCGGAAACACTTTGTGCCGACTACATGCGCGAATACAACGTTGATATCAGGATGATACGCATTTTCAACACCTACGGTCCCAATATGCACCCGAAGGACGGACGTGTTATCAGCAATTTTGTTATGCAGGCATTGCAGAACCGCGAAATCACTCTATACGGTGACGGCACACAGACGCGCAGCTTCCAGTATGTAAGCGATCTTGTTGAGGCCATGACCAGATTCATGAAAATGCCGCGCACCGAGATAACCGAATTTTTCAAATCCAAAAACATGGCAATTCCCGTAATCAACGTCGGTAATCCGGATGAATACACAATAAAAGAACTGGCCGAAGAAACCCTTAGACAGATCCCGGAAAGTACCAGCGAGCTGGTTTATATGGCCCTGCCCAAGGATGATCCCAGACGCCGAAGACCGGACATATCGCTGGCCCGAGAACTTCTCAAGTGGGAACCGCAGGTGCCTCTGCGCAAAGGTTTGGCAAAAACGATTGAGTACTTTTCAGGAATTGCGTAAAACACGTGTGCCCGCTATCTGATTAGTACATCCCCGCAGAAAGCTTCGGAGTACGGCACTAAAACGGAACACCTGCTACACATTCACGATTCCGAGAGGAGCAGCTGTCTGCCAGGCGCCACGGGTGAAATCCGGAACCTTGACAGATCCGCCCCGGTTTTCAGAAGATCTCTCACTGAGTGCGACGATACTACTCCAGAGAGCCGCATCATAAACATCCATATCGAAAGGCAGTCCATGCTGTAGACAATGGCAGAGCCGCAGGTCCATCATGAAATCCATACCGCCATGACCTCCCGCTTCTTTTGCAAGCTTGCCGCTTTTCCGCCAGAGCGGATGCATATACTTACGACGCATCTCTTCAAGCTCGTCTTCCTTCAGCCATTTATGGGCATGCGGATCGAATGCGGCACGCAAAGGATAATCCGCAACAATACCTTTTGTCCCGTAAATCGTATTAAGCCGGCTGTACGGACGCGGTGACGTGGTGTTATGCTGTATCATGACGGAACGGCCTCGGTAGGACCTAACAATAGTTGTATTCATATCCCCCATTTTAAAACCGGCCAGGGCCTCCGGACTTTCATCGCCGAACATCTCTTTTGATTTAAGGCTGAGACCGAACTCGGCAGAGCTGATGGATGAAAGATATTCAAATCTGTCGCCCCTATTGATGTTCATATACTGACAGACCGGACCAAGGCCGTGGGTAGGATAAGGATTACCCGTATGTTCCATAGACCATTTCAGGCGCCAGCGTCCCTGATATCCTTTTTTCATCAGTTTTTGTTTTCTCAAGTCATGAAGGTAGGCTGCTTCACCATGGACCAGATCGCCGAGAATGCCTTGACGGCACATATTCAGCATCATCATCTCGTTGTATCCATAGCAGCAGTTCTCTAGCATCATGCAGTGCTTTCCGGTTGCTTCGGCTGTCTCAACCAACTGCCAGCATTCATCCAGAGTCATGGCGGCAGGCACTTCAAGCGCCACGTGTTTACCACACTTCATCGCATAAACCGCCATGGGCGTATGCCAGAGCCAG
>JAWOEI010000039.1:0-43823 GCA_046482825.1 Kiritimatiellia bacterium
CTTACTCGGTTTTAAACTCATAATGCGTCTCCTTGTTACGATTTTCATTATAATCAAGGATATGCATTTAAAAGTCGCTGATATTATGTTGCGTAAATTACTCAGGAATTAATTATAAGTGTCGAATACAAGGCTTTTTCCGAATGTTTACCAGAGGTCGCAACATAATATACCTCGCAACATAACTGCGATTATGTTGCGCGCAACATAATCGCAGATGCGCCCACGCCGCGAGAATTCATTGACAAAGGCTCTTAAAGAAGTCAACACTGCTGTATGCCGAGCGCAACCCTATTCTGTTCCGATATCAAGATCTGAGATTATCGATGTTTCCGACTGGAATAAACTCAAAAAAGTGAAGTACGAAAAAGGCTGGGCAGGTCTGGTTTATTACAGACAGCTTTGCAACGGTTTCATAGACAACAAATACATCTGTGGAACATGGTGTGCCGGACGCACTTTCATGTCTGACCTGAGTGGAGACAAACCGATCAGCCTGCCTGCCCCGATTGGGTTTATGCCGAATATAACATGAGGTGGTTATTGCGCCTGTGGCGAGTATGCTTTGTTAACTCACAATGGCGGTTACTCGCTCTATAAGCCGTTACTTACAGGTGAATATGATTTTAATCCTCCTGTTTACCGGATCAAGAACGGACCCGCATTTTACGGTAAACCGACTGTCCGAGGCAACATACTGGCAACATGTGACCGAATTAACGGTAATATAACTGTTGTTGACATAAGTGATCTTAAATCGCCGAAGCTGATACGCAGATTCAAAGTCAAAGGAAATCCCGATCTCCCATTTATTGGCGACGGATATATTCTGATTCCTGCAGGCAACCAGGGAATCATCAAGTTTGATCTTTAGTATTTCATGACGCTGTTTTGATATGATACTATGAATTTGCAATCTTGAGAATAATGTAAATTTTTGTGGCAGATACTTAAACAAACACAAAATGCACACAATGTATGATATTCGATTAGATTGTTGGTAAAAGTTGTTTAATGGTGAGATGGTACTTATGCGGTAGGAAGGTGCCGAAAATTACAAGTAATAATATAGGAGGACATCATGAAAAGAAGAGATTTTCTTATTTCCGGCGGCGCTATGTGTGCATTCAACATTTTGAATGGGACTGCAGCAGCTGCGCCATCGGAAAAAATCAATATGGCTTTTATCGGATATGGAGGACGTGCTCGTCAATTGCTTCCGATTTTTCTGCATAACCCGCTAGTCCAGGTAAGGGCTGTTTGCGATGTCATTGGCGACAGGCGCAATGCCGCCAGACAGGTTGTTGATAAATTCTATGGTAACAGCGACTGCAAGGCCTATCGCGATTTTCGTGAAATGCTGGCGCGTCCTGATATTGATGCTGTCTATGCCGCGACTGGCGACCGCTGGCATGCGCAGATTGCTATACACGCCATGAAAGCGGGAAAAGACATTTACTGCGAAAAACCCATTTCCCTCAGCATGAAGGAAAGTGCCGCTGTTGTGGAAACCGCTGAACGCTACAGCCGCATATACCAGGGCGGTGTGCAGCGTCGCGGCATCGATAACTTCAAGGTCGCTGTGAATTCTGTAAAGAGTGGCCGGCTTGGTAAGGTGCACACGCTTCATGCAGGAATGATTCGTATGGGCGGAAGTAGTGCCAACCACTATCTCAAGCCGGAGCCTGTGCCAGCGCCGGAGGTGGTGGATTGGAACATGTGGCTCGGACCGGCGCCCTGGAGAGAATACAACTCCAAGTATTTCCACAGATGGCATAGCGAATACGATTTCCATGGTGACATCACCGAATGGGGAAGCCATACGGTGGATCTCTGTCAGATGGCTGTTGACCGCCTGTTTGAAGCACCGACACGTTATGTTCCCGATCCGGAACATCATAAACTGACCGCATACTTCGATGACGGGCTGAAGATTGTCATGCGCGATCACGGTTTTAAGAACAGTTGCGCGGTAAGATTTGAAGGCAGTAACGGCTGGGTGGAAGCCGATGACTCCGGTCAGGTTTATACATCAGATCCTGATTTGATTGAACGCCGTAAAACCAAAGGTGAGGACTGGAATAAACCTCTGGGACACACTGGCGAATTCATCGAATGTGTCAGAAGCCGCCGCACACCTGCGGCTCCGGCGGAAGAACTGCATTATCCGCATTTGGCCTGCCATGCGGCAACAATTGCGTATCACCTTAACAGAGAAGTCAAATATAATCCGGATCAAATGGAGTTTGTCAACGATGACGAAGCCAACTGCCTGCGCAACCGTCAATGCCGTGCCCCGTGGCACCTGTAGCGCACCGAGCTAATCGCAAATGACAAATAATTTTTTACAGATAGAAGGATAAAAAAATGAAAGCATTATTTTTAGCAATATTATTTTTCGTCTCCCTGAACGCAATCGCGCATAAACAGGCGTATATCACTGCACTGGCAGGAGCGGATGAAACAGCCAAAGACAGGAGCCTGCAGGCTCTGCTGGTTTCAGCGGACAAAGGAGACATCCCTGCTCTGGCGGAACAGCTTGAGAGTTCGGGCACATACGACAATGCACTTTTTCTGCTTTCGACGATAGAAGCCCCGGAAGCTGGCAGAGCTTTACACGCAGCACTCTCCGAGGCAGACAGCAGAGAGCGGGCCGGCATCCTCAATGCACTAGCGGATCGCGGTTACATGGATGCGGTAGCTGATGCAATCAGATTTACAGCGGAGCATAATCCTGTGAAGGCGGCAGCTCTGAACTATCTTGCCAAAACCTCTACCGCAGATGGATGTCATGCCCTTCTGGAAACAGTGGCAAAGGATAACTCCGCTGAAACCGCCGATGCCTGTATGGTTGCGGCGGAAAGAAATCCGTCAGAAGCTCTTCGCATCTACAAAAAACTCTACAGAACAAAACTGCCTGCCCATGTCAGACTGGCGGCCTTGACAGGATTGGCGCGAACTGATAAAGCCAACCGTATAGGATGGCTGAACAAAGGTTTGAAGAGTGAGCGTGCCGACTGGCGCGGTGCCACTGCAAAAGAGGTTGCCGGTCTGCCAGATCCCGAACTGCGTCAGTTTCTGAAGCAGATACCCTCCGCAATTTCAAAAATTAGCGGCCAGGCACTGCTTAATGCACTGACAGACTGTAACCGGACAGCCGGTCTGGATTATATATATAAGGTTTTTGAAGGCGCATCAGCGATGGAAAACAGAAAATCTGCACTGGATGCCATCTGCACACTGGGGGATACAGGAGACATCGAAAAGCTGATACATCAACTCGACTCCGCCAGCACTCAAACAGCCGAAGCCGTTGAACAAAGCCTTATGTCTTCAAAGAACCCTGAAATCAACTCCGCCGTGTTGAATGCGTTTCGAATGAAAAAAGAGAGTAACCCATCTTATCTGCGCCTTGTAAAAATTATCGCCAACCGTAATATCAGAGATGCAGCAGTTCCTCTGGCTGCAGCCCTGGATGCGGAGCATGAAGAAATACGTACCATAGCTCTGCTGGCTCTGCGTGAAAAGGCGACAGCCCGGCAGCTTCCTGCGGTCTTCAAATCTCTTAACACGGCAAAGGCACCCGAAGAAGCACAGGCGGCAAAGAAAGCACTTTTTACGCTTTCAAAAAAATATCCACGGGAGGCAATTTCAGTCATATCATCAATCTATGACAACAGCTCAGATGCGAACAAAGTTCTGCTTCTTCAGGCGGCGGGCATTTCCGGCGATAACAAAGGTCTTGATCTGCTTGCAAAAGGTGTTAAAGAATCCAGGCTGGAAATTCGCAACAATGCGTTGAGAACTCTCGCCGGATGGAAATCAGTATCCGCCTTGGATCTGCTTGCAACGCAATGCGGAGAGTTTCCTGATGAAAAAATGCGTGTTCTGGCCCAGCGCGGTTATATCAGGCTTTGCGACTCAATCAGCGAACCTTATAAAAAATTCAGAGTCCTCAGCAGAATTAAATCGTTGCCTATGCGTGAGTGGGAACAGAAACTTCTGGCAGAAGCAATCGCTCCGGTGGCTGATACAAAGAAAATACCGGATTTCAAAATCATAAAAATCGGCACTTTCCGTTCCGAGGCCTGCGGTGTGGCCGATTTCAATGGAGATGGCAAACTTGACATCGTTGCCTCCCCGTATATCTACTATGCCCCCGACTGGAAAGCTGTCAAATTCCGCGGAATCGACGGTAAAGTCGATGAAAACGGCAAAGGTTATTTCGATAACTTCTGTGATCTGGTGATCGATGTGAACAAGGACGGGAAACCCGATCTGCTCTGCGGCTGCTGGTTCTCAAAACAGAACCAGTGGTATGAAAACCCCGGGTCAGACGATGCTCCCTGGCGTGAACATGTAATCGAGAAACTCGGCAATCACGAAACAGGAAAACTTGAAGACATAGACGGTGACGGCAAGGCTCTTGAATTCGTGCCGCATACACATATCACCTGCTGGTATGAAAGGGGGGTGACTCCTGATGGAAAACCCACAATGATACGCCATAATATCTCCGAAAACAAAAACATTCTCGGTGTAGGTGTCGGTGACATCAACGGTGACGGACGTCCTGACGTTGTGCGGCCTGACGTATGGTTCGAGGCGCCTGAAGATATCCGTAAAGGCGAATGGAAAGCCCATCCGCTTGCCCTGGCACAGATCAACGGCAAAATTGAACATACCTCAAATATCATTGTTTTTGACGTTGATAAGGATGGCCTCAATGATCTCATAGCAACCGCGGCTCATCAACACGGAATCTTTTGGTATCAGCAAATACGCGATGCCGACAACACTGTCGGATGGAAAGAACATGTCATAGACGACAGTTGGACACAGGCCCACTACCTGGCTTTCGCCGATATTGACAACGACGGCAATAAAGAGATTATCACCGGCAAGCGTTTCATGGCCCATAACGGAAAAGACCCGGATGCTTTCGGGCCTGTATGTATACGCTGTTACAGCTTTACTCCCGGCCCGGATCCAGTATTCAGCAGACACACAATCACAGAGAATGAAGGCATAAGCGCCGGATTGAATATTGAAGCTGTCGATATAGATGGCGACGGCGATCTGGATCTGGTAACCACTGGCAAGTTCGGCGGTCCGGTGTTGCTGGAGAACCAGCTGAAATAATTATTTTCTGGCGGTGGCGCCGGAGATAAGACACGGAAAAGGGTTAAATTCCTCAAAGCGACTGTGCATTGCCCTGGCTTTTCGCAAAATATCGGTTTGAAGCAGCCGAATGAACACGGTAAGATGTCTTTTGAGCAGGTTGTTGAGAGATGCGGATAAGGCGGACATCATGTCCGTGGATTGATGCCGTAAATTTTTCCGTAAATGTCCCCAGATCTTTTTGGCGCCAGAGATCGCGGATGTGTTGCGGCCCGGTTAGATCGAGAATATTGAAATCGAGTGTCAGTTCGGCGGTGAGCATGCTGCGGTTAAAGATGCCTGCCGCTATGGATCCATCCTGCATGGGTTTGGCCCAGATTTCAACCGCATCGTCGCGAAAAACCCGCGAGGCCTGGCGCCCGAGGGGATCCTGGTTGACAGCAATGACCTCGTCGTTGCTCAGTAGGTTGAGGGTGAAGTCATCCAGTTGCGCAAGGTCGCAGCCGAGCAGCAGGGGGGCGTTCAGTAGGCACCAGAGCGAGATATGGGTGTACTGTTCGTTGGGCGTGAGGCGTGTCGGGTGTGGATCGCCCCAGCCGACCATTCCGACGACCAGCATGTCGGGATCGTTCCATCCGCCCGGTCCCGCAAAAATTTCCAGTCCGTCCTGAGCATCGGCTATGTGTATTATGCTTTCCCATGTGTCGATAATATCATGGGTTGTGCGCCAGCAGTGTCCGCCTGCCTGTCTGCCCCACGCTGGGACATTTGCCATGCCATATTGACAAATGCTGAAAAGAATGTCGCGTGGCTGCGCGCGCAACGCTTCGGACATGACAATAAAAGGACGCATCATGTGCTTGAGACGCTCGCCGCCTGCCACCCGCACATAGGTGCACCAGTCGTATTTCAGGTAGTCAAAGCCCCATGCGGCATAAGTTTCCGCATCGTTTTTTTCATGTTCCCAGCTGCCAGCGCACCCGCCGCAAGTGAGCGGACCGGGCGAGGAGTAAAGTCCTATCCTCAGTCCGAGTCCGTGGACATATTTGCACAAGGCGTTCATGTCAGGGAAACGCTGGTTGGGCAGGATGCGGCCGTCAGCGTCGCGGACAGGCCCCATCAGTGTCTTGTCATGTTTTTCGCCGGGCGAGTTCTGCCAGAAGTCGTCGATATTGATGTAGCTCCAGCCGTGGCGGATGAGGCCGCTTTCGGCCATGTTTTCGGCGGCGCGGCGGATATCGGCATCAGTCACCTTGTCCGCAAACCTGTTCCATGAATTCCAGCCCATGGGCGGGGTCAGGGCCAGGCGTTCGCCGATCTCAAGTTTCCATACGCAGCTTGTTTGACCTACAGCGTTTTTCACTGTCAGGGCAGGGAGGTATGTGCCGCACGATTCCACGGAACCGGTGATGATGCCGGTTACGCGGTCAAGGGTTAGTCCTTCCGGCAGATTTTCGGCTTCATAGATGAGGGGCGGTTTGCCGGTTGCGGCTACGGTGAAAAGTATCGGACTGCCCGGGCGGGCCCCGAAGACGCGCGGCGCGTTGATACGCGGGGCGGGAGATGGCGGAGGAGTCAGTATGCCGGTCTGTTTGCTGAGGGGTCCGGCCACAGGGCGCAGTGTTGCATCGGCGCGTATCTTGAAAAAGGCGTTGCACCAGTCCGCGTGGTCATGGTTGTCGCCGTCCCCTGCGTCAGAGACGTGCAGGATGACTCGCTGTGCTCCGCTGAGGTCGGCCTTGATGGTGGCGGGGGGTTGCCGGGCGTGCATTACGCCCGAGTCGGCGGCAAGGCGGGTATCGGCATACACGCGGAAAATGACCGAACCTTTGCCTCGATTCAGCTCTTCGTCATCCAGTCCTACTGTGGCCTGGAAGGAAACAGCCTGTCCCCCGGTGTCGAGCGCATACCAGCTTTCCGCATGGGTGCCGACGCCGCGGGTGAAGCGTTTGCGTCCGATTCTGAATGTGTTGCCGTAAACGGTGCGGTTTGTCTGCGGCCTTTCACAGGCGCAGGTCATGTGCGTGAGGTCCAGAGAGTCAAGCCAAACTGTCTGATCCGCTTGCGCCCGGCACAGGAGCAGGGCCGCGGCTAAAAAAACAAGTTGCAGTTTAAACATTTTTCAGTTTTCCTCGCGGTGAGTTGTTATGATTCTGGCATGCAGCTTCCGGCGTGCCCGGATGGTTTTTTTCAAGAGTTGTTTTCAAGGGGGCGGCCTGGTGCCAGTTCTGTTTGCGGTAGGTGCGCATGGTCATGCCGAAGCGTCGCTTGAACAGCCGTCTCAGGTGGATGTCCGTCTGGTACGAGCACTGCGCGCAGATGTCGGATAACGGCAGATCGGTTTGTGAAAGGAGACGACTGACGCGATCAAGGCGGGCGTTGCGGATCGCCTCCAGCAGCGACATGCCGTATGCTACGCGGAACCGTATTTCCAGCAGCCGTCGAGAGACATTCAGGTGCCGGGCGATAGCAGACACGTTGAAACTTTCCCCGGCGTTGATCCGTATGAATTCTGCGGCCCGGGCAGCTATGATATCCGGCAGGGGCGCGTTGATCCGGGATGATTCGCGGGTCACTATGCGATCGACACCGAAATATGAACGGAGGTCTTGAGGCGGACGCCTGCGCATCATGGCATCTAAAATCCCGGCGGCCTGGAACCCGCAGCTGAGTGTGTCGCGTTGTATGCTGGAAAGTGTGGGGATTGACCCGTTGCAGATCAGCTCATCATTGTCTATACCCATCACCGCGATTTCGTGCGGAATACGCAGGCCGGCTTCTTCACATGCATCAAGCACCTGATGAGCCCGCGTATCCATGGCCGCCAGGATGGCTGTCGGTTTTGGGAGGGACAGGAGCCAGTGAGACAAGTCACGCCTTTCCCGTTTCCAGTCCGAGCCGGGGCGGGGGGGGGCATAAATTGCACACGAGCATCCGGCCTGTTGTCCTCTTTTTCTGAATGCATCGCCGCGTTGGTTTGACCAGGTGCGCATGAGAGGGTCGCCGACATACGCAATGTGTTTCAATCCGCGCTTGATGAAATAATCGGCGGCAATGGCACCGATGCCTGTGGAATCCTCCGCTATGCAGGGGATGCGGGAAAAAAGGGGTGAAGCCGCGATATCAGGCGGCGGCGTGGCGATCAGGACGATAGGGCGACGTGTATTTCGGATTACCGGGATCAGGTCAAATGCGATTTGATCAGCGATAATCCCGTCGTATTCGTTCCAGTTGCGCGACATGCGTATTGTGTGTTCTGAAGCGCGGCTCTGTATCATGTCGAGATGCCAGGGGCCGTACAGATGTACGTAATTGAAAATGCCCTGCAGTTTGTCGCGACCGGGTTTCACACAGGTTTCCTGAATGACTAAAACGCGTGGCGAATGTTTGAGAATTGACGACATAATAATATGGTAACAGGTGTCCTGAACAGAGACAAGCCTTTGCGCAAACGGTTTGTTTTTTTTGCGTAAACGTTACTGTGATCATGATTGCAGGATTGTTATTCTGTTATTGTTCTGATCGGGACAGATGGTTAATGGGTCATGCGGGAAAATTACCGGGTGTATCTGTTTTGCTGTCCGATCCACTTGTTTCTGGTTGCCGGAAAGCGGCCAAATCGGTAATATTGGAGAAAATATGAGTTTTATGTTTAACCCGTACCCTTACGATGATCTGACAGCTTTGAACCGTCCCGCCTTGACCAGAGGCACTGTGGCGGATTTGACGACTGGCGAGGACGCAGTCGCACGCAGGCTCGCAGGGAAGATCCTGAAACTGCGTGAGGTCAAGAAGGGTAATCCTGTGATGGTGGCGTTCGACGGGTATCCAGGCGCTGAGTGGCAGCGCACTCTGAAACTGCTGCGGCGTGAATTACAGGAATCCGGTTTGGTTATGCGCGATTATGATGTTTCTGAGTGCTATAAAACACCGGAAGAACTCGACCGGATGTTGGCGGAGTACTTGCCGAAAGACCGAGAGATAGACCCCGTTCTGCTTTTCGGCAAGCTTTTTCGCGGCGGGGCGGATTCACTTTTCAATTCGGATGTTCTGGATAAGCGCATGGCAGACTGGCAGAGCTCAGGAGCCGGTGATGACGCCGCGCAGATCGTCTGTGTGTACGGTTGCGGAGCGGCGATGGACTGTTTGCGTTCCCGGCATGATCTGATTGTATATTTTGACCTGACACCGATGCGAGTGGCACTCAAGGTGCTCGCTGGTAAGCTCAAGCCGCTGGGCGATCCGCGTGAGCGGCCGGTAAAGGCAATATTCCGCAGACTGTACTATTATGATTATGAGATAGCGATGCGTTTGCGCCAGGAACTGCTGCAGAGCGGGGAGCTTTCTTACTACGTTGACAGCAACCGCCCGGACAGGATCAACATGCTCTCAGGCGAGGAGTTCTTAACGATTCTGGATGAGGTGGCTCAAATGCCTTTCCGTTGCAAGCCGGTCTATCTCGAAGGCGTCTGGGGCGGGCAGTTCGCCAAAAGACTGCGGGACCTGCCGGATGATATGCGTAACTGCGCATGGGTTTTCGACCTGATACCTAATGAGGTCAGTCTGCTGGTCAAGGTCGGCGGTCACACACTGGAGGTTCCGTTCCCGACTTTCTTCAGGGCGGCTGCGGAGAATCTGCTGGGTGAAGAAAGCGTAAAACGTTTCGGGCGCATCTTTCCGATCCGCTTCAATTACGACGACACCTATGGAGGCGACGGCAATATGTCCATTCAGGTACACCCGCCGAAAGCGTACGCAAAGCGTAATTTCGGCGAGCCCTTCCAGCAGGACGAAAGCTACTATGTTGTAAAAACCGGAGGTTCAAGAACCTATCTGGGATTTCGTGACGAGGCGGACACAGACGAGTTTTTTGAAAAGGTGCTGTGCTCTGAGAAAGAACGCAAGGGGTTTGACTATGAGAAGTATGTCAACGCATTCGAGAGCCGTGAGGGCGACCAGTTTCTTATGCCGGGCGGCACATTGCATTCGTCAGGCAGGAATCAGGTTGTGCTGGAGATCGGTTCCTGCACAGTCGGCTCGTACACTTTCAAAATGTATGATTATCTGCGGCTTGACCTGAACGGCTCACCGCGTCCGATCCATTCCAAACACGCCATGAAAGTGGTGAATACGGCCTGTCGACGCAGTACGGCAGACGGTGTGCTGCGTCCCGTGCCCCGGGTTTTGCGCGAAGGCGACGGATGGAAAGAAGAATTGCTCGGTGAGCATGAAGATATATTTTTCTCGCTGAGGCGACTTTCTTTTGAGCGGCATGTCCAGGACGACACGGCAGGCAAGTTCCATGTGCTTGTTCTCGTCGAAGGGGAAGAAGCTTTGGTTTATGCTGTTGGTCAACCGGATCGCTGCTATCGTATGCGAAACTGTGATATGGTTGTTGTGCCAGCCGCGACGGGTGAGTACGGCATCATGAATCTCGGGAGAAACTCGTGCAGAATGACCAAGACATTGTTGAAATGAATGGATGGACGCTGGCTTTGGATATCGGTGGGTGCGCTGTCAAGTCGGGACTGGTTTCCGGGTTCGGTGATGTGATCGATTTGCCGTCTGCGGAGGTTGACTCATACGGCAGTGCCGATGCCATTCTCAACGTCTTCGAAGAAGTTCTGCGGCGCGGACTGCGCTGTGCGGAAAGTGGCGCGCGCATGCTGGCGGTAGCTTTTCCCGGGCCTTTTGACTACCGCAGCGGCGTCAGCTTGATGATTCACAAGTATGCCGCCCTGCGCGGTCTGCCGCTTAAGGCGGCCTGGGATGAAGTTGTGCCGGAGCTGCGCGGCATGCAATGCTTTTTCTGCCATGACGCGCACGCTTTTCTGGCGGGCGAAATGTGGTTGGGAGCCGGACGCGGCGCGGACTGCTGCCTTGGTGTGGTTCTGGGGACAGGCATAGGCGTGGCCTGCTGGCGGGACGGGGGGGTTTACAGTGACGAGACAGGCGCTCCGGCGGCGGATGTCAGCGTCTGGGCGAGGCCTTTCAAAGACGGGCGCGTGGAGGATTATGTCTCGACCCGTGCGCTTGTAGCGAATTACCGGCTCAGCCGTCCGGGCTTTGATGTGGCGGATGGAGCTAAAGGCGTGGCGGAGGCCGCGCGCGCGGGCTCCGCTGCGGCGGCGGAGGCGTTCGCGCGTTACGGGAAGGATTTGGCGGCGGTGCTGGCTCCGGTGTGCGCCAAGCATGTGCCGCAACGTGTCATTATCGGCGGGCGGATTGCGGGTGCATTCGACTTGTTCGGAGATGCGCTGCGGGCTGCCTGGCCGAGCGACATACCGCCCCCTGTAGCGGGAATCTTAGATACCAGAGCCGCCTTGGCCGGATCGGCCTGGATGGCGAATAAAGGAGTGTTTTAATGAGTATGATTTCGAGTACAGAGGATATACATCCGTGTTTCTGCATTTTTGCGCCGGTTTGTCGTATGCGTGGCTGTATAATCGCTCTGACCTTTTGCCTTGGCTGTTTGAGTGCCGCGTGTGGAGAGGAATCGGCCCGGAATCAGGTGGCTGTTTTGAGCGATGTTGCGGCGGGGATTGATCAGGCGGTTGTCGAGACGATCTCAGAAGCGTTGCTTAAGGAAGACTTTGCGGTCACCCGGCTGTCGGTCGCTGAGGTTTGTGATCCAGCGGTACTGACGCCGGAACGGTTTTTTCTGTATGTTTTGCCGAACCCTTCAGCTTACCCGGCTGCGGGGACGAATGCCCTTGCGGCGTTTCTCGGTGCAAGCGGAAACCTGCTTGTTGTCGGCAGACCGGATTTTCCGGGTGATCCGCTGATCGAGACCGTCTCGCCGCGACACAAGCAGTATCCTATGCAGGATATCCGGGAACTCCGGGGAACCGGCGATCCGTTGGGCAGGGATGTCGGAACTGTGCGGCTGGACAGCGGCGGCCAGACATTCTCCTGCTACGCCAGACCAGAGGGCAAGGGATTCGAACGCGGCTACCGTATGCGCTGGATCCCGTTGCTGCGGGCGTATGACAGCGAAGGGATTGAGCGTGGCACAGCGGCGTGGATGCTGGTGCATATGAACCCTTTGGACGAGGGGCCTGCTTTTCGGGATGCGTTGCGGCGTCTGATCGGTACGAACAGAACCGCTGAACCACTGTCTGCAGAGGGCGGTGTATCCGCAGTGTGCACCGTGACGAATGCGGCAGCGCTGAAACAGATCGCGGAGAGCGGGTTGTTCGGGGGTATGGCGCGCAGGATAGCGCGTGGTGTGCACTTGCGCAGGAGTGGCACCGAATGGTTCTCCTATTGGCCGGACGAAAAAGTGCGGCTGGGCGGAGAGGCGGTCAATTACGGGACGCAGGATGACGCCGTCACTGTGCGGGTGCGCGTATCGGTCAAAGGCTCGTCAGAATCGCTGTTTGAAGAATCATCGGTTCTGGCCCTCAAAACCGGGGCAACTGCGTCGGTTGATTACATCTGGCCTGAGGGGGTGGCGGCCGGGGACTGTTACGAGGTCAGGACCGAGTTGCTTGAGAGCGGTGAGGTGATTGACGCTGTTACTCACGAGGTGGGAGGATTAGACGATGACGAAGCCGGGACGGACGCTTTTGTGCGTGTGCAGGGAAGCAACTTTATGGTAGAGGGGCGGCGCTGGTATCCGGTGGGCGTGAATTATTGGCCGCGGTACGCGATAGCGCTTGAGCAGGAGGATTACGTCTATCATTGGCTGACTCCAGGATTTTACAATCCCGAAGAGGTTGAGAAGGATCTGGCCCTGCTGCAGGGGATAGGCGCGAATTTTGTCGCCATTCGGGCGCATCACGAGAATGACCGACGCACCTTGCTCGATTTCCTGCGGCGTTGCCGGGGTCGCGGTATCCGCGCTATGGTGTATCTTTCAACGCATGAGGTTACCGACGAACCGCTCTATTTTCAGGGGATAATGACTCCGTTCGCATTCCGTAAGGATCTTGTGGAGGATTTTCTTAAAGCCACCCGTATTGTCGGGAATCCTTCTGTCATGGCGTGGGATCTGATATGGGAGCCGTCCTGGTGGGCGTTTTCGGACGGCATGCGGTCGTTCGGGTGGGAGAAGCCCGATTTTCGCGCGCGCTGGGATGAGGATTGGCGGCTCTGGATCGTGGAACGTTACGGCAGTCTGGATGCGGCCGAGAGGGATTGGGGCGTTGTCGCACCGAGGACAGAGGAAGGAGCGGTGACATCACCCGGCGGCAGGAAGCTTGTTGAAGACGGGCCGTGGTGTGTGATGGTCAGCGCTTACCGCAGGTTTATGGCGGATCTGATGAACCGTCACTGGAACAACGCAACCCGTGAACTGCGCCGCATGGATCCAGCGCATCTGATCAGCTATCGGCAGGGAAACCTGCCGCCCATCGATTTCACGTTGACATCCACTTTTAAGCATGTGGATTTCTTCTCTATGGAGGGATATCATTTCAAGCCGCATATCCTGACCAATGTTGCGGACGTGGTGGGGTTTGTCAACCGCTATCTGCCTTTCGCAATGCGCGGTAAACCCTTCATGTGGCTGGAATACGGACACACCGCGTGGGACGCCAAGGCTGGCGGCGTGAGCGGGGAAGGCTTGACGTACCAGTTCACCTGTGTCGACCTGATCAACCGCATGGCCTACGATAACGGTGCGAACGGGTTGGCTCCGTGGTGGATGGCAGGTGGATACCGGGTCAGCGAGAAGAGCGATTTCGGGATGTTCAATCCTGACGGAACACTGCGGCCCAGCGGGAAGTCGCTGAAGCGCTATGCCGGACTGTATCGTGAAAAGCCACCGCACGTGCCGAAGACAGATGAGTTTTTCGTGCTGGATACGGACGCGCACAGCGGCGGTCTGCCGCATATTGCGCGAAATGCTGGCGCCCATGCGTTTGCCCGGGCTGCGGCGGTCGGCCGGACGCTAGGCATCAAAACTGCCGCGACCGGCAGCACCTCTGCGGATGTACCGCTGCTGGCTGTCGGCAACACGCCGTACAACGGCAGCAATCCGCCCAAATTTCTGAACGCTGAGTTCAACTGGTTCCGTATCAGGGCCGGAGACGGTGGCTGGATAAACGTGACGAACGGCATAACAGTCTGCGTTCCGCGCGGTGTGCCGGTGTCAGCGTCAGCCTCGGCGGGAAATCTGCAAGAGGCCATGTGGCTGGCGCCGTCCGATGCGGATGCGTCAGATAATAACGGGCGGGTGTATCTGGCCTCGACAGACCGATCCCAGGTGAACGTGAAAGAACCGATCCTGCATGACACGCCTTATCTCGCAGATGCGGTTTTTGCCGGAACTTTTTCTCTGGCGGAAAAGATTGAGGCGCAGAGTGTGGTGGAACTGGTTATGACGGCTGAAGGTCGGGCGCAGTTCGGGGAGGTCATGCGGTTTGTTTTGAAGCCACAGGATGAGTGAAGGAGTAGAAGAATCGGCAAACATCTCTGTTGGATCAGGTCGATCCGGCGGAATACAGATAAGGAGAAACTATGAAAATAAATTCAGTAAAAAATCGGGCATTCCTGTTTTTGCTGGTAGCGCTGACAGGCGGCTGGTGCTGTCTTCCGGCTTTCGGCAGCGTTTATGACGATGTCACCGCCTGGTGGCATTTCGACTACGACGCTAATCAGAACGGGTTGGCAGAGCTGGCGGAGGTGCGCGACCAGCGCGACTGGGGCACGGCCGCGGAGGGCGGAGCGGGCGGCTATCATGCCACAGCCGTGAGCGGCAGCCTGGGCTCGCCCTCGTGGACTAACGAGGCCGTGAGCGCAGCCGGTGGAAACCTGTACGGCAGGATGTCGATGCAGTTCAACCCCGTAACCAACTCGACGCAGTGTTTTCCTGACGCGGTCGGAGTGACAAATCTGACACTCAAAGGGTCGGCAACAATCGTCACGCGTTTCCGGTGGGACGGCTATGCGGTAAATGAAACTAGGATGGTATGGGCTTATAACAATGGATTTACGTATGGTGATAATATCGGGTGGCTGTTCGGTGTGAGGGAAAACTACAGCGTCAACAGACTGGCCATGTTCGTCGGGCAAACTACTTTCTATATGACATCTGCGGCAGTCGAGACCGGAAAATGGTATGAAGCGGCGGTGGTGCTCACGGACAATGGGCCGGGAGATACCGATACGGTGGAAATGTTTCTCTGGCCGCAGGATGATACTGTGCATTACCAGAATAAGATCGCCAGTACTGTGACCAACGCGGCTGATGAGACCAAAGGCACATTTATCGGTGTTGAAGGGCCGACATCGGATTATGCGGGCGCCAATGCCGAGAAGGCGTTCAAAGGCGCTGTCAACCATATAGCTGTGTGGGATCGCGCATTGAGTTACGACGAGGTGATGGAGGCCTTCTGCCACCCGCAGCCGTTGTTGCAGGTGGGTGTCGCGAATGCCGGGGTCGGCGATCTGCGCGATCTGTCCGAACGTAACAGCAACGACTATCTCCCACATGATCCTTGGCACACCATGCCGCAGTGGGTCTCCGCTGGCAACCGCGATGCGACCGTCAAGATACCGCTCGCGCAGCATCAAAGTTTACTGGATCAGGCGGTACACCTGAAGGTGCGCACGGACGACGGGCAGAACGGTCGGCTGGCGCTGATAGTCAATTCCGTGACCAACGAGACGCAGACCGCCAGGAACGGCGCTGACCTGCATTGGTGTGTGACAGCGGACCAGCTGGTTGCCGGGACGAATTCGTTTGTACTGCGGTACAAAGGCGGGCCAGCTGAGCAGATACGCTTTGACCATCTGGCAATCGGAGGTTCGTGGCAGGTCGGTTATGCGGACGACTCGTATGCTGAATTTTCCAATCAGCTTGATGTGCCTGATGACTTTTATGTGACGGTTCCGGACTGGCTGCGTTGCGAGCGGGCTGTCGGTCTTACTCAATCAGAAACCAACACATTTCTGCATTTCTTCATGTCGGAGGAACTCGCAAGCAGATACCTGTTCTCCTACAGCGTTAAGCTGATCAGTCAAAGCGAAGAAGATGCTCTGCCCTTCAGCATCGACCTCAACGGAGAGCTGCTTGAGAACCACGTGCCGGTTGCGAACGGCACGGTAGTGACGGTGCCGATCGAACAACCGCTGAAGGCCGGCAAGAATGTCATTGCCTTCCGGTATGACAGCGGCTCAAGCGGGTGGATGTGTTTTGACTACCACCGGCTGACGATGCGCGAGAAACCTAAGGGAACATTCATTCAATTGCGTTAGGTCTTATTTGTGGGGTCACGGCCCCCGCCCTACAGCACATTTTCTGTAGCCGAGGTCCGTGACCTCGGATTTGTTGGCGGGGTCACGGCCCCCGCCCTACAGCGCAGAAAAGGCATCATTTTTCCTTGGGTTGACGTCAATGTATAAAAACTTCCTCAAAGCGTTGACACCCGATGGTGCCGGAAAAATGGACGGCGATGCCGTTTACTTCGCATTATCGTAACTCAATTTCGCCTTTACTTAATTGCCCCCGGGCAGAGACAAGCTTTACAATAACAGCATAGAAAACAGAAAAGATAAAACGTTCGACATGGTTATAGCCGAGGAACTGGGCAGGCCGTTGTTATCCGTTGAAGAGGCTGGCGGCAGGCACCGTCTGGCCCTGTACTTTGCGCTTTCCAATCAGTTGGCCGAGTATGACGGACCCCATGCCTGGGCTGCTCCGTTGCGTGAAGCGGCCGTGCGCTGGATGGTGCGGTGGCTGCGTCCGGGCGCGGAGTTTGTTATGTGCGAGGATGACTTCCTGCCGGAGAAGACTGCACAGGTCACCGAAACGGGGCAGGTTTTAAAACTTGCTGGAGCGCGCAACGCTTACGATCTGATCCGTGAAGAAGCGGCACGTCTGAAAACAGAACGACAAACAGAGGCGCAGATGGTTGATGTCGGTTCAAGGGTAAGGCGCACGGCAGGCATCCGCAAGCCGGAGGATATTCCGCTTTCCGCTGTCAGAGAAGTTTCGCGCCGGATGCACAGGGCGGGTGAGGCCAGGAGGGTGGTACTTCAGATTCAGGGCGGTGTGCCTTTGCCAGCAGCGATTTTTATGCCATGCCGGGTCGATGGGCTTCCGGTCCTGATCGTGGACGGTGTGGACAAAACCAATGCGTGTCAGCAGGCGGCAGAGTGTTTTGAAAAAGGTCGTCCTGTGATGGTTATGGATATTTCAGGAACCGGTGAAACCTCAGGTACACGTTATGGTACATGGACATCGGGCATAAGCTGGGATGAGGGACCGGCTATGATGGCTTATGTGATGGGGCGTTCTCTGGTTGGAATCAGGGCGGAGGACATATTGGCGGGCGCACTATGGCTTGCGAACGTCTGTTCAGCGGAGCGGACCGACCTTGAGGCCTCGTCCTGGGCGGTAACGCCAGCTTTACACGCGGCAGTCAGTGCCCCCCAGTTATTCGTCGATGTTACGATTACAGATTTGCCTGATGCATGTGTTTTTACGCTTTATCTACAGCACTAAATCCTCTATTCTTACATCAAATGAGTGATCAGAATAATAATAACGGCAATGGTGACGCACCCCCGCGTCAGGGGCCGGAGCCCTCAATAAAACCGAACGGTTACAGCGGTAGCGGTGACCTTGTTACCATGTATCAGGCTCAGCAGGCGGGCGGTGCTGATTCTTTTCCGGTACTCCAGGCTTTTCAGGATTATATTGATGCTGAAAGAAAACAGGCACGTAAGCGCGTGGTGCAGCTGTCAATTGCATTTTCCGCCATTCTGGGTGTGGTAGTTGTATGTTTTCTTGCGGCAGGTGCTGCCATTCTGCGCAATATGGCCGATATGCAAAGCAATACGGCTGATATGCAGACTAAATTGATGGAAATTGTGGCTGGCAGACATAATGTTCCGGCTCAGGCACAGTTTGTACAGTCGCGGCTGCCCGACGATGATTCCTCCGAACTGCGGAACTCTATTCGCGAAATGTCGCGGGTTCTGGTCGAAATGCAGGAACACGCAGCCGCATCGTCCGAAAAAACAGAAGCGGATCTGCCGGAAAAGAATTCGTCGTCTGCTTCTGCTGATCCTGTTCTCAAGGCACTGCGGGCTGAGCTTGACTCTATGAAAGAGCAGAGCCGGAAGATGGAGAATGAATTGGTGTCTTTGCGCAACAGTGATAAAACTGTGCCGCAGCGGCGGACTGTGAATACATCAAAAGTTGTCGAGGATGCTCTGGCAAAAGCAAGACAGACCGCGAAAGAGAAGGCTGCCTCTGATAAAGCCGCTGTTGCTGCCGCTGCTGCCGAAGCGGAGCAGAGACGTTCTGAAAATGAGAAAAGGCGCGTCGCCGTAAGGGAGGCGGAAAAGGATCTTGCAATAAAAATGGCTGAGCAGAGAAAAATGGCTGACCGCCGGGATGCCGCAATCCGGCCTGAAAAAGCCGCTGTTACCCGAAAAATGAAGACAGACAAAAAATATCCTGCAGCAACCAAAGCACCGCCTGTTGCCTCCGCGGATGTTAAATATCCCGCGCCTCCTGAAAAAATGGCGGCACAGTGCATTACCTTGAAAACAGACGAAGGCGGGGAGGTGCCTTGGCGCATCTTTGTGCCTGAATAATTCCATTTCGTGATCAGCCCCGCCTTTGCACTCAAAAATTTACCGGATTAAAAAATTGTCCTTAAAAGTGCGGTTTAATAATAGACAGCTTTATAAAAATATGGCACTCTCTGTATTCAAGAGTGGTTAAGCCTAAATTCATTTATTAATCCCGGCGATTGCTAAAAGATTAGCTCAGAAATATAGTTAAAATAAAATAAGAGAGGAAATACATGTTATGTCTGTTAAAGCAATGATATTTGTGGATGGCAGCTGGCTTTATCACAGCCGTCAGGTTTTATTCGATTCCCTGGGTGAAGAAAGCGGTTTTGAAATAGATTATAAACGTATACCGGATATAATTGCCCACCACATGGCTGAAATGATGGATTCTGAGGTTGATGTTGTCCGTACCAACTATTTCGGAACAATTCCCGTGAACAAGCAGGGGTATAATCCCGCAAAACAGAGAGCCTTCTATGAATTCCTGACAATGCAATGCGCATACGATACTGAAATTCTGGAGATAGATTTCAGACGAGAGCCCAATGCGCGTCCGGATGACAAATGGGTGAATGTGGCACTGGCTTCTTCAATGATGCATTATTCCATGATTGCCGGGGCTTTTGATGTTGCTGTTGTGGTCGGGGGAGATGCTGACTATATTCCTTTGCTGAAAAGGGTGCGCGGACTCGGCAAGCGCATTCAGCTTATCTGCATGAACAACATCAATGAGAAAAATCTGACAAGTGCCATGCTGCTGACAACTCCGGGCATTCAGGATCTGCCGCCTCTGTTTCTTGATGAACATTCGGATGATATCAAACTGATTCGTACTGAGAGAAAAAGGGTCTGCAAAAATTGCGGTCGTGAAGAAGAGACAACCTGGGCGGGTCCGGACTTTTTTTGCTCTCAGTGTCGCAATGAACATCGTAAACAGGTTCGCGTGTGTGATACCTGCGGCAAAGAAGAGGAGACAACCTGGGACAAGCCCTATTTCTACTGTTCAGAATGCCGTAACAAACACCGGGAAACTGAGAAATCCTGACCAACGGTGTTCAGCGTTTCGTCTGTGTGCCTTGTGTGGCGGCTTTTGATGTCCGGGGTGTACGCTAAGGAGCAGATTTGCTGTCGGTGAAGACGCTAAGATTATTATGTTAGATCTGCAGCATACGGTTCAGTACGCTGCGGAGAAGACGTTGCAGTTCCGGATGGTTGATGCCAGCCAGTATGTGTTCCGCTTCGAGTTTGTAACGGGAGTACAGAAGTTCAACCCTTTTGTGTAGACCCGCGTTTTCGATGGCCTTAATGAGGGCAGTTCTCTTTGTGCGGTTGTTGTATTGCCACGCTGCTTTGAGACTGTTCTGTACTTCCGGATTGTCGCTTGTGCAGGCTAATGCCAGAAAAATAGTCGGACGCAATGCCAGCATGTCGGCTGCGCGTCCCGGTTCCGAACAGAAATCTTCGACATCATCCTGAATCTGATAGGCTGTTCCGATTGCGGCGCTGAATTTTGAGAGCGCTTTGCATGTGTCGTTGTCCAGCCCCGCGGCTGCTGCTCCCACCAGCAGGGCAACTTCAAAAGCGGCTGACGTTTTACGGCGATAGATGCGCAGTACTTCCCTTTCCGTTACAGCCTGCGGTCTGCTACAGAATGACAGCTCCTCTCCCTGTCCCAGACAGAGTTCTCTGTGTCCCGCTGACGCAGCCTTGACCATTTCTATACAGGCATCCGGTTTGAAACCGGAGCATGCCAGAAGACGATATCCCTCGCCGATCAGATAATCACCGGCATTGATAGCGGCAGGTATTCCGTGTCGGACATGAACTGTCGGCTGGCCGTAGCGTCTGCTGTCATCGTCTTCTATGTCATCATGGATCAGAGATGCCTTGTGGAAGCATTCAACCGCAAGGGCTGCTTTTCTTATTTTTTCCGGAGTTCCCCCTATTGTTGAGAAAACAGCCGCTGTCAGAATCGGCCGCCAGCGTTTTCCGCCTCCGGACAGCCACATCTGGCCGATACGCTCGGTTTCGGTTTCCGGGGCTCCCATTACATCCGACAGGTTTTCAGGTTTTGTCCAGTTCCGGACATATTTTGCCATCCGCTCGATATCAACCGCTGTGTCACCTTCGTCAGAGGAATACTCAGAGATTATGTCGAGAGCCCATTCAACATCCAGCTTCGCACTGCTGTATTCTTCAGCGGATAGCGGAATATTCCGGTAGGAAACAGTACGTCCTCCAGTGACTGTCTTCTCATCTTTCATTTCCGTATTGTAATAGTAATGACTGCCGTCCGCAACCAGAATTTGAACGGGAGGATGAAAGCGCTTACAGTGTCCATGCTTCATGCCTCATCAGTATATTCTGTTCAGCCCGGCATAGGATATCCAGATGCTTTCCGGGTTGAGCGTTGATGCATATGAGGAAAAAGCGATACGGAATTCCTCGTCAGGAATAACTCCGTTGTAATAGAAAGGATCGAATTGATCTTCGTAAATATAATCGGGGTCGAAACCGGCATTGGCGCTGTGCTGCTCTGTTTCTCTGGCTGAAGCGGAACGAATGGTTGTGCGTTCTTCTACAACCACATAGTTGTCTGGATAGCCGGATGTGCCGTCGGCAGGGGCTGTCTGTATTTCTGTTGTTGTACTTTCCGCCGGTGCCAATTCATTTTCTTCCGTAATGAGGACCGGTTTTTCGATGATAACCGGATCCGCATCGTAGAAATAACAGGTGCGGTAAACCGGCCATGGGTTGCATACGTAGGAAAGACCGCCGTACCAGCCGTGACGCCAACCGCTGTAATACCAGCTGTTATAGTACGGGGTATGGTAGTTGTAATAAAAAGGACTGTGAGAAACAAAGGATACAGAGAAGATTCCTCCTCCCCGCCAGGTGAATCCATAAGACGCTGGATAACTGAATGGGCCCCACCAGAGAGGACGACTCCTGCTGCGATGGAAACGGCGATCTGCTCTTCTGTGTGCTGGGTGGTAATAGTGACGACTGCTGGCTCGTGCCGGATGATAAGGCTTGTAATAGGACGGCGTGTCACGTCGTCTGGGCTTACTGTGTCTTGAATCAGGCAGGCGCCGGGTGCTCTGAGGTGAAAGATGACGGCGATGATATGTGTCGGTGGGGCGGGGCCTTTTTTTAGAAGTGTTCAACCTGTAGGAACGGTTTACTGCTGCGGAAGGGCGCGACGGTTTTCTTTCCCGGGTGATTTTTCTGCGGTCAAGACGTCTGGTCGGACTTGCTGAAGAAAACTTTTTGGACTGCTTTGCCGGAATTTTTGAGACAGGGCGTGTCAGTCTTGTATTAGAAACAGGTTTGGTGAAACGGCGGGAATTTGTTTTAGAGGGCGACGCGGAATTTTTGCTGCTGGATCGGGCAGCATCGGAACTGGAAGAAACTGCCGATCCCGCCGGCAGTCTGCCGGTGTTCACTCTGCGGGTAGGTTTCCGGAGCGTGGTGCTGGTGCGCGTACTTCTTCGCGCAGTGATTTTTGAGGGTTTCTGTGGTGCAGAAGGGGGAGATGGAGTTCGCGGCTTTGAAACGCGTACAGGCGATACAGGCTTTGTACGTACGGCAGAAGCATTCCTGCTACCTGCCGGTTTTTTCGAAGCGGATACGCCCGGGACTTTCCGATTGCTGCGGCTTGCGCCGGATGACGGTTTGTGTGTGCGGATTGATCTTACGGATGAAGGTCGGCTTGCTCTGGAAGGTCTTGAGAATGAAGGGGTTCTTGAAACTGCGGGTTTTCTCCGTATGCTGCCGCGGCTTGGCGCTGTGTATTTGCTGCTCCTTTTTACGGAAGATGATCTTCCCGATCCTGAAGATGACAGGGATGAAGACCGTTGCAATCTTGATGCACGGGAAGGTGAACGTGATTTTGAAGTGCTGCGCCTGCTGGTACGTCCGCCTGCGACAGCCGCTGCACTCAGCATTATTATTGAAAGCGTATATATCAGTTTTTTCGTTTTCATGGCAACTCCTTTCCCCGTTTTTATTCCTGTTGCCTGTGTAAAATCTTCTCTCATTTGTTTTAATTGTATATCTCTTTACATAAAAATTTCAACCCAAAACCGGGAAAAACTAAAAATTTATTTAAAATAGGCATTTTAATCAACTTTTTAACGTAAAAATGATGAAAAACAGGTGTTTGTATGGTCCGGATTGGCTTTATTTAACTTTGAAACACCCTGAATCCTGCAGTTTCGGCTTTCATGGCTTTTATTTGTGCGCTTATGCTGGAAAGTGCCCTTAAACAGACACAGGACAGGTTTTATTATATCATCAGATACAAAAAACTCTGTTGACGATAGCTTGTTTAAGTTATAGACTCGCTTTTCTGTGAGGTACATATGTACGAATTGGAGATCATTCAGGGCAGAAATAAATAAGTCGTTCAGAAAGTAGAGAGATATATTATGATTCAAACAACACGGCCGCCTGTAAAGATAGGAATTGTCGGGCTTGGGCGTGCGGGTCTGGAGATGCATTGCAAAGAGCTGGCGAAGTATCCCGAACTTTTTAAGATCGTGGCAGTTTGCGACACTATTAAAGACCGCCGCGATATGGTCAGGGAAACAAATCCTGAATGTCGTTCATACCGTCGCTACCGTGATATGATCGAAGATCCGGATGTTGAACTTGTTGATATTGCCACTCGGTCTGATTCCCACTGCGAAAATGCCGTCAATGCTTTGAAAGCCAGCAAGTGGGTTAATCTGGAGCGTCCTATTTGTTCCGACCATGAAGAAGCTCTGGTTCTTAGAGCTACGGCTGTTAAAGCCTCGAATCGTCTGCTTGTCCGCCAGAACTACCGCTACGAGCCTGCTTTCGTAAAAGTTCAGGAAATTATAGATTCCGGTCTTCTGGGGGATATCTACAATGTCACAATGCGTCGTGGAAAATACATACGACGCGATGACTGGCAGGCTGTCAAACGTTGTTCAGGTGGAGTCACGCTTGCGGAAGGAACTGCTTTTCTGGATCAGGCTCTGGTTCTGCTGCGCACTCCACCGGCTAAAGTCTGGGCCGATCTCAAACGCGTTGCAGCTGTGGGGGACGCTGAAGATTATATGCATATTCTGCTCAGCAATCAGGCAGGGATGACAATAGATATCAAATATTCAGGAGGGCGTATCAGCGATGATCCGCTTTTCAGAGTTTCAGGCAGTAAGGGAGAGTTTGTCCTGTATGAGGGAGCAGATAAAGGTCATATAAAATACCAGAACCCGGACGTTAATCTGCCCAGGAGACGCGCATCAGTCCGTACGCCGTCTCTCGGCTCTTTCGGAACACCTGAAGAAATTGATTGGATTGAGAAGGATGTCGCTCTCGATACTGAAGAGGAGTGCGGCATGGATTATATCTGGGTGCACGTTTTTAAAGCGATTCGTGAAAACATAAATTATCCGATAACTCTCGAGAGCGCAGTTGATGTCATGCGTATTCTCTCAATTATCAAAAAAGACAGTGCTTTCGCGTAGCCTGGAAAGCCTGATGAGCTAAGCACGAAACAATCGAAAACATATTCAGGCCTGGTTCTGTCCATTTGTGGCTTTGCGCACTCCGGCGGATACTTCAGCAGCCTGTGTTTTATCCCCGCACTGAGCCGGACGGTTCATCAAACGGTCGTCAACCTGTTGTGCTTCGGCGGCTTACCGCATTTGATAATTCTTTTTTCCGTGATTATCCATTTCATCCGGATGTCATGACATTCCTGCGGTATCTGTTCATCTTCAATCACCTGCCAGTCATGACAAAGTGCGATAAAATTGGCGGCCGGTCGTGCATCGGAAAGAATCCTGTCATAGAATCCCGCCCCGAATCCGAGGCGGGCACCATACAGATCGAATGCTAATCCGGGAATAATAAAGGCATCCACATCCCATGTGTAAACAGGAAAGCGCTCAACCGGTTCACGGATTCCGAGCGGTCCTTTTGACAGCGGCATTCCGGGCAAGAAAGCGCAGAGTATGTATTTTCCTGTACTTTCATCCCATGTGGGCACGCAGATTTCCTTAGCGTGATTCCAGAGTTCATTGGAAATGTAACGTGTGGGAATTTCATGTTGTGCGCTTAGATATAGGGAGACCCTCCAGGAGGTCAGTAGCAGGTTGATTTTCTGACTGTTCATCAGATTGCGGCATATCTGCTTTCCGGCGTTCTTCCGTTCCTGTTCCGTTAATTTCCTGCGGCGGGCACGCATTTCTTTTCTGATCAGTTCTTTTTTCATATGCCATGGTCTTTTCCGTTTTACAGCCGGAGCGGTTTGTTAACGGTCTGTCATGCCTCGGTAAGCGTATTTATTTCCGGTTTTGTCAGAACAATCCCCTGACCTTGCCGGTTCCGGTGTCAACATCTATACGGCGGAAAGCTGCATCAGATGCTGTTCCGGGCATAAGTTTGATTTCTCCGGCCACAGGAACGATCAGCCCTGCGCCCTGATAAAGAAGAATGTCGCGTACGGGCATAATCCACCCCGAAGGGCGTCCCGACAGCGAAGGATCGTGCGATAAACTGTATTGCGTTTTGGCCATGCAGACAGGGAGTTCCGCTGTTTCGGGATCATTTTCCATCGCTTTGAGTTTGGTTTCAGCTTCATCGCTGTAGCTTACGCCTTCGCCTCCGTAAACTTTTCTGACAATGTCCTCTATGCGCCTGCTTAGAGGTGCGCGTAAATCAGAAAGGAAGTCAAAGACATTTTTATCTTCGCAGGCTTCGACCACAGTTTCGGCCAGTTCAATTGCGCCATCGCCGCCCCTGAGCCAGTGATCTGAAACCGCAAAGCGGGCACCGGCATCTTCGGCAACGCGTCTGACCGTTTCGCATTCAGCGGCAGTGTCGGTGTGAAAACTGTTGAGGCAGACGACAGGACGGATTCCGGAACGTTTTACAATATCGATATGGGCCAGCAGATTCACGCAGCCTTTTTCGAGTACGGGAATATTTTCCGTTGTGTAAACAGGATCGATTTCATGGCCAGCTTTGACAGGAGGCCCGCCGCCATGTGATTTGAGAGCGCGCACTGTTGCAACAATCACCACCGCATCGGGCTTGAGACCGGAACAGCGACATTTGATGTTCCAGAACTTTTCGTAACCGATGTCGGCGGCAAAACCGCTTTCGGTGACAAGATAATCGCACATGGTTATTCCCAGACGGTCGGCAATAACCGAACTCTGTCCTATGGCGATGTTGGCAAAAGGCCCGGCGTGAACGAAAACCGGCTGCCCTTCTATGGTCTGCATGACAGTCGGGTTGATGGCTCGTACCAGCCAGGCTGTCATAGCACCGTCCACTTCAAGTTGCGCTGTAGTTACAGGTTTGCCCGCTGTGTCATACGCGACAATAATTCTGCCTATGCGTTTCCGCAGGTCGGCCAGATCTGAAGCCATTGCCAGAATAGCCATAACTTCGGACGCTACGGAGATGTAAAAACCCGATGGCATCTGATAACCATCCATCTTCCCGCCTATGCCGATTTCGATGTTCCGCAGTGCCTGTGCACAGAAATCCATAGCCCAGCGCATCTGAATGCGTTCAGGATCTATATCGATGCGTTTGAGAAAACTTTTCTCCAGACGAGCGTCGTCATAGTTGCGTTCGTGCTGCATACGGGCTGAAAGCGCTACCATGGCTAAATTGTTGGCATTGGTGACGGCGTCGATATCACCTGTCAGTCCGAGTGACAAAGGTGCCAGCGGAACTACCTGAGCCAATCCCCCGCCTGCGGCAGAACCCTTGATATTGAATGTCGGACCGCCGCTGGGCTGACGTATAGCTGCTATGGATTTTCTGCCGATTTTTCCCAGCCCCTGTACCAGACCTATTGTTGTGGTTGTCTTGCCTTCACCCAGGGGAGTGGGAGTGATGGCGGTTACATCAATATATTTGGCACGTTTTTTTACGGATCTTGACATCAGCCTGGCCGAATCGATCTTGGCGAGAAACCGTCCGTACGGACTCCACTCATCATCATTGAGCTCCAGTTCCGCCGCCAGTTCCGCTGCGGGACGAAGGTTTTCCTCTGCCGCCTCAGCGATTTCCCAGTCTTCCATCTTCACAGGGTCCAGTTCCCGCATAAATCCACTCCTTTTCTCAGTTTTTATTCCCGGTTGACATCATACAAAAAAAGGGATTGAGCTTTCAATAGGTAAAACAATGAAGGCCTTACGGACATATAATTGCGTGTTGTTTTGTCCATACAGGTGTGTTAACATCACGCGGTTTTGCCATTGAGAAGTAGCATGGATTTTTAAGTGGAACAATTTATGAATATTCAAGATGTTATCAGTCCCGAAAGAATTCTTTTTCTGGATAATGAAACCCGAACAGGTGCCATTAAAAAATTAGTGCCTTTGCTGGCCGGGGTTCCCGGAATGCCCGACGAAGACGATCTTGAAGTTGCGTTTCTGCAGCGTGAAGAGATGATGAGTACCGGCATCGGTATGGGAATAGGAGTACCGCATGTGCGCCTGCAGGAAATCGATTCGCTTGTTATGGCAGTGAGCGTATGCGCTGACGGCATCGCTGATTATCCGTCTATCGACAATGAGCCTGTAAAAATTGTTGCTATGATTGCCGCCGGTGCTTCTCAGCATGGCGAGTATATCAAAATGCTGGCCAGAGTGGTATCCGTTCTGAAAAGCGAGGAAACCAGAAATGCCATACTCAACAGCGAATCAGCTGATGAGGTTTATGCGCTTTTGTGTCAGGATAATTAAGTGGAATCCTTACACATAAATTTTCTGCTTCTCACAGGCGTTGCTCTCTTCGGTGGTACGCTTGGTGCCCGGATATTTAAAAAAATACACTTTCCCCAGGTTGTCGGCTATATAGTTATAGGTCTTATTCTGGGTGAGTCCATGTTCTCCCTGATTGATCATGCCACTATCCGTATGATGAGTCCCTTTAACTGTTTTGCCCTGGGGATCATCGGGTTTATGATAGGCGGAGAACTGAAATTAAGCCTTTTTAAAAAGTTCGGCAGACAGTTCATGATCATCCTTCTTGCGGAGGGAATGGGTGCTTTTCTGGTTGTTTCCGTCCTTTCCTTTCTGGTTATGATGCTGCTTAATCTGGTGGGGCTGATTGAATTCAGCTGGAAAGTTTCTTTGGGGCTGGCCCTGCTGCTCGGGGCTATTTCATCCGCGACTGCGCCGGCGGCCACCGTTGATGTTCTCTGGGAATCGCGTGCCGGCGGACCGCTTACTACTTCGGTTATGGCTCTTGTGGCAATGGATGACGGCCTTGCTCTACTGCTTTATGGCTTATGTTCCAGTATATCCTCGGCGTTTTTCGGCGGGGGAGAAGTATCTGTTCTGCGTTCTCTGGGAATGCCTGTTCTGGCTATGGGCGGATCAGTTATGCTGGGAGGCTTCTGCGGACTTGTTCTGAATTATATGATCAGACGCCTGCGTGATCAGGACAACGCTCTTACATTCACTATAGGCGCTGTCTTTATTGTAATCGGCGGTACGCGTCTTCTGGAACTGGATCCTATTCTGGCTTCCATGAGTCTGGGTATGACCCTGGTCAATCTGGCCCCCCGCCGTAGTACCAGTGCTTTTGAACTGGTGGAAAAATTCGCCCCTCCGATTTATGTGCTTTTCTTTGTTTTAGTGGGGGCACGTATGAAACTGGAGCATATGGAGTTCTGGGTTGTTGTTATTGCTCTGGTTTATCTGGTCGGTCGTACTGCGGGTAAAATTCTGGGGTCGCGTTTCGGTGCCGGATGGGCAAAAGCACCGGATCCGGTCAGAAAATATCTGGGACTCTGTCTTTTCAGTCAGGCCGGTGTGGCCATAGGCCTGTCCATTCTTGCAAGCCAGCAGTTCACAGGGGAGCTGGCTTATGTCGGACAGACAATTGTAATTGTCGTGACATCATCAACCTTTCTGGTGCAACTTATCGGTCCGCCATGTGTCAAATTCGCGGTGCATAAGGCCGGTGAAGCGGGAATCAATATAACGGTGGAAGACCTTATCGCAAGCTATACAGTCAAGGATGTAATGGATAAACAGCTTATTGTGATTGATGAATTCACGCCGCTTTCAAAGATTCTGGATGTGTTCAGCGAAAATGATGCCCTCTGTTATCCGGTTGTCAACCGTGCGAGCGCTTTTGCAGGGGTGATTTCTTTTCAGGATATAAAGAATACGCTTACTCAGAACGATCTTCACATGCTTCTTGTTGCGCATGATCTGATGGAGCCTCTCAATGAAAGCGCTTTTCTAGATGATCCTCTGCCTGAGATTCTGGAGCGTATGAAAAGCACGCAGTTGGATTATATGCCTGTGTTTGAAAATGCGGATAACAGGAGGTTGATAGGCTTTCTGGACCGAAGCCGTATTATGCAGGCTGCCACCACGGAAATTCTTAGAAGAGAACGCAAAGCTGAGTCATTTGCATAAGGATGAGTCACTGCGTCTATAAGACAGCTCTGCGGATCCTGCGCACCGGCGGTTTTTGTGCATAGTGGCATGTCGGATAAGCTCTGCCGCAATGCAGTTATACAACAGCGCGAAGACGGCCGCATTAATTGACGCAGTCAACCGCCTTGCTGCCTTTGGTGATTTTTCCGATAACCACCGGTGCCTGACGCATTTTTCTGAGAACTGTCATTGTGGCGTCAACTTTGTTTTCCCGCACCGTAATGATATATCCTATACCCATGTTGAAAACACGGTACATTTCGCTGTGACTTACCCGGCCCTCATGTTCAATAAAGTTGAATACAGGAGGAACGCTCCATGATGAACGGTCAATTTCCGCACCGCAGTTATCAGGAAGAATCCGGGGGATGTTGTCGTAAAACCCTCCGCCGGTGATATGTGCCATGCCCTGAATCGGAATTTTCGCATCCATCAAAGCGGTAACGGGCTTGAGAAAACTTTTATGTACAGATAGAAGAATCTGTGCCACTGTTGATTTGGTTCCGGGAAAAATGTCCTGCGGGGCGTAACCGCATTTATCAAAAATAATTTTGCGCGCCAGAGAATACCCGTTAGTCTGCAGTCCGCCGGAAGGAAGACCTATAATCCTGTCACCGGGCCTGATATTTTCTCCGGTTATGATCCTGCGCTTCCTGACGGTTCCGACAATTGTTCCGACCAGATCGTATTCACCCAGGGGATAGAGCCCGGGCATCTCAGCTGTTTCTCCGCCAAGTAGAGCACATTCGTTCTGTTTACAGGCTTTACATATGCCCTTCACCACGTTGCTGAAAATTGCATCGTTAAAACGCGCCGCGCCGATATAGTCCAGAAAAAAAAGCGGTTTTGCGCCTTGAACAAGTATGTCGTTCACACAGTGGTTGACAATATCCTGTCCAACCGTATCATGTTTTTCCGCCATGCAGGCTACTTTTAGTTTTGTGCCTACCCCATCTGTACTGGAAACCAGCATGTGATCTTTGCCCGGTGATTCAAAAAGACCTCCGAAACTGCCGATTCCGCCGATTACTCCCTCTGTCCGGGTCTGAGCCACCATCTTTTTGATGCTGTTTATGCCCTTCATTTTGGAATCAATATCTACACCTGCTTTGGCGTACGCGGAAGTTTTTTTTCTAACCACTTGCTTTTTTTTCATTATTACCCTCATTATAAGGCGGAAAAACACATTAAGTGACGCAGAAAATAGCACTTTTGCAGAATTCTATCCAGAAAAAAAGCTTTACGAATAACAAATCGCGAATTGTTGCCGGCTGAAACCGGCATTCCTTTCGCAATACAGAGCCAGAGAAGTCATATTACAGGAGCGACTCCGGCCCCGGAGACCGTAAAAAACAGAGGATACCGGTTGACAGATGGCGGATGAGGACGGACAATTTATAAGAGAACAGCCCCCCTCCGTTTAACTTCTTAACCCCGGATACTAACATGATTCCACAATGGCTGATTGAAAAGAAACGCGACGGCAATGTCCTTGCGGATAAAGAAATCCGTACTTTCATTGCCGGTTATACCGCTGGCTTTATCCCTGACTACCAGATGGCTGCTATGGCCATGGCGATATTTTTCCGGGGCATGACCGCTGAAGAAACCGCCGCCATGACTGATGCCATGATGCGCTCCGGTGATCTTGTTTCCTTTGACGGATGGCCCAGGCCGACTGCTGATAAACATTCCACCGGAGGTATTGGAGATAAGCTCTCTCTGATGATTGCGCCTCTTGCCGCTGCAGCGGGACTCGCCGTGCCTATGATTTCCGGTCGCGGCCTGGGGATTACCGGCGGAACACTCGATAAACTGGAATCTGTTCCCGGTTATGATACACACCTCTCTATAGATGAATTCAGGCGTGTTATAGATGTTGTCGGCTGCTCAATTATCGGTCAGACAGGACGTCTTGCACCTGCCGATAAGAAACTTTACGCTCTTCGTGATGTCACCGGCACTGTTCCAAGTATCCCATTGATTACCGCCAGCATTATGTCAAAAAAACTGGCGGAAGGCGCTGAAACCCTTGTCTTTGATGTCAAATGCGGCCGCGCAGCCTTTATGAAAAACAAGGCTGATGCCGAAACCCTGGCTGAAAGTCTGATTCGTGTAGGACAAGCTTTAGGACGGAAAACCGCTGCTCTTATCACCAATATGGATCAGCCTCTGGGTCGTTCTGTCGGCAACGCCCTGGAGGTGGTTGAAGCTGTTGAAACACTCAAGGGAAGGGGACCTGCCGATACCCGTCTGCTTACTGTAGAACTTACAGCTCGCATGACAACCCTGGCTGGCATTCATTCTGATATGGCAAGTGCCCGTGCAGAGCTAGGCGGTCTGCTTGATAACGGTGCAGCCCTGCAGTCTTTCAGGAAGATGGTTGAAGAGCAAAAGGGGGATTGCGGTGTGATAGATGACTGCGGCAGATTTGCGCAGCCGGGAGCTGTAGTGGATGTTGCCGCACAGGAATCCGGATATGTCCGTAGTGTTGATGCAGAGTCTATAGGCCGGATTGTACTGCAGCTCGGCGGCGGTCGCCGGAAGATTGACGATCTGATAGATTCCGCCGCCGGTATAGACAAACTGGTTCAGCAGGGGGAGCGCGTCACCAGGGGGCAACCTCTGATGCGCCTGCATGCTTCCACAAAGGAATTGGCGGAATCCATGCTCAGAGAGGCTGTGTCAGCTGTGACTTTCAGCAGAGATCAGCCACCTGAACGCGAACTGATCTTTTCCTGCGTTTAACCATCTGGCGGGCTTGCTGAACAAGTTTCGCTTGCTGGAATAATTATTCTTTTTAATTTTAATATCGGGTTTTTCTGTATATCCCGTGACTTGCGCTCCACCTGCCACTGAACCTACAGTCCCATGTCCTCGTTAACAACCAGAATGTGAAAATCACTGCCGGAAATTTTGCTGTCGATAACAGAGGTGACATGACAGATGCGGTCGGGAGAATCACAGTCGGCGCAGAATCCGCTTTCAGCACAGGGCGTTTTCTTGTTGAGACGTCTGGCGTTGGGCGGAGCGGATACGTTTTTGACGCGTTCTATGCCGTCAACAAAATCACCTTCCACAATTTTATTCCTGCCGACTACGACAATAATCTTCTTCGGACCGAAGATCATGGCTGAAACCCGGTTGCCGCGTCCGTCAATGTTCACTAGGCATCCGTCCAGAGTGGCGGCATTCGTGCCGGAAAGAAAAAGATCACAGGTCTGCTGACGTAATGTGATTTCGTGTTTCTGTTCAGACGATAGTTCCGGATTACCGTGATTCAGGATTTCCTTGCCAGCCTGTCTGAGGGTGTCTTCGATCTGCAGATCCGCAATTGAAAGCGATCCGCCGAAGCCGATGCTGCCAGCAGACTCCGCTTCTTTTAAAATGTAAGACACTGCATCTTTGCTGCTTTCGCAGTAAACCGCAGTAAAGTGTTTTTCCGTTAATACATCGACAAGAGCTTTGCATTTCTGGCCGGTCAGCCAATCATTGAGTTTACGTGTTCTTTCAAGCATGATTTTCTCCTTGTTTAAGTGCTTTTTCACATAAGATTATTTTATTCAGAATCAAACGGCGTTATTTTACTGAAGCTGCGGCACGAAAAACAAAAATAAACGTTACATGTCTATGGCTGCAGTTTTTTTGATGAACCAGATGTATTGCGGCATGCTCAGCGGGGTAGCTTCAGAGTGGTGAGTAGTTAACCATTAGCCGGACATGGCGAATGTTTTTATCGGGAGCAAACCGGCGAACAGCTGTTTCTATCTCTTTCAGTCGTGTCCGCCGCAGATCAAAAAGCTCTACGGATGACCTGACATAAACAAAGAGAATGTTGTTTTCAAACTTGCCGGGTTCGGCTTTCCGCGTTATTTCCGGTGGAAGAATCGAACTCCAGGCCTCCTTCAGTTCGTCCAGCCAGCCACGGGTTTCAATATCCAGCTTTTCCATGGCCTTTTCCACCAGCTTTGCCATGGGGTCAGGCTCACGGTAAAGTTCCGGCGGATCGGCATCTATAGGCAGTCCGGGAATAATATTGTTGAAAAGAGTGCGCACTCTGCGGTTGTGTTCGTGGTCGGAGGGTGTGAGTGTGCTACGGCCGCGGTGGCGATGAGTCTGCATAGCCCTCTCTTCCGCAGTAGTGGAGCTGTAGATCTCCTTCAGACGTCCGGCTTTTCCGCTGTTATTGCTGAACTGGTTTTTGCTTTCCAACATGGCATTATTATATCATAATAAAAACAGTTTGCGAAACCGGAATTGCGCGGACAACGGATGCGATCCCACGCATTTTGTGCAGGAGGTGTGTTTTACACTGTCTGATGACAGGGGAATGCCGGTGTGTTTAAGGATTCATAATCTGTCCCTTACAACTAAGCGGAAAAACGTGTGTTATCGGAATCCGGGATGAACAATAATACAGTCTGTAAGGAAGGAGAACAGTATGAAGAAAAAAGGCAATATGCTGATCGCGCAGAGCGGTGGTCCGTCAATGGTGATAAATCAGAGTCTGGTCGGAGCAGTGCTGGCCGCGCGTGATCTGAATGAGGTCGGAAAAATCTATGGCGCTTTGCACGGTATCCAGGGGATTATGAATGAAAACTTTATCAATCTGCGGAAAGAAACCAAAGCTACTCTTGAGGCTGTTGCCTTTACACCTTCGGCAGCCCTGGGATCGGTCCGCCGCAAACCCACTAAACAGGATTGTAATAAAATATTCAATGTCCTCAGGAAAATGGGGATCATGTATTTTTTCTACATCGGCGGAAATGACTCGGCTGAAACAGTTCATATAATCAATGAGGAAGCAGCCGGGAGCGGTTGCGATATACGTTGTTTTCATATACCCAAGACAATAGATAATGATCTGCGAGAAAATGATCATACCCCCGGATTCGGCAGCGCCGCAAGGTTCGTCGCATCAGCCCTCAGGGGGGATGATCTTGACAACCGTGCGCTCGGCGGAGTGAAGATTGATGTCATCATGGGAAGACATGCCGGTTTCCTTACTGCAGCAGCAGCCTTGGCGAAAGCGGATGAGGATGACGGACCTCATCTGATTTATATGCCGGAACGTGCTTTCAGCATGTCCCGCTTTGTCAAGGATGTGAAAAGCGCAATGAAAAAATACGGACGCTGTGTGGTTGCTGTTTCAGAAGGCATTTCCGATCGCAAAGGTTTGCCTATTGTCGCTAAATACACTCAGGAAGTGGATTCCCACGGAAATGTGCAGCTCAGCGGAACCGGAGCATTGGGCGATCTTCTGGCAAAAGAATTGAAGGAGAAAGCCGGGATTAAACGTGTCCGTGCCGATACATTCGGCTATCTGCAGCGCTCTTTTCCCGGGATGATTTCTAAAACTGACGCCAGCGAAGCACGTGCGGTTGGGGCTGCTGCTGTTATGGCCGCGGTTGTTGACGGTATGGAAAGCGGTTCAATTGCTGTCAAACGCAGAAAATCAAAGAAATACGGCGTGAATTATGTCCCTGTGCCGCTGCGGAAGGTTGCCAGGGAAACCCGTCACATGCCGGCTTCTTATATCAATAAAGCCGGTAATTATGTAACCAAAGCCTTTCTGGATTATGCCAGACCACTGGTTGGACCTCTGGCACCCTGTGCAAGATTTGCACAGTTGCGCAAAAAATAACGTTACCGGAAAACATGCGGCATATCGGCATGTTCAGCCGGTTGTAAGGATACGCCTTTGTTTCTGACTGTTACAACACTGTATTTAAATCTGCCCCGGTAACCGCGGTTGCATTCTGGGTTTCAAGGTGGCGTTTACGCATCCGGATAAAGGTTATGATGCAGATAGGGATAGAAACGAAGTAAAGTATTCCTATAACTCCCAGTGTCAGCCAGAATTGCGATACGAGCATACTGATTGTGAATATTATCGCCAAAAATACCGGTATCATGTATCTGGAAGGTATCTTCAGACTTTTTGCGGATAGTGTCGGACAGCGGCAGGCCATCAGAATGCCGCATATCATAAGTGCGGAACAGCCTATCCATGGGTTTTGCAGACCGTCTGCTCCGGTATAGATCTGCCAGATGGCAGGAGTTAAAACCAGCCCGGCACCGCCGGGACTGGGCAGGCCCAGAAAGAAATGTTTCCAGTACGGCTGTCTCTGGCCTTCATCTGTCATTATGTTGAAACGTGCCAGCCGGAAGGCATTGCACATGGCGTAAAAAAGAGCTGTGGCCCAGAAAATTCCGCGATACTGGTAGATGCTGCTGTTGCCGGGGATGACTTCCATTATCCAGAAATATACAAGTATTGCAGGGGCTACACCGAAGTTGACAAAGTCCGCAAGGGAGTCCAGTTCGGCCCCCATTCTTGAGGTCGCCCGCAGCATCCGGGCAACCCGTCCATCAAGACCGTCAAGTACACAGGCGATGAAAATGGCGAAAACAGCGAATTCCCAGTTGCACTGTGAGCTGTAACGTATGGATGTGATGCCGCTGGCCGCCGCCATAAGAGTTACCAGATTGGGAATCATCATGCGGAAAGGTATTTCCCGGGAGGAAAGGTTTTTTTTGGACTTATGTATTTTGAAATTATTCATGTGGTTTTCCATGTCAGTTTACGACTGCGTTTCTGCAGCTTTTGTTCTATAGCCCCGCAGGCGGAACTGCAGCGGGATGTCGCCGGATCTGCAATGGACGATTCCATCTGGATCTGATCGGCAGCCTCTGCTTCAGGAGCTCAGGTACGGGCAATGACGGTTTCACCGGCTGTCATAATTTGACCTGCTTTGACAACGGGTTCAGTTCCTGGCGGCAGATATACGTCCAGACGACTTCCGAATCGGATCAGACCGAACCGCTCGCCCTGTGTCAGCTTCTGTCCTTCTTTTACAAAGCAGACAATCCTTCGCGCAATCAGTCCGGCTATCTGAACAACTCCCAGCTGATATCCGGTTCCGGTTTTTATGAGATAGAGATAACGTTCGTTATCTGTGCTGGCTTTGTCCAATGATGCATTAAAAAATTTTCCGGGAATATATCGCTTCCTGATTACAGTGCCGGAGACAGGCAGGCGGTTTACATGTACATTGAGCATGCTCATGAAAATACTGACCCGCCAGACAGGAGTATCGCCTGCTTCCAGTTCGCCGGGTACCGCGGTTTGCGTTAGCATACATACAATGCCGTCTGCCGGACTTACAACAGCCTGAGGATCATCAGGAGGAACACGTTCAGGATCGCGGAAAAAGAGATAAACACCTGCTGTCAGCATGAGACCCGGTATAGCCAGAGGTGTCCACAGAAGCGTCATCAGAAAAGTGAGCAACGCGGCAGTTAAAACAAAACGTTGTCCCTCCCTGTTCATAGGCGGCAGGAGAAAACGTTTTATTGATAGATCAACTGTATTCATAAATTATTACATTCTGAAGCTGCTTTCAGTCGCAGCCAAATTTAATGAGTATGATTTTTTCAGCCGTTGCCTTTAATTATTCCGTTTTTTTAACCATTCCGTATCTTCAGTTAACAACATTTCGCATTGTATTGAAATGAAGAAAAATTTAATTATTCTCGCGTTTTTTGTGGTTAAATAAACTGAAAAGATAAGATTTGCAACCTTTGTCTTCTGTGTGACAGAAGTTGATTTTATAGTGACTTAAATAATAATTATAGCATGACAACCCCCGCAATGCAAGAGACCTGTTTTCGCAATTATCATAACAATTTTGCGTTTTCATCACTTTACATAATAAATAGGATTCACGATAATGAAAGCGTTTACCTGCCGTGTTAACCGCATTGCATCATATGCAGTCTGTCTGAGAGTAGCTGGGTGATGGAATACAGCAAGGCGCGGATTGTATCCTAATCAGTCGGTATCCCGCACTTGTGTAAGGCGCTTGTGTCATTCACTTTGCGGAATGAATAAAGGAGGGAATATGTTTATATTGAAAAGTCGTTTTCTGAGGTCTTGTTTTATCGCGATGTCGTGTGTCGGTTTACTTCACGCTGAAGAAATTGCACAGAACAGGAAAGAAGACGCTCCGGAGTTGATTAACCAGTCAGTTGCAGTGAAATTCGATGAAACCACAGGGGCAATCACTTCTATCAGGAATAAATCTCTGGATGTGGATTACACAACCGGCACTCCGGCGCGAAGCCTGTTTATGTTGCAATACCTTGATCAGACAAAAAAAATACCGAAGAATATCTGGGTTCCGCCGGGTTGCCTCAGGAATCATACGGTAAAGACAGTTGATGGACGTCAGACCCTCGTATTGGATTATATTGTTCCCTGTAAACCGGAGGGCAATATAAAGGTTCAATGCCGGGCCTGGCTCGAGACCGAAGGCAATGAGATCCGCTGGGATATCACTGTCGATAATCAGTCTGAAGATGTCGAAATCGTTGAGGTCCGTTATCCTATACTGGGTGGACTTCGTATCGGGCCGCATTCTGAAAACAATTACCTGACCTGGCCGCACTGGGGAGGCGGCCACCTGATTCACAACCCCCAGAATACCGGTAAATACCGCCATGGCGAGTATCCGGGCGGTGGCGCAATTATGCCATGGATGGATCTTTACTGCAGCCCGGAAAATAGTGCTTCCGGTAAATCCGGGCCGACCTGCGGTCTGTATTTTGCCAGCTATGACAGCAGCCTGCTGTTAACTCAGTTGGAGATGATACCGGCTAAAGACAGAAAATCATTGACACTGCAGACGAGTAAATACGCTCATATCCCGGGCGGGGAAAAATGGGCGTCCGCTGAGTTTGTGACAGCCATCCATGCCGGTGACTGGCATACCGCCGCTGATTCCTATCGCTCATGGTTTAACAGCTGGGCATCACCGCCGGATCCTCCCGGATGGTTGAAACAGTGTGATGGTCGCCTTGAACTTACTATGACTGCCGAACCGGATTTTGCCACCCAGCTGAAGGATAAATTTGAATTGGCCAGCACTTTTGGATTGGATTTCGTCAGATTCGGCGGCCAGATGATTGCATCCATTATCGGAAAAAGACGCTGTAACCGTTTCCCTTTGCCTGACCCTGTGACTGGAAGCGAAGAGGAATTTGCGCAGGCAGTTCGTGCTATCCGCGCCGAAGGTGGCCATCCGGCGTTTTATATCAACGGCCAGGCCTGGGATCCCCGTTGGCCTGATATGCTTCCGCGATACAAGGGCAGAATTGCTTCTGATGTTCAGATTCCGGACTGGAATGCCGGTTTCAGTAAAAACGCTCTGAAGCGTTTCAACGACAAGTATTACGAACAGTACAAAAGAGCTTTAGGTCACTGGCCGGATCCGTCCATAAGATAATTGGTGACAGTCATTATTTAATGGACATTTTATGTGATATATTGTATAAAGTGTTTGTAATTTGACTGAGAGGTGATGATATGAGGTTGAGCAGAATAAAACTTGAGGGGGCGGCGACGTATCATGTGATGAGCCGGGTGATTGAACACCGGTTCATATTCGGAGATGTGGAGAAGAGTTTTCTGCATAATCTGATGCGGAGAATGGAGAGTTTTACCGGTTGTGAGGTAAGGACTTACGCATTCATGGACAACCACTTCCATATTCTGTTGCATGTGCCGGAGAAGAGGAAGTTGCCGGATGATGAGGTGAAGAGAAGAGCGAAGGTTCTTTACGGCAGGAAGAAGTTTGCTGTTATGGAGAAGAACTGGGATATGTGGATAGAGAAGGGGAGGGAGGATAAGGTTAAGGATCAACTGGATGGTTTCAGGGTCAGGATGTATGATCTCTCCGAGTTTATGAAGACGTTTAAGCAGCGGTTCTCTATTTACTATAATGCCAACAATGGTCGTCGCGGAGCTGGTCCTCTCTGGCACGACAGGTATAAGAGTGTGCTGGTTGAAGAGAATGAACATGCTCAGGTTACAGTGGCGGCGTATATTGACCTTAATCCTGTACGAGCTAAAGTTGTTAATGACCCGAAGGACTACCGCTGGTCGGGATATGCGGAGGCTGTCGGCCGAGGTGGCCGTTCTCTTGACGGAATTTCTAAGTTGTTTGTGGGTATGGATTTGGATAAGGCTGAAGTATTGTCGAAATACCGGAAGAGCCTTTATTATGAGGGGGTTAGAAAACTAAATGAATATACAGGTGCAGTATCTAAGCCCGGTTTTGCGAGAGAGGTGGTTGATAGGGTTCTGGATGAGGATGAGGGCGGGGAGTTGTCTGTAACGCAGCTTCTTCACTGCAAAGTCCGATACTTTTCTGACGGAGTTGTGATTGGCGGAAAGCAGTTTGTGGATAGGATGCTCAATGAGCACAGTCAGTTCAGCCGATTGCGCCGGAAACGCGGCGCGAAGAAGATGAAAAGTGGTCAATGTCAGTGGGAGGGTCTGTGCGTTGCCGGTGAGTTACGTTCAACGGTTGTATCTGCCTGACTCAACTTAATCCTGACTCAACTTAATCAAAAGGTGTCTTGCACCGCGATTATCAATTTGATACATATAAGAATATAAATCTAATGCATTTATGCTAGCTTGTAGTTGTTTTAGTTTGAGATGATTCGAATATCGTGTTTTTATGCTGAACACCTACAACCTAAATTCCTATCACCCTTCTTTAAAAGGAGTCCTTATGCTGGCCTGTGTTTACTCGGGAGCTGTCTATGGCGTAAATGCCTTTACTGTGGAGATTGAGGTCAGTGCAGGACGGGGTGATGCGAATATCGTGATTGTCGGCCTTCCCGATGCCGCAGTGCGCGAGAGTAAGGACCGGGTCTGGACCGCCCTTAAGAACACAGGATTCAAACCGGAGATCGGCCGCACTACTATTAATCTCGCTCCTGCTGATATCAAGAAAGAGGGTCCCTCTTTTGATCTCCCGATAGCCGCCGGAATCCTAGCTGCGACCGAGAAGGTGGAGATGCCGGGTTTAAGTCAGTATGCCATGGTGGGGGAGCTGGCGCTCTCGGGTGAGATCCGGCGTATCCGCGGGGTTCTGCCAATCACCCTTGAAATGCGTAAACGCGGCAAAAAGGGAATTCTTGTGCCGGAGGATAACGCTGAGGAAGCAGCCGTGGCTGAGGGGATAGATGTTTACCCTGTGGGGCATCTCCGTGATGCAGTTGAGTTTCTTGCCGGCCGGCACTCGATGCGCCCTTATAAAATTGATATCAGCGAGTTGATTCAACGTGAACGCGGACATTTAGATGACTTCGCCGATGTGAAGGGACAGGAGAGCGCAAAAAGGGCCATGGAGGTCGCTGTCAGCGGTGGGCACAATATTTTAATGATTGGTTCACCAGGGGCTGGCAAAACAATGCTTGCCCGTCGTGTTGCATCGATTCTGCCTGAGCTGACTTTAAATGAAGCTCTTGAAGCCACCCGCATTCACAGTGTTGCCGGTACATTAAAGGGACATCAGGCGCTTGTTACTCAGCGCCCTTTCCGTTCACCGCACCATACAATTTCGGATGCCGGGTTGCTGGGAGGAGGAACGCATCCTATGCCCGGAGAAGTGAGTCTGGCGCATAATGGTGTGTTGTTTCTGGATGAACTGCCGGAATTTCATCGCAATGTTCTTGAGGTGTTGCGGCAGCCCCTGGAGGATGGACATGTGACGATTTCGAGGGCGGCGGCATCGGTGGATTTCCCTTCGCGTTTTATGTTGGTTGC
Organism: Kiritimatiellia bacterium; assembly: GCA_046482825.1. GTDB lineage: Bacteria > Verrucomicrobiota > Kiritimatiellia > RFP12 > UBA1067 > M55B167. The sequence continues at coordinate 40,720 of JAWOEI010000039.1, forward strand.
AGCTATGAATCCGTGTCCCTGCGGTTATTCGGGCGATCCGAAACGGGAGTGCAGATGCACCGGCAATCAGATTCAGAATTACCGCAACAAGATATCAGGTCCGCTGTTAGACAGGATTGATATACACATTGAGGTTCCTCCTCTGCGTTATGCCGAGTTGAGTTCACTGAAATCCGGCGAGTCGTCTGCAGCGATACGTGAACGCGTTATGCAGTGCCGCGCAAGGCAGCATGCACGTTTTAAATCGACTCCGCATATAACATGCAACGCAACTATGGCTACGCGTGACGTGGAGAAGTACTGTCAGCTTGATTCCAGTGCTGCGGACATGCTCAAGATGGCAATGACCGAGTTGAATTTCAGTGCCCGCGCTTATAACCGTATTGTCAAAGTTGCACGCACAATTGCCGATATGGGGGGGTCAGATGTTATCACCGCAGAACATATTACTGAGGCGATACAGTATCGTTCGCTTGACCGGAACATGTGGATTTAAAAACATTGCATGTTTTTAGGAAAAAACGCTCCGCGTGTTATGGATAGACATAGGTTAGTGAGTTAATTATATTTTTAAAACACGCAGTGTTTTTTAGTAAAACAGCGAGACTGTTTAATTTGTAAAAAGAATCTAATGAAAGACAAATATTTGCGTATGTTACTAATCAGGGTTGGTAATCGGAAGCTGTTTTAGCCTTGAAGCAGGCGCATTCGTGATTTTCAGCTGACTGCGGTTCAAGAGACGGGCACTCAGTGCGGCATCTGCTGTCCGCCAGTGGACAGCGGGGGGCGAAGGGGCAGCCTGTAGTTTTTGCAGTCTGGCTGATTTCTCCCTGAGGGATTCTGTTTTCCGGCAGGGGCTTGCCGATGCGCGGAACTGCATTCATCAGCAGTTTAGTGTAGGGGTGCGCCGGTGCATCCATGACTGTCTCAATCGGGCCGGTTTCCACGATGCGGCCGAGATACATCACCGCAATGCGGTCGCTTATATGCTCTACAACGCTGATGTCGTGGGTAATGAACAGATAAGAAAGACCGCGTTTCTGCCGGAGGTCTTCCAGAAGGTTCAGTACCTGGGCGCGGACGGAGAGATCCAGTGCGCTGACGGCCTCATCGCAGATAAGAAGTTTCGGATTCAGGGATAAAGCTCTGGCAATGCTGATGCGTTGACGCTGCCCGCCGGAAAATTCATGCGGATAGCGGTGTAGAACATCTGACGGCATGCCGACATCTTCAAGCAGAGCCGCTGCATCACTTTCCCGTTTTTTTTTGGTCGTCAGACCGTGAGCAAGCATTGCTTCGGTCAGAATTTCAAGGATGCTGTGACGCGGATTTAGTGATGCCTGCGGATTCTGGAATACAACCTGCACTGCCCGGCGGAAATCTTTCAGTTTTCCGCCATGCATTGCGAAGACATTTTCACCGTTGAGTGTAACTGAACCTGAACGGGGTTTCTCCAGTCTGAGAATAGTGCGGGCCAGAGTTGATTTGCCGCAGCCGGATTCTCCCACAATGCTGAGAGTTTCACCGTCAAAGATATTTATAGAGACATCATCCACAGCCCGCACATAACCGATTGTACGGGCAAACACACCTTTTTTTACGGGGAACCACGTTTTTAAATTGCAGGTGCTCAGCAGGGGTTCAGCTCTCAATGCCATTTTTTAACCGCCGTGTTAAAACTTTATATCATCATACAGGAAACACTTCACTTCCGTTTTTTTCAGCAGTCTGCGGTAGAGTTTGCGTTTTTCTTTTTCATACTTTTCTTTCTGCAGTGATTTGATAATCCGCTTTTTTACAATGGGGTAGTGTTTTATCAGAATGTGAGAGGCTCTGATGGTCTCCGGAATTTCGGGGGTAGATTCCGTGGCTTCTTTTTTTTGTGAATGGGATGTGACTTTTATGATGTGATAGCCGTATGGCGTTGTGATTACGGGGCCGATTTCCCCGACTTTCTGTGAAAAAGCCGCATCTTCAAACTTTTTTGTCATTTTTCCGCGTCCGAATTCACCCAGGTCACCGCCTTTGGCTTTGCTGACTGTGCATTCAGAGTGTTTTTTCGCCATTTCCTCAAAGTCCGCACCGGCGATAAGTTTCTGCCGTATTTCTTCGATCTGTTGCCGTTTTATTTTATTTGCAGCTTTCAGTTTTTTTATTCTGTCGCTTACAGCGTTTGTTTCCAGTGATATTTTTTCTGACAGCCGGGAGTTGATGTATTTATCTATGATCAGGCTGTCTTCAAATTCCTTCCGCATTACTTTCGGGGGCATGGGACCGTTGTTAAAGAAATCGTTGGTTGTCCAATTTCTGGATTTCAGAGATACCGCCAGATTTTTCAGTCCCTGAGTCCGATCTTTACCGGTGACTTTTATACCGTTTTCAATTGCTTTATCGAGAAAGACACTTTTGAAAACAAATGTCTGGATTGCCCTTTTTCTGAAATGTTCTATTGCTTCGTCCATTCTGTTTTCAGGTATGATGAGGTGATTGTTTTTCACATCGTCTTCAAGAAATCCCCTAGCTCTTTGATTCATATCTTCAAAGGTGAGGGGTGTGTCGTTAACCATAGCCACAACATAATCCGGTGGCGGTTCTGCGGGTGCCGGTTCAGGTGGCAGCTCGTTATTGTTTCCGCATCCGCATATTAACATAAGAGCGCATGCTGTTAAGGCAGAGACAGAGTAGACAGGGGCCATTTTTGACATTACTTTCCTCCAAGTTTGTTCTTTTCCAGATAATACTGAAAAAAAACCGGAATTTCCAGAGTAATAGCCCGTGTGTTTTCGGTCTATAGAATATTTCGCAGGCAGATTCAGCCCTCGTTATACAAAAAATTATAATGCTTTTCGGTGTGGAAATTTCCCAGCAAAAATATTGTATTTTTATTGATCAATGCAGTTGACACGTTCAGCGCCACGTGCTATTCTTTGCGCTCCTTCAACGGGAAAGGGTCTTACGGCCCGGGAACGTCGGGGGAGGGGCGGCTGAAAAAAGTTTAATTTTTTCTTCCGTTCAGAGTTGACTCAGAGTGTTGTTTTCTGATACTTTGATCAACCGCGTCGCGAACAGTTATGACACTGATGCGCCGGCGCGCAAATTGTTCT
>JAWOEI010000061.1:0-2803 GCA_046482825.1 Kiritimatiellia bacterium
TATGATCGTGCTTTCCTGGCGATTTTTGATTCGAATATAACTACGCTTCTGACAGCGGCCATTCTCTTTATTTTCGGTGCCGGTCCCATCCGTGGTTTTGCCATCACCCTCTCGGCCGGTATTGTGATCAGTATGTTCACCGCATTGGTGGTTACGCGACTGATTTTCGATATTACTGTGCCTGTTGAGCGTATGAAGCCCTATAAAATGCTTTCTATTATAAAGAACGCTGACTTCAACTTTCTGGGAGTCGGCAAAAAAGCGGGTATTGTTTCAGTTGCTGTTATCGTGATTACACTCGGTATTTTCTTTGCCAGAGCTTTCACCGCTCCCGCAAAGGTTCTCGGTGTTGATTTCACAGGCGGATCCGCTATGACTTTCTCCTATGAGAAACAGGCCGCCATGGGTGATGTCCGTGCTGTTCTCGGGAATATTGACAAAGGGGCTGTCCCGCAATATCAGTCAACTCTTGACGGCTCCAGTTCAATGCTTCTTGTTAAAACCGGCACGTCTGAAATTAACGGTGAGAGTGTCTCTGCACTGATAGAAGAGGCTTTTGCACAGAAGCTGCCCGAAAGCGGATTTAAGCTTGCCGGTGAAGAAGGGGTGGGCTCTGAAGTTGGCGCTGATCTGAAAAGCGCGGCCCGCTGGGCGGTGAGTGTATCTCTTATCGCAATTCTTCTTTATGTCTCCATCCGGTTTGAATTCGGTTTCGCCCTCGGCGGTGTTGCCGCTCTCGCTCATGACGCTTTCATCACTCTGGGCCTCTTCAGTCTCACAGGACGCCAGGTCAGCCTGCCGATTATTGCGGCATTGCTGACAATTGTCGGTTATTCCATCAACGATACCATTGTGGTTTTCGACCGAATACGTGAAGATCTGCGCAAGGATCCCAAGACGGATTTCAGAACACTTTGCAACAGGGCAATCAATTCGACTCTTTCCCGTACTGTACTCACAACTCTGACAACTCTGATAGCTTTGACTGTTCTGTTTGTCTTCGGTGGAGGTGCTATCAACGATTTTGCTCTGGCTATGCTTATTGGAGTGGTTGCGGGCACATACTCAACAATTTTTATTGCCACTCCGGTAATGCTGGCTTGGTACAAAGGTCGCCGGCCCGGTTTTGCTGTAGTTAAAAAATAAACGGTCTGACGTGGCTGCAACGTGCACACCCGGATGCCAGACAGATATCTGAACTGAACAGGAGTGCTTATTACCGAACTGGCTGCAGCTGGGCGGTAATGGCTTTCCCAAGCCTCCAGATCAGAATTCCGTTGAGGGTGGCTTCGGCTGTTCTGGCACCAACGGCGCGTCCTATGGTGCCTGTCGGATTGAATCTAGTTTTCATAAACAAAAGCACCTAGCTCATCAGTTATTTCTTTCCAGTTTTTCCCTATATGCAGGGTGTGACCGGCAACGCGGTCAATGTATAATTTCTTTTTCTCGCTTTTCAGTCCATTGAACCACGCTTTGGCTGTATCATTGTCGATAACCGCATCATCTGCACTGAGAGCACAGAAAACCGGCAGCTCGGAGGGTATGTTGATGTTGCGGTTGTTCCGTGTCACCTCAAATAGTATATCATAAATACTGTAGGGAATAAATCTATCTACACTGTATGAGAAATCAGGATCATCAGCGGCAATCACTTTTTCCGAAAATGGAGATTCAAGCGTATGGTTCAGCCACAGCAGCTTTTTACCGATGTAAAACCAGAAACGCGCGGTTGCAAAAGGAACACGCCTGTCTGAAACCCGGATGAGCGGAGCCAGAACCGCCAGCCCGTTTATATTTTCCGTGTTGCGCGGTATGGTATCAATGGCAAGAGCACCGCCCATGGAGTGGCCGACCAGCCAGATGTTATCATGATCTTTACTTAAATCTGAAATTTTCAGATCAATCACATTTCTGATCTCATCCATTGTCACACCTTGCTGAGAGACCAGCGTTTCTCCCCATCGCGGTATACGTATGGCATGACATGCGTAATCATAACGATTTGTCAGTCGGCGGGTTATTCGTTCCCATCCTTTCGGCAGATCCGCAAAACCGTGTATAAAAATCAGTGCTGTGCTGCCGCTTCCACACGAAAAACCTTTCGCATACTCCATTAATCCTTGTTCATCACGGACAATATTCCGATTCCATATGTGATGGCGTACTTTAATCCACAGCAGATGAATCAGGTTGCCGCCGATCCATATCAGAAGAACTGTCGCCAGAGTTGTCAATGTCCGTTTCACTTTTTTATACCTTCCCTGAAATGCGAAGGATTTTTTTAGTCTGAAACTGCGGCGTTTCATCTAAAAAAGGCATAGAAGAAAATGTTTCCGGATTGTTATCAACTTAAGAAGTGCCTTAACCGAAAGCATCTTCAGTGTTTGAAGCTACGCTGCCCGGTGAAAACCATTGCGACGTCGGCTTCATTACAGCAGTCGATCGCATCCCAGTCACGGATTGATCCGCCCGGCTGTACAATAGCTTTTACTCCCTCCCTGATCCCGACTTCAACGCCGTCACGGAAGGGGAAAAATGCGTCAGATACCATGCATGATCCGATAAGCCCGCCTTTTTTCTCTGAAATGATGAAAGGCTTTATATGTTGTAACAGAATACCCTAACTATTCAAGACATTTAGAAAATCTCCATCCTGTATTTGCCCAATCATCTACAACCAACATTAAAATTTTCATTTATAATCTTTTTTTCCTTTTGGTTCATGTGATATTCTTTTGTAAATTTGGTCCGAAAAATCCCTTATCCCACTCTTCTTTATATTCAAACAACTTATCATTCATTT
>JAWOEI010000014.1:0-25442 GCA_046482825.1 Kiritimatiellia bacterium
AATTAAACAGGCTAATATAAATAGGAAGAGATTTAATCTCAGCGATCAAGAGATAACCTTAGATACAATTGATTCTCTAGCGGTTGTCTATGGACCAGGGTTGGCAATTGCCTTAGAAGTGGGTCACTATATAAAGCAGGGTCAGAACAACAGCCATAAGCCATTTACCCTCAAGAGCTTCGCGAGCACGAGCAGTTAATTCCGCGTTGGGTATTTCACCTTTAACACTGTTTTCATCTCCGGAAACGTACACTTCATCTGCATCAGATACAAACTCCGCATGACATTGTGCATTATCGTTTCTGGTTTCATCAGCAATCCGGCTGATTATTTTTCTGACAGAACGACAGAGCTGCCAGTCTGTCATTGTCTCATTCCAGACGAGGGTTTTAGGCTTCACCGTACCGTTATCAACAAGCTCAACAAAATCAGCATCGTTGTAAGGTCCCAGCTGCTGTCCATCCTTCACATAATACCACTGCATATCACACCGCCTTTTTTTACTGTGTTGTTACTATAACAGAGGAAACTTCCATTGCCAAGCGACTCATCGGATGCACGTTAGATACACTTGCGGAACGATGACGGATACCCGAACCTGATGCTCATTTTCCGGGTTTAAGAGATAAAGTGCAGAGTTGATTCCCAGAGCCGGAAAACGAAAAATTTTGATTGACTGTAAAATAACAACGGATTATTCTGAACAGCAATTATGAAAAGCCGTAAAGAAAATTTTACCGGAAATAAACTCAACCGTCGCGGGTTCTTCCGTTCAGTCACCGGAGCCGCCGGTGCTCTTTCACTGACAACTGCGGGATGCGCCACCGGTTCACAGCGGAAAGCTACAGCGGCCCCCGGACATTACCGGGAAAACGCACGGGATATTCCGCTTCATACGGGTGATGATGTGATAGTGTGCGGTGCGGGTCCGGCAGGAGTTTCCGCTGCAATCGCTGCTGCCAGAACCGGTGCCGTAACACGCCTCATTGATGTCAACGGCTGTCTGGGCGGCGTATGGACTGCCGGCCTGCTCGCATGGATCTTCGATTTCGACAAACCGGGGCTTACAAAAGAGATTATACGGCGCCTGGACGCAAGAAACGCACGTCGTGAAGAACGTTTCAACAGATTCACTTACGAGCCCGAAGAAATGAAAGTGCTGCTCGAAGAGATGTGCGAAGAAGCGGGAGTCCATGTGCGCTTGCACACGCGGGTTACAGCAGCCTATAAAAAAGGGAGACGGCTTGAAACTGTTGTGACTGAATCCAAGTCCGGCCGTGAAGCATGGCAGGCGCAACAGTTTATCGATGCTACCGGTGACGGTGATCTCGGCGCCCTCTCAGGATGCGGCTGGGATCTTGGCAACCCGGAAACTGAAACCTGTCAGCCGCTGACACTCAATGTGCTGGCGGCTGTTAAAGACATCAATCTGCTCAAACCATACATTTCGGGCGGCGATCTCAGCGGTCACGTGGAATCCACCAAACTCATAAAAAACGAGATCAAACGGGCAGGTTTCAACCCCTCCTACGGAATGCCTACAATATTTCATATCAGAGACAATATTGTTCTTCTGATGTTCAACCATGAGTATGGGGTACGTCCGGATGATGCCGACGCCATGACCGCTGCAACACTGCATGCCCGTAAAGAGGTTTTCAGTATCATGCGCGGCCTGAGAAAGCTGGGCGGACCCTGGCAAAAGCTTCAATTGGTTTCCTCGGCAGAACACATCGGCATACGCGACGGCCGACGGATACACGGACTGTACACTGTTACGAAGAAAGATCTTGAAAACGGACGTCGTCATGCAGATTCTGTCGCAAGGGTAACATTCGGCGTTGACATTCACGCCTTTACCCACGAGAAAAACGAAATTGAAACCATAGGCCGCGGAGGAATCAAGCAATTCCACCCGTATGATATTCCGCTGCGTGCCCTGATAGCGCGTGATGTCGATGGGCTTATGACGGCTGGACGATGCATCAGCGGTGATTTTGTGGCACATGCAAGCTACCGTGTAACCGGCAATTCCGTAGCAACGGGAGAGGCCACCGGAACAGTTGCCGCCCTGGCGGCAGATCGGAAAACTCTGCCACAGAACATTGCGTGGAAAGATGCTGCAAAACGCATCGCACAGGACTCGTAACCCCCCTGACGAACGCCGTGTAATATATTATATACAGCTCTGCGGCACAAAAATAAATGCTGGCAGGCATATAGGGTAACGGAAACATCAAGGTTCCGGACACAGGGCCGTGAAACGACTGAACAATCGTATATTCTTGCAGCTTTTCCCCTTTTCAACCGTATCCGTCCATGAGATAATCAGCCCATGAAAGACAAACAGGGACGCAAAATATTCACCTTTTTCGCTGGCATCAGGAACAAAATTCTTGTAGGTGTGCTGTTAGCCACCCCGATAATGGCCACTGTATGGATATTCAAATTCCTGTTGAACCTCTCAACAGCCTGGTTCCCCACCGACTTCCTTGCGAATTATGATTTTCCTTTAAAAGGGTATCTGATGCAGTTCATAGTTCTCATCTGCGTGTTGCTGGTATTCTATTTTCTGGGATTTCTGGTTCAAAACTTTTTCGGCAAAAAAATATACCAGATCACCGACAAGCTGCTTTCCCGCATACCGCTGATAAAAAACATATATGTTTTTATACGTCAATTATGCGAGTGGGTTGCCAAAAGCCGCAGTACAATTTTTGACTCTGTAGTACTCTTTGAGTATCCCCGCAAAGGAATCTATTCCATCGGTCTAGTAACATCTGAAGCACAGAAGGTTATTTCATCAAAAATCAGGGATGAAAACGGAAACCCGCGCAAATGTGTAAACATCTTTGTTTCAACAACACCAAATCCTACATCCGGTGTTTACGTCATAGTACCCGAAGAAGACGTTATTAAACTCGATATGGATGTCAATGCGGCCATCAATCAGATTATCTCAGCTGGCGCTATTATTCCTGAAACTGACAGAGGCTACGACGGGCAGAATTCCCTGATGGATCTGCTCACCAGATATGAAAAGAAAAAATAGCCATCGCGGAGCTGCTTCAGACTGTCTGTATGATACGCACAGCAGACGGGCGGCCGGAGAAAAAACCGGCATACTCAGCAAAATCCCGTAATTCAGCGCTTTCGCAAGCCAAACCGTATTATGATTGTAAAAACAGAAGCAATAGTTCTAAACATACGGCCGTATTCACGCACCTCCCATGTTGTAACGTGGCTGACACGCGACTACGGACGCATTACTACCGTGGTAAAGGGTGCCTGCCGGGCAAAAAGCGCCTTTCTGGGGCAATACGACCTTTTCTACACATGTGAGCTTCTCTTTTATCAGCGTTCGCGCAACGGCATATACATAATCCGTGAATGCTCACCCCTTGAATTCAGGGAACCGCTGCGCACTGACTGGCGCGGTGCCGCTGCCGCCGGGTATATCGCCGAACTGACATCACATGTGGCAGCAGGGTTTACTGACAGGACATATAGTGATTTCAGTCATGCCCTGGACATACTCTGCCATTGTGAGCGGAAGTCTATCAAACCCCTGCTTTTCTGGTATGAAATGCGTATTCTGCGGAATCACGGCACAGCCCCGGACTTCACCCCCTGTCCTGACTGTTCTTTTTCCGAAAGTGAATGGATACGCTTTTCAATTCCGGCAGGACGTATTATATGCGTACATTCAGACAATTCAAACGAAAGATCCCCCTGCGTCACTCTTCACCGGGAAGTGGTAAAAGTGCTCCGGCGCTTTGCCAGATGCGAAACGTTTGAGGCCCGTCAGTACACTCCTGTCCTTCATCCACATGAGAAAACTGACAAAAAAAGTAATCTTATCCTTGGATTATCCCGATTTCTTGGTATCTTTATAGTATTTCATCTTGATATGCCTGCATCGGTCAGATGTACAGTATTCGAGATATTAAACTCAAAACCGGCGTTAATATAGCGCCACTGGAGAATTACACTGTTATGAAGCATACAAAACTTTTTTCGGTAACTCTTCTCACTGCACTGGCTTTTCTTGCCGGCTGTAATGAGAAAAAAGGCACTGAAACAGAAAAAGACGCAAATGCCGCAACGGGAGACAAGACCGCAACCGCAGAGATAAAACCGGATAAACCAACCGATCCCAATGAGGTTGTCGCTTCGGTCAACGACAAAGAATATACCCGCAAAGATCTCAACACAATGGTAGAAACAATCATGAAGGCGCGGAATGTGCCTGCTGACCAGAAGGCTATGGCTAAAAATCAGTTCGAAAAACAGATTGTGTACAGTTTCATTATGAAATCTCTGCTTCTGGATGAAGCCGGAAAATCCGACATAAAAGTGAGCGAAGAGGAACGCCAGGAGCAGCTCGAAAAAGTGGCGGAGCAGCTTAAAGCTCAGAACAAAACCATTGAACAGTACTTTAAAGAATCCCCTATAGGTGAAAAACGCGCCCGCAAGGAATTCGCCGACAGTCTGCTGATCGACAAACTGCTTAACACAAAAATAGTTGATAAAATCGAAATATCTGATGCGGAAGCAAAAGAACAGATTGAAAAGATCAAACAGGCAAACAAGGAAAGTGAAGAGAAAAACAATAATCTCGATAATATCAACGCTGAAAAGAAAGAGAAAATTGCGGAGCTCAAGAAACAGCTGGATGATGGCGCGGATTTCGCCAAGCTGGCTGAAGAAAACTCCGACTGCCCAAGCGGGCAGAAGGGCGGAAACCTCGGTTCATTCGGTCACGGGCAGATGGTCCCGGAATTTGAAAACGCAGCCTTCTCTCAGGAAATCGGCGAAGTCGGCGACATAGTTGAAACCCAGTTCGGATATCATCTGATCAAAGTGACGGCAAAGTCACCGGCTGTTGAAGCTGAGGGAGATACCCCTGCAAAACCGGAAACAGTTACAGCTTCTCATATTCTTCTCAAGACTGAACAGGCTGGCGAAGCTCAGCCTGTACCCACACTCGAAGAAATGAAAGATACTCTCCGGAAACAGAAATCGCAAGCTGAAACACAGACTTATATTTCAGGTCTGAAATCAAATGCGGTGATAGAAACAATCTTCGAAGATCTTCCTCTCTGATATAACATTTCGATGAATACAGGAAAAAGCAGGACGTCATGCTGGCGTCCTGCTTTTTTTGTCCGCCGGGTTGCGGTAAAAAAGCTGAAACGGTTTTCCGTCATTCCGCGATACCACTGATCAATATACAGATAATATGTATTGGACGGATCGCCCCTTCAGGCACAATATCCGTCTTTTCATCGCTATCTTTGCGCTTTACGCTTTTCAACGCGGAATGTATACTCTTGCGGCATTCGGAGAATACTGAGTCAACCGCCATTTTAAGGATAAGCTATTATGCAGCACAAATGGATCGCCATTCTTGATTTCGGGTCGCAATACACGCAGCTGATCGCGCGGCGTACCCGCGAACAGCAGGTCTATTCCGAAATCCTGCCTTTCAACACCACTGCGGATAAACTGCTTGAACGCAGACCGGCCGGCATTATTCTTTCCGGCGGTCCCAACTCCGTTTTTGAAAAAAATGCACCTCAGTGTGATCCGGAAATATTCAATCTGGGCATACCTGTTCTGGGTATATGTTACGGCATGCAGCTGACAGCCCAGTTACTGAAAGGCACCGTGAAACCGGGAACGCACCGTGAATACGGGTACACCACTATAAGAACCATACCTGACTGTGAACTCTTTAAAGGAGTTCCCTCGGAAATATCGGTTTGGATGAGTCACGGCGACCAGGTTGCGACACTGCCGGCAAAATTCAAAACCGCCGCTGAATCAGATTCATGTCCGCTGGCCGCCATGTACAACAGAGACAAACGATTCTACGCACTTCAGTTTCATCCTGAAGTTGTTCACACCCAGCATGGAATTGAAATACTGCGCAACTATCTCTTCAAAGTGTGCGGATGTTCTGGAGACTGGAAACTTTCCTCCTTTATAGAAGAAACTGTTGAAGCCGTGAAAAAACAGGTCGGCAAAAAGGACGAGGTGATTCTCGGTCTCAGCGGAGGTGTGGACTCATCAGTGGTTGCAGCCCTCATTCATAAAGCCATAGGCAAACGTCTTCACTGCATCTTCGTTGACAACGGATTGCTACGATATGGCGAAGACATACAGGTCAAAGCGACGTTCGAAGAAAAACTGGGAATGGACCTGCATGTCATAGATGCAAAAATTCAGTTCTATTCCGCCCTTAAAGGCGTAACAGACCCCGAAGAAAAACGTAAAATCATCGGCCGTGAATTTATACAGGTATTTGCTGATCAGGCCCGCCGTTTCAAAGACAGCCGTTTCCTGGCACAGGGCACAATCTATCCTGATGTAATTGAAAGCGTTAATCCTAACGGAGGCCCCAGTCAGACAATCAAGAGTCACCATAATGTCGGAGGTCTGCCTGAGGATCTTCACTTTGAACTGGTGGAGCCACTGCGCGAACTCTTCAAAGATGAGGTCCGTGCGGTCGGACGCGAAATAGGCTTGGATCCTGAGCTGCTCGATCGCCAGCCTTTTCCCGGACCGGGAATGGGAGTGCGTATCCTGGGCGAGGTAAATGCGGAAAGAGTGGATCTTATCCAGCAGGCAGACATCCGCGTTCAGGAGGAAATGAAAAAACTGCCGGATTACAAAAATATCTGGCAGAGCTTTGCGGTGCTGCTCCCCGTGAATTCTGTCGGTGTTATGGGTGACCAGCGCACCTATGAGAATGTCTGTGCAATACGCTGTGTTGACAGCATTGACGCCATGACCGCAGACTGGACCCGGGTACCCTACGAAACCCTGGCGCGCATATCCAATCGCATTATCAATGAAGTCCGCGGAATCAACAGAGTGGTTTATGATATCAGTTCCAAACCGCCGTCAACGATTGAATGGGAGTAATCCGGCTGCGCCGGATTACTATAAAACCTGCTGCGTTTAAAGATTACACCGCTGTGCAATGAACAAAATATCAGTTCTGTTACCATGTACTCCCCCGACATACCATCAGATTTCCTGCACGACGAATCACGTCTTACCGGAAGTGCTGAGGCAGTTGCCTTTCCCCGCACAACAGAAGAAGTGCGAAATGCAGTCCGCCAGGCTGCTGGCAGGCCTGTCACCATTCAGGGAGCACGCACAGGCATCTCAGGCGGAGCGGTTCCTGACGGCGGGCTTATTATATCGCTCGCACGCATGACCCGCATCCTTTCGCCAGTCACATTGACTCCGGACGGTCAGTATGCAGTCACGGCACAACCGGGTGTTCTCCTCAGTGAACTGCGGAATTTTCTTAAAACTCAGGATAAATGCAGCACCCGGCATGTAACTTCAGAGAATACGGAACATATCGGCAAAGATCCGGATACACATCCTCCGCTCATTTTCGCCCCTGATCCGACTGAAACCAGCGCATCCATCGGCGGCATAACCGCCTGCAATGCTTCCGGTGCCTGCTCGTTTGCTTATGGAGCCGCACGAAGGCATGTAATAGGCCTTTCAGTTGTACTCGCCGATGGCGACACTGTTCACCTGAAACGCGGCGTACAGCATGCCTCAGACCGCATGTTCACTCTGAAGACAGACAGCGGAAAGACCATATCCGGCATGCTTCCCTCCTACACGGCTCCCAATGTTAAAACTGCCGCAGGTTACTCTGTAAAACCGGGAATGGATATAATTGACCTTTTCATAGGCAGCGAAGGCACACTCGGAATCATCACCGGGATTGAGCTACTTCTTTTACCGGCTCCCGAAATGATTACCGGTATAATCTGTTTTTTTGACGCAGAGGAAAAAGCCCTGAATTTTGTGTATGAAATACGTCAGCATAGTTCAGAGAACTATGCGCAGCTCAACGCCATCGAATATTTTGATGCCGGTTCTCTGTCGCTGATGCAGGAATCGACCGACAAAACCGGCCTTTTACTGCCTAAATTTCAGGATCACTGGAAAAACGCTGTTTACATTGAATGGACACACAGAAAAAATTGCGACAGGCGGCATTTCGCGCTTACAAGTCAGATACTGACAAAATGCGGTGCTTCAGCTGCGGACACGTGGCTGAGTGCAGACTCTACCGGCATAAAAAGGATGAAAGACTTGCGACACTGTGTTCCGGAGCAGATAAACTTCATTATTTCCGAGCGTAAAAAAAACTGTTCTGAACTTACAAAGCTCGGAACCGACCTCTCTGTGCCCGACAGCCGCCTGAAAGATGTGCTGCATCTTTACAGGCATGATCTTACATGCGCTAACCTGGAGTATGTTATTTTCGGCCACATAGGTAATAATCATCTTCACGTCAATATTATCCCACGGAACATGAAGGAATACGAAACAGGCAGAAAACTCTACCGCCGGTGGGCTGAACAAGTTGCCCGGTGGGGAGGATCAGTTTCCGCGGAACACGGTATTGGACGTCTGAAAAAAGATATGCTCGCTGTAATGTACGGTGCAGAGCATATACAGGAAATGAAAGCACTGAAATCACTGTTCGACCCTGAATTGAGACTCAATCCGGGACGCCTGTTTTAAAATAAGGTTGCGGTTAAAGCAGTAAATAATATAGACTACAGATTCGTTTTCGAGGATATTTGACTATTGCAACCACCTTGAATATTGCGGGCTTCCTGTTTTCTTTGACAGGAATCAAATCATGAGAACAGCGACTAACCACCCGGAGGCACAGTAGATGAGTGAAACATGTCCCTGCGGCAGCAAACTGACATTTGAAGAGTGCTGCGAACCCTATCTGGTCCATGCTAAAAAACCAGCCACAGCAACACAGCTGATGCGATCACGCTATACTGCCTATGCCTTGGGAACTGTGGAGTATCTTTATGAAACATCCGGTTCCAAGGTAAAAAAAGAATTCGATGCTGACAGCAGCCGGAAATGGTCCGAGTCAGCGCAATGGACAGGCATCGAGATTCTTGAAGAAGAGGAAGGACAACCCGGAGATGAAAAAGGCTCGGTTGAATTTATCGCCCATTACACAGTAAACGAGACAGCTTTTGATCATCACGAGCGCGCGGAATTCACAAAAATCAACGGTGAATGGGTTTTTATGGACGGCAGAATTTTCGGTCCGGAACCGGAACGGCGTGAAAAACCTAAAATAGGGCGCAACGACCCCTGCCCCTGTGGAAGCGGCAAAAAATACAAGAAATGCTGTATCTCCAAAGATGCTTCCCGCGAAGGTGAAAACAGTTGATGCCTTCGGACTCTCTGAGCCTCTGCGAGGAATAAACACCATCCGACAACATGTTGCCAAGGGTCAACACATGTTTGTCTTGGCCCTGCATGAAGAACCTGACAGAAACACATTCAATGATAGAAGCATTTATATTTGATATGGACGGAACCATAGTAGATACCGAAATCTACTGGGCCGAGGCAATATCAGATTATCTTAAAGACAATGGCTGCCACTGCTCTCAAAACCGGATGCTGGATCTGGTTTTCGGTCATTCCTGGCTGGATATACACAGTAACATCACAACCACCTTCCCGGAAGTCGCTGATGTGACTTCCGAAGATATGGCTGTTTCTCTCAGCTCTTATCACCAGAGAATCTGTGACGAAAAAGATGATATTGTCATTGAATCATCGGTTAAACTCCTCAAAAAACTGGCTGAAAAATATCCGGTTATCGTTGTATCCGGTTCTCCGCGAAATGACATCATCCACAACCTGAAACTGGCCGACGTTTACAACAATGTGCAGTTTATCCTTGGGGCTGAGGATTACCCGGCCGGCAAACCTGATCCGTCAGGTTTTCTCAAAGGCGCTGAAATACTGAATAAAGCGCCGGCAAAGTGTCTGGTTTTCGAAGATTCCAATGCAGGAGTCACCGCTGCAAAAGCCGCGGGCATGCACTGCGTTGCCCTCTCCCGCGACAATGCTTACAGGCAGGATGTCAGTCATGCCGACATGATCCTTTCCGATCTCTCCGAATTTGATGTCTTTTCTTTCGAAAACCGGTGTGGATTTGTATCAGGACAAAGCTGATCGCACACTCAGAGAATTTCAACACGGATAAAAACTGTAGAGTTGCTTCCAGAAACAATGCAGCAGGCGCTTTTCAAACGGCACAATCAGGCGGAAATATATCGCTTAAAACGCATTGCGTTTTTTCTTGCTATTACAGATATTAACCAATATAATATATGACTCAAAGCTGTTAGTGGGTTCTTAGCAGACAGATGGATTCTTAGCAAACAGATGGAGATAACAATGCTTAATTTTAATCTATTACAAAAAATATCCGGCTGTATTGTCAACGAAGGTAAGCCACCCAAAGTCATTTGCACCTGCGGCATTGCTTTGTGCATACTTTTTTTTATAAATTGCCGACTTCTGGCCATTACCGCTGTTGAACCGTCAACTGGTGACGGAACATCCGACCATCCTTATCAAATCGCTACGCTTCAAAATTTGTACTGGATTGCGCAAAATTCTCAATACTGGGGTTCTTCTTTCATTCAGACTGCTTCGATTGACGCATCGGAAACAGCTTCCTGGGATGATGGCGACGGTGGCGAAATCGAGGGATGGACTCCAATTGGAAACACAACAGATAAATTCCACGGCTCCTATGATGGGCAGAACTATTCGATCTCTGGCCTAACAATCAACCGTCCGAGCACAGCCAATGTCGGATTGTTCGGTCATGTCGGCCATGTTGAATCCGACACCGAAGCCACTATCATACGACGCCTGCGTCTCACAGATGTGAGTGTTATCGGAGCACGCGGAAGCGGAACGCTGATTGGTCGCGTCACAGGAAACGCGAATACTCGCATTGAAGCTTGTTACGCCCTGAACGGACAGGTCCGCGGTGATGGCGCGACAGGCGGATTGATCGGGTCGCACAACAGTTATCGTGACACACCGGGAGGAACTGATAATCCTGTGGCATCACAGTGCCATGCTGATATTGATGTTATTTTCTCAGGACAGGGCGGAGCCGATAAATTCGGAGGACTTGCCGGGTGTTCCCAAAAAGGAACCATCAGTAATTGTTTCGCACGCGGCTCCATTACTGTCACCAATGCCACTCGAATCGGAGGACTGGCCGGGTGCATTGAATACAGGGGAAGACTTGTTCATTCATATGCCACGGGTGAAGTTCAGCCAATCAACTGTACACTTGACGGGGGATTGGTCGGCAATCTAGGTCCGGGAGGCAATGCGGGTATTGTGACGGATTGCTTTTGGGATACAGAGACATCAGGCATGACCACAAGTGCTGGCGGAATCGGCAAAACAACAGCGCAAATGAAAACCGAGTCAACATTTACTTCAGTCAACTGGGAATTTCCCGAAATCTGGGGTATAGATGGTAACAGGAATGATGGTTATCCGTTTTTAAGCGCTTTTTTAACACTGCCTGTAGAAAACAAAGGATGTGCAATCGGGGCCGTCAGCCTTTCCAGCGGAACCGCTGACTCCTATGTACCCGTAGAATGGAATATCGGTCCCCTGCGTGAGGGTGTCTGGCGCGAGGATTTTGAAAACACAGCGCCGCCATGGATTTCCACAACAGGCAAAAGCCTTGTGACAAACACCTATCCATCTGTAACTTTCCCGGAATTTCCCGCACGTACAAACAGTTGGTTCGACTCCGGCACTCAGGCGCTGCTGCTGGACGTTCCGGCGGGTGTGCTTTCAAACCGGCTGGCTTATACCGCATCGGATGGCGGCGGCCCCGTTTTGTTTTCGACTCTTCCCCTCTACATTGATTTTCTGGCGTTTTTTGAACCCTGCCCCGCTGACAGAACTCCGTCTGACTTGTTAAAAGACTGGATGCTGGGCGTAACGCTGGATACCCAGCATTATCTGGTAGCCGTAGATGGATCAGGAAGCACAGTAAGTACATCTACCTTCGAAACAGGTGTCTGGCACCGTGTAACACTGCGCCTTGAAAATGAAAATTACTCCGTCAGCATTGATGGAACTAATGTTTTCACATCTCTGAACCTGCGGAATTTTTCGACTGCGCAGATACAAGCGCTCTGTTTCCGCGGATCCGGTTGGATAGATGAAATATTTATCGGACACTGCTCCCCGGATTATCCTGTGCCCGGGCCGACACAAAGCGTTCCTCCGATTCCCATAAGCGCATCCAATCCGCCGACGGATGAACAACGCACTTCTTTGAATTTCTGGTTGCAGAATTATACAGGGATCAACATTCAACCTGATACAACTTTCAATATGACCGGTGATCAATTAAACGACTGCTACTTGATCGGTGAGTTGACGGGAAACGCGGAAACTCTGTTACCAGTGAGCTATACTTTCGGAATCTCCGCCATTGATCTGCATACTCCGCTCTTATTAAAAATCACTGCGCGTCTTTTTACTGATAATGGCGTAAAAACAGGCGCTATCAATGGATATATCCGAGTAACGGGCAAAATCAACCGCTCAGACACCGAATGGCAGATTTTTCCGGAAGCAATTACACCCGAGAAAGCCCATTTCACAAACGGTCATGCCACATATTTATATTCCATTCCGGAGGGAGGATACAGATTCTTCCGTGCACAGATCATTCCTTACTTATAAGCAGATATTCTAAAATTAAGACTGTTTTTATTCAATTTTTTAAGTTTGGTTGTCTAAAAGCAGCTTTAGTCCTTTAGAACTTTTTACTCTTTTGCTATAATTCGCGCTCAAATTTCGAGGAAAATGATTATGCACCCATATAGAACCCATAAATGCAACGAATTGAGAACATCCGATGCAGGCAATACAGCGCGTCTATCCGGCTGGATATATCGTAAACGCGACCATGGCGGCATCCTGTTTATAGATCTACGCGACCATTACGGACTGACACAGGTGGTGGTGCATCCCTCCCGTTCTTTTTTCGAAGAACTGACTCACGCGAAACTCGAAACCGTCATCACGGTAACCGGAGAAGTAACACCGCGTGACGACTCCACTGTAAACCCCGATCTGCCCACAGGCGAAGTTGAACTTACGGCTGATGAATGTGTGGTGGAATGCGCCGCTGAACAGACGCCTATCTACCTGCCGGGAGATGAAGAGTGCGCCGAAGAAATTCGTCTGAAGTACCGCTATCTTGATCTCCGACGCGAAAGTCTGCACAGCAATATTGTCCTGCGCTCCAGAATCATTTCCCATCTTCGTGCAGCCATGACAGCCGAAGGATTCAATGAATACCAGACCCCTATCCTGACATGCAGCTCCCCTGAAGGCGCCCGTGATTATCTGGTCCCCAGCCGCGTCCATCACGGAAAGTTCTACGCCCTGCCGCAGGCCCCGCAGCTGTTCAAACAGCTTCTGATGGTTGCCGGTTTTGACCGTTACTTTCAAATTGCTCCCTGTTTCCGCGACGAGGATGCCCGCGCAGACCGCTCTCCCGGTGAATTTTATCAGCTGGATATAGAAATGTCCTTCGCCACACAGGATGAAATCTTTGATGTTGTTGAAAAAGTACTGGTCGATACATTTAAAACATTCTCCGCTAAAAAAGTTGATGAATCACCATGGATACGCATTCCCTTCAAAGAAGCAATGCTCAAATACGGCACGGACAAACCGGATCTTCGCATACCTATAGAAATATTCGACTGCTCCGACCTGTTTGCATCCTCAGGATTCAATGCCTTTGCAACTGCTGTTAAAAAAGGTGCCGTCGTGCGGGCCCTTCCAGTCAAAGGGATCAAGGGTAAATCACGGAGCTTTTTTGACAAACTGGTATCCTTTGCCCAGTCCATAGGCTCCAAAGGACTTGCCTATCTGGTATGGGACGGAGACGACATCAAAGGTCCCATCAAAAAATTCCTCACTGATGAAGAACTTTCCGCTCTGGCCGCAACCGGAAAAATTGAAGACGGCGACGTTCTCTTCTTCGTGTGTGACAAACCGGACAACGCAGCGAGAATTGCCGGTGAAATCCGCACAAAACTGGGGCATGACCTGGATATTATAGACAGAAACGTTTTTAAATTCTGCTGGATTGTCGATTTTCCGATGTTTGAGCTGGATGAGGAAACCGGAGCACCGGCATTCTCGCACAACCCCTTTTCAATGCCCCAGGGCGGCATGGATGCCCTGTTGAACCAGAATCCTCTGGAAGTGCTCGCCTGGCAGTACGACGCAGTGTGCAACGGCGTCGAACTGTCCAGCGGAGCTATACGTAATCATCTGCCTGAAATCATGTATAAGGCATTCGAAATTGCAGGATACGGTCCTGAAGTAGTGGAGGAAAAATTCTCCAGCCTGCTGGATGCCTTCAGGTTCGGGGCACCTCCCCATGGGGGAATAGCGCCCGGAGTCGATAGAATGGTAATGCTACTGGCGGACGAAGATAATATAAGAGAGGTTATCGCCTTCCCTATGAATCAGAAGGCTCAGGATCTCATGATGAACGCACCTGCGGAGGTGTCTGAGCGTCAGTTGCGTGAACTACATATAAAAATACGCGGCAGGGACGTGCAGCCAGGCGAATAATACGCTCTGTCTTGCAGAAATCTATCGCATAATGATATAATCCGGCACGGATTTACGGGAGCGTGGTGAAACTGGCATACACGCAAGATTTAGGTTCTTGTGCCGAAAGGCGTGAGGGTTCGAATCCCTCCGTTCCCACCATACAGCTGTCGCTCGGAACGAGTGCACACTGAATACATGCGTGCGCTTGACTTAAAATACTAACTATGAAAAAATGGCAGTTCCTTTTCTGAAATAGATATCCATAATGCAGAGGTAAGATGTTGAAAAAGTCAAAAACAGATAAAAAAACGGATAAAAAAGGCATTTCCCCTGAAAAAGACGAACGGGTTGAAGACAAAAAAGCTGAGAAAAAAACACCTGACAAACAGGAAGAGAATACCCATCCTGAGGAAGATGAACTGACAAAAATTAAAAATCAGTATATCCGTCTGATGGCGGACTTTGACAACTACCGCAAACGCCAGTCAAGGGAGCGGGAAGAATTTGTCAAACGCTCCAATGAAAGGCTTCTTGCGGATCTTCTTCCGGTTCTCGATAATCTGCAACTGGCTCTGAAGAAGGTTGATGATACTGAAGATCCCTTTGCAACGGGTGTAAAGCTGGTTTATGATCAATTCTGTAGTGTTCTGAAAAACTGCGGAATGGAACCGATAGAAGCATTGGGAGAGGATTTTGATCCCGAAAGGCATGAAGCACTTTCTTATATCCCCTCACCTACAGTCCCTGCGAACAAAGTGATAGATCAATTCCGGTGCGGATGGTTTATCAACGGTCATCTTATGCGGGCGGCACAGGTTGTGGTATCCAGCGGAAAACCGGAAGAAGCCGACGGAACAGAAGAAAGTGTCTCCGACTGACACAACAGAAATTACTAACCACAGAGGCACGGAGAAATCAGATATTTTTGCCTCGTTGTATTTATACACAGACTTAAAGATTTATCATGGCAGCAAAACGCGATTATTATGAAGTACTGGGAGTCAGCAGAAACGCAAGTGAAGATGAGCTGAAAAAGGCCTATCGGAAACTTGCCATGAAATACCATCCTGACCGCAATCCGGACAACAAAGAGGCTGACGAGAAGTTCAAAGAAATCTGCGAGGCTTATGAAGTTCTCAGCGATAAACAGAAACGTCAGCGTTACGACCAGTACGGACATGACGGCATGAAATCCGCGTTCGGTCCCGGGGGGTTCGACTTCGGACGCGACTTCACCCACGCAGGTGATTTCGGTGATCTGTTTGAAACCATTTTCGGCGGCGGGGGATTCGCTGATATGTTCGGCGGCAGCAGCAGAGGCCGCCGTCAACGCCGCAATCCCAACGGACCGCAAAGGGGTGATGACCTGCGCTTTGATCTGGAAATAGACTTTGAAGAAGCGCTTTTCGGATCTGAACGCAATCTGGACCTGAAGATCAATGATTCCTGCCCTGCATGTAAAGGCACAGGAGCGGCCCCCGGAAGCGGCCGGGAGACCTGCAAACAATGCGGCGGTCAGGGATTTGTCGTTGCCGGCGGAGGATTTTTCCAGGTACGGCAACCATGCCCTGTCTGTCGCGGAGAGGGAAGTATCATAACGAATCCCTGCAAAACCTGTAACGGTAGCGGCAGGGTTAAAAGTCCCCGGCATATTACCATGCGCATACCCAAAGGAGTTGAAACCGGATCAAGGCTGCGTTTATCCGGCAAAGGGGAAAGCGGACTGCGGGGCGGCCCGGCCGGAGACATATACGTTGTACTGCATGTAAGAGAACACGAAATATTTGAGCGTCATGGCGATGATCTTGCCTGCGCTATTCCGGTTTCGCCGGTAACCGCGGCCCTGGGCGGAGAGATCCAGATCCCCACCCCCGACGGTTACGCACGCATTAAACTTCCTGCAGGAACTCCCAACGGGAAAATACTGCGTCTGCGAGGAAAGGGTATGCCCAGTCTGCATGGCCGCATAGGCGATCTTCACCTGCGTATTGATCTGGAAACACCGGTAAAACTCAACTCAAAACAGAAAAAAGCTTTGAAAATGTTCGAGGAGCAGGCATCTGAAGTAAATTTTGCTGAAACGGCAAAACTGCGTAAAAATATCGAGTCATTCTTCAAACGTCGGGATGCGCTACGGAAAAAATAATCCAACAGCGATCAGAGAAATCTGTGCAGCAGTTTTTTAGCCTTGTAACAGCGTAGTCACCTGGCTTTTCTGACAGGAGTTTTTATATGCATCGCTGTTTTATAAACACAGATCGCCTTCACAACGACTTGATCCCATTAGGTCGCGATGAGTGCCGCCATCTTAAAAATGTACTCCGGATACAGCCGAATGATGAAATCGAACTTTTTGATGGAGCCGGATTCACTCGGCAGGCAGTGATACAAAGTGTTGAAAAGAATTCAATTTTAATCAGACCGTCAGCTGATCCTGTCAAACATCCGGAACCGCAATGTTCAATTACTCTATTCTGCTGCATAAGCAAAGGCAAACGCATGGACTGGGCAGTGGAAAAGGCGGCTGAACTGGGAACAACAAACATCGTGCCGGTGATTTCGGCCCGTACGATTGTCCGTCTTTCGAATCAGGATCGCATCAGAAAGGCTTATCGATGGCGCAGGGTTGCCATAGACGCATTACGCCAATGTGGCGGATCATGGCTGCCTGATATTACGCAGCCGCTTGATTTTTCCGATGCTCTTAAACTGATTTACGCCAGCTCCCCTGTTTTCACCGCTGCATTAAGCGATGACGCCATAAATCTGCGCGATGCCATACAGCAGATTGAAACAGCTCCGGCGCGGGTCAGCTGGTTTGTCGGACCTGAGGGGGATTTCACTGCGGAGGAGCTGGACATGCTGAGAGATGCAGACAGCGTTCTTGTAAGCCTGGGCAAAAACATACTGCGGGCGGAAACAGCTGCCGTTTACGGGCTTTGTGTCCTGGGGTGTGCATTTAACCGGTAATCTTAAAGATTTTGAAAAAGTCCGGCGGAAATCATATACACATGAGTGCGCCTGCTGCAAAGGCCGCCGCTGAAAGACGTTGCCAGTTACAATTCATCACCAGCGGAACGGCTGAAGCGCTTACAGCTGTAATGCACATGACAAAGCGCAGCAGCAGAGCATCCTCTGAGAACCGCACGCCCACAACAAGAAGAAGCACACACAAAAGCAGAATAACAGAAGCCGCCAGGGCATTTAAAAGCCACAGAAAATAATTTTTTACGCTGGTATGTATCAACCGCCGGTTTTCATACGGCAGCAGCAGAACAGAAACTGGTAGCATTACAGCTATCTGCAGTTTCCAGGAAGCGGCTGCAAACAAATCCGCAATTGCGGCCAGCGCACTGCTGTTCAGAAACAAGAAAATCAGAGTCAGCACCGGAAGAGGCAGCACAACATAACGGAATACAATGCGCCGCCATAGTGGATGCCACACCATCTCATCACAGAAAGGGCAGGATTGATAAACAACACCTGACTTCAGTCCGCATGAGACGCAGAATCCATCTTTGAGATCAATTTTGCCGCTCATTCCTTTTCCACCCGTTCAATTGCGACACATACAAGGGCTCCAGACTTATCAACTTCTTTCAGCTTTGTATCTTGCAGTTCACAGCAGGTTTCAGTCCCAGTCGTAAACTTTACGGTCTTCCCGAATAGCTTTATAGACTCTGCGCTCAGTTTTCATGTAACGGTTGTAGCGCTCCTGGACCGCAATAAAGGAACTTACCGGCTGAAAACCGGGCATATCCGCACGAGGTGAACTTTTCAACCGGGCGGAGCCCAGCCTTATCAAAGCGACAACCTCCGCATATCCGGCAGAAGTATCATCCATGTTCTTCAGGATACGACTGAGTTCAGGCCGCTCAAAGCTGATAACAGAGCGTTGAGAGGGGCTATGACTGAAGCATATTTTCTTTCCCGTCAGTTTGCATATCCTTTCTATCTCCGCATCGGTCAGTGGACAGCGGCCTCCGGGATTATCACCATAGGAGGAATACTCATAAAAAGGATAATAGGGTGCATTGAGATCCACCCAGGCTGTTATCTTCTCAAGCTCCTTTTCCGGGAGTTCCACTCCGGCATGGCCTTGAAATATTTTCTCAATCAGCGGCGAACGGCTGCTGCCCCAGGAGCCGGCCTGCTGAATCGCAGCCGGACCACCTCCTATGCAGCTGAGAGCTCCAGTCACCCATAGATCAACATAGGATGTACAGAACACGACATCGCGATCACCGGAAAGGTTTAATGCGTCTCCCGCTTTTCTGCCGTAATCATGGCACTCGACACAATGTTTATCGAGTATCGGCTGCACTTCCCTCTGAAAAGAAAAACGCCGCGGATGACCATGCCAGCCCTTCAGTTTTTCCGGCGGCCTTTTAAGAGCCGCCGGACGGGCACCGGACTGCGGCTTTTCCGCAACGCGGCTCTCATGACAGCCAACACACCCGTAAGTTTCACCGGGTTGTACAAAAATCCCGCTGCGCATTGACTGAACCATAACTCTGTATTTATCAAGCGCCTGGAAATAAAGAAATGTATTCGCCGGGACTTCAAAATATGCACTGCCGTCCTCTTCAACCGGAACAGTACCGAGAATCCTTTTGTTCTCAAGGCTGTGCCAGTTCATGGCAGGAGCCTGCGGACCCTGTCCGCCCCAGCTGCCTCCGGACCGGAATCTTTTCTCCGGTGTTTCCACTATCCGCAGATATTTTATTGAACCTTTCCTGACATTTTTCATGTGTGTACCGTTATAAACGTTCTGCACATAGAAAGACCCTGTGCCTTCAGGACGGGAAAAATTCCGGCGGGAAATCCGGGATGGAGGTGTCTGACGCGGAGCAAGCGGCATGGGATCGTAGCAACCGGGCGGTTCGCTGTGGACAGGAATCTCATTCCCATGCAAATCTATGTAGTAAATCGCCATTTCATCCCCCCCAACAAGCGTTCGGGAACAGAGAAAATGTTCATCATCAAGAGGCCATGGATCCTCATATTTAATCTTCATCTCTCCACTTGAGTCAGGATTCTGTTCAGTGACACTTATTCTGCTCATAAAAACAGAAGGCCAGGTATGCAGAACCGGTTCAATGCCGTTCACGCCTATGCCGCGATCTATAATGCCGAGAGCACCTGCGGGAACGCCGCGGAAGGCACCCATAACTGCAATAACCTTGTTTCCTTCCCCTGTTCCCCGGGCATCAAAGACACCATCAGGAATGGCGGTGTTGTTACCGTAATAAACTGCGTGACCGGTTCCATCCTGATTACAGACCCACAAGCCCTGGGCATCACAGTGATTACGGTCGACATGTTCCCAGCGGTCATAGAGAATCCGGCCATCGGGCAGAAGGGATGGATGCCCTTCAAACAGAGAACATCCGCCTATCTGATGAATATTCGCGCCGTCTGATTCCATTCTGAAAAGGTTGCACATAATACGGCGCTCAGACATACCGTACTTGGGTTCGCGTGTGGAGGAAAACACAATATCACTATCCGGCAGCCACACAGGATCGATATCAGAGGCACAGGATGCTGCGGTCAGCTGTTTCAACCCGGTTCCATCACAGTTAATTGTATAGATATGATAGTTATCCTGCTGATTTTTACGCATAGAAAAAACTATGCGTCCGCCATCATAATCTATTTCCGGATCACGGACAGTCGCATCTGCGCCCGGATCGTAAAGCACACTCACCTCTCCGCTCCTCACATCAAGTGATTTCAGCGCTCCTCGGGTTTTATATCTATCAGCATTGATTTCTCCGGCCTGAAAAACTGTGGCCGTATTATGTTGATCATCGGCATACTGGTCCCGGGTTGTAAAGATAATCGGTGCATTTATCAGAAGAGGATTATGCCGGAGCAGGGCTTCATGCTGCAGGTCATCAATCGCTGCTGCATCGTCATTATCCGTAGCAAGAGAAATCTTACGTAATAATGCTTCGCCGGGGTATTCATCTTTAAACTTTTCCTCCAGCTCCCGCACAGCATCTTGCAAAGCTGCAATTTTTTTCACCCTCTCCGCATGAACCACAGCAAGTTTTCTCTGCTTGAAACGTTTCTGTGATAATTCTCTGTCGATATACCCCTGACACACAAGTTCATCAAGTGTAACATGAGCCCAGTTGCTCTCCGCTCCGTCCGCTACACGAAAGAACACCGGTTTTCCCACCATATCGGGCAGGTGCCATTTACGCAGATACATCCGGTGAGAATTACCTCCACGTGCATAGGCCCGTTCCCGGCCGTCCATTGTGCACAGAGCCACATAAACCCTGTTGCCTTCACCACCTCCGACACGCATGGATATTTCCGGAGCCTCAAGCACTATTACGGGAGATTCAACCATGCCGGTGAATCTGTTGTTCGGACTTTTCCCATCAACACTTTCAAGTGTTGACAAAAACCATTTACCTGTTTTATCACAAGGCTTGCCGGAATGATGCTCTTTGACTCTGTCAGTGACAGGTTTTCCGAAAGATCCTTCAACAACACGCCACCCCTGAAGATCACCTGTTTCAAAGTCATATCGGATTTCATCGGCGTAAGTACAGAATGCCAGAAGAAAAAATTCGGCAAAAAACAGAAGTCTTTTCATGACTGTCGTCTCTGAATTCCCGGTTGGCAATATTGCAGCAACGGCAACATTTCTCAGTCATCCATGCTGCCTATATTCCTGATTTCGTTTACGAACTGACTTACATCATTGAAATGACGGTAAACCGAGGCAAACCGAATGTAGGCAACCTGATCGACATCGTGAAGTTTCTTTAGAACAGATGCGCCTATCTCATCAACTGTTATCTCAGTCCGGTCACCTAAGCTTTTGATAATCCTGTCCAGCAGATCATGAATCTGATCGGTCGAAACAGGCCGCTTCCCGCAGGCACGCATCAATCCGCGTTCAAGTTTGATACGGTCAAAGGTTTCAATGCGGCCATCACGCTTAATGACTTTCAGTTCATCGCGAACAATTTCTTCGTATGTAGTATAGCGATGATCACAGGAAAGGCACTGCCTTCGACGCCGGATGGCCTTACCTTCACGTGCAGCCCGACTGTCAAGAACCCTGTCATCATTGCTGTCACATCGCGGACAACGCATTTGTATCCTTCCAGTTTGTCAAAACATGTTGATTTCGGAGTAGCCGAAGACAGTTATCAAGCACCGGTCAGATGCATTACACGATCTACAATCGCATTGACATTCCTGTCTTTAACAAGACTGTTCTGAGGAACATCAAGATTCGCCACCAGTCCGAGATCAACATCCGGCAGTTCAACGCCGTAAATCACAGTACAGATATCCGCAGTACCCGGCAGGCGTTTAAGCATAGCAACCACTTCGTTGGCATTCATCTGCTCAAGATCAAGCGGCATGACAACGGCATCAGGTTTAATCTCTATCGCTTTTTCAAGCGCCTCGGCTCCATTGAAAACCGCTTCCACCTGAAAACCTGCTACAGAAAACTCTCTTTCCAGAAGCCTGTTAGTTCCCGCATCAGGTTCAGCGACAACAACCTTGCGAAGAACTCTGGCGGACGGTGAATCCCCGTCTTCAGGCAATTTCTCCGCCTCAAGAAACAGAATACGGCTAACTTCCATCAGCATATCGCCGGGATCACAGGGCTTTGCCAAGAAAGAAGCGATTTTTTTGTCGGCGAAATACTCCGCCATTGTAGCCCGGGCTGTGAGAACAAGAACCGGATAAAGAGTACTGCCATCGGGATTTGTGATGCGGTCAAGAAATCCCTTGCCTCCCATACCCGGCATTCCCATATCAAGTATAATCAGATCCGGCTGAAAAGGACGCATCTTCAAAAGAGCATCTTCACCGCTGGAAGCACATAGAACATCGTATCCTTCAAACCCGAGAAAATCACCGAGTGTATCAAGCAGATTTCTGTCATCATCAACCAACAGGATCTTACGTTTCTTATCATTCATAGTGCCCTGTATTCTATCCTTTCATAGTATGAATTGGCAAGAACTAAAGCTGATTCAGGGCGCATCTGCGATTATGTTGCGCGCAACATAATCGCAGATGCGCCCAGCTGATTCAGTCCTGCAAACAAAAAGTTGAGATATCAGCCGTTAATAGAGTATGATACGGGGCTATGACTGAACAGACTGCCGAAAATATCAGAAAAAAGTTCAACAAGCACGTGGATTCCTTTCGCAACAAAAAAGGAATACTGCATCCCATGCTTCAATTAAAACTGCAACACACTGCTTTTGTAGTCAAAAACGCTATAGCCGTAATGCAGGGAGAGAACTGGAACAGAGGGCAAACACCGGCCGTGGAAGTCGCTGCCATCCTGCATGACATAGGGAGATTTTCACAGTTTGCCGAATTCGGCACATTCCGCGATTCAGAGTCGGTTGATCATGCGGAACGCGGAATAGACATCATAGAAAAATTAAACATATTTGCCGGGGCAACTCCCGGAACTGCCGAAAGAATATCAAAGGCCATCCGCTGGCATAACAAAAAATCAATACCTGCCGAAACTGCCCCGGAAACCGCGGCACTGGCACATCTTATCCGGGATGCGGACAAACTGGATATTTTCCGTGTCATGGAAGCGGCCATAAAAGACGGCAGCATTGAAAAAAATCCTGAAATAACCTGGGGCCTCGACCTCCGGGGTGCCCCTAATCCTGAACTCGTGGAAGCCTCCATCAGAGGTGAAGCCGTGGACTATAAATTAATACAATCTTTCACAGATTTTATTCTGATTCAGATCGGCTGGATTATCAGCGGATTTCATTATGATACATCGCTGAAACTTGTTAAAGAGCGCAATATCATTGAATTCCGCCGGAATTACCTCAAGACCCTTACAGATGACACAGCCATAGACCGCTGCTGTGATGCGGCCGGGGAAGTTCTCAGGCAAGTATGAAGGGTGGAGGGTGAAGGGTGAAGGCAGTTGTTCAAAACACTTACAAAGAGCAAGAACTCTATGTTCTGTGAAATGCAGGATGTGGAATGCGGACTGTATATGACATCCGACAAAAGCATAACAACATAGTCCCACGGGCACAGGGCCCGTGGTGACAACCATCAGATTCTCTCTTACCGCAGGATGATTATAGTTCCCTCGTCGAGAATTCTCAGGACAACGGTGGAGCCTTCGAGCGAGAGTTTACCGCTCATTCTTTCAGGAAGGCCTGTCACCTGCCAATTGTTCAGATCTGATTCTCCGGCAACCGAATCGGCGACAAAGAGGTCGTAATTTCCAGAAGTAGCATCGCTACTGACACTGATTGTACCGGAAGCCCCGAAAGTGACGGTTCCGTTGACTGTCACGGTGTCGGAGCTACCGCCGGATATATCCACAGGCATTGTGCAGCCTGCAGCGAGCTGAATATTGTCAACCGTCAGCGAATCGTCCACATCCAGCATATCGGTCACAATCAGCGTACCGTTGCTGACTACACCGTCACCCTGCAAAGTACCGACACTACGGATCTGTCCATCCACATCCACTATTCCGCCGTCAAGCACATTCAACAGAGGCACATTTCCGTCCATGTAGTAACCTTCGGGTATTTCTCCGAACCATTTGGCACGCATATAGACCTCAGCGTCTTCGCGCTCTTCTTCCGTCAGATCGCGGTCATAGATCACAAACTCAGCCAGACGTTGTCCACCCCAGCGATAGGCGCGGTCGCGGGCGAATGTACCGCCCTGCACATCGTTCGCCGGAGCCAGTCCCGGATCGGTATTGAACAGGAAAGACTGATAGCCACCGGAGAGACCAGTCGTTGCGGCATCAATCTCCCGGCTGTCCAGGCTCCAGTAAGAACCGGCAGAAGTCAGGCAGGGCGGAGTATCAGTTCGGCCTTCCTCAATGATTACACTATTGGCAGTGACTTCATTTGGGGTGTCGTAGCCGCGGTGGAAATGTCCTTCTTCTTTAGAACCGATCAGGAAATTACCACCAGCCTGTGAACCGAGAACAAAGAAACCGCTCTGGATATTATCAATTTCCTGGTCCCAGTTCAGGAAAGCGCCGTATGCGGAACCTTCTTTTGTATAGGGACCGAATTCGACAACCGGCAGACCGTTCAACTCACTCTCAAGCAGCCAGGGGCGTTTGCCGTTAGCATCACGCTCAGCATAATGAGCCCCATAAAGACTGTCCCAGCGGGTAATGAAATTCGTACCGTTCTCGGCAACGACCGTGAAGCTGCTGGTCGCACTGGCATCCATATGCATCAGCATGCCGCTCTCAGGCAGTTCGGTCATCACTGGCTGCCCGGCAAGTTTAACTGTTCCATTCGAGATAATCACAGCTCCCTCAACACCGGAGATATCATTGATTGCCAGAATACCGCTGCCGTCTTTCACCAGATCAACGTCACCGGAAATCGATTTAAAAGAGACATCAACATCTTCGGGAAGTTCAAGGGAACCCCCGGCAACATTCACATTATTGAACTGCACTTTGCCGCTGGCATACCCGGAGGTCGGAGCGCCGAACCACTTGCGTGCAAGATAGGCCTCGACATCGCGCCGCTCCTGATCGAGCAGCAGACGTTCATAAATGATCACCTCCGCCAGACGCTGTCCTCCAAAGAGTTCAACATTCTTATGCGTGGCAAAGGCCGAAGCAATGCCATCCCATCCAGTGACAAGACTCATCAGCTGATATCCGCCGTTAAAACCGGTGGTTTCGCCATCAACTATAGCGCCATTGATGCGGGTCACTCCGCTGGCGGCCATCACGCCGTCATCCCAGATGGGGGCGGAGACATCGCCGATGGAAGAGCGTTTAAATGAGCTGCCATCCGCATTGACTTTTGTGCCAAGGGGCATACCGCCGCCTTCCTGGGACCCCAGAACCCAGAAAACCGTCCTGACACCCGCAATACGCTCATTCCAAAGCGCGGCACATCCGCTGTCCGCTTCACGGAAAGAAA
>JAWOEI010000017.1:0-16496 GCA_046482825.1 Kiritimatiellia bacterium
GCCGCGGCCTGGAATGGATATCGCGAATCGGTCGGCGTGCGCGTGCAGCTTCAGCTGCTCGTCGGTATCGGGAATCGAAGCGGTGGCCAGGAGGGTCGAACGCGGCATCATGCAACCACTAAGTGGTTGCAAATTCGAGGGTAAAAACAACTCCCACCCCCGCATCGATAATGCAGAGCCGCTTGGTGGTCCTCCCCTTTTACCCTCGTCATTGAGACCGCTTGGTGGTCCTCTTCTTTTACCCTCGTCATTGAGACCACTGTGTGGTCTCAATAAACTACCTCAACCTCACACGACTGCCGCCATCTTCAAGATCCGTAAGCAACACCCCGCCCGCGCCGAGAACTGACCATGCCCCCATTCTTTTTACGGGCAATGTACAGCTGTTACTTCCCAGAAGCGCCCCTTCCCCCAAATCGCATCCGCCGGATATGGAAACACCGGGACAGACCTGAGCATAATCCTTGATTGCGGCATCATGGCCGACAGAAACATTGTGGTTGATAATCACACCCCTCCCCACACGCGTACCTGCCGAAACTACCGAGTGAACTCCGATATAACAACCGGGTGAAACCACAGCATCATCCGCAACCACAGAAGAAAAGTCTACAACCGAGACCGCCTTCAGTCCCGCTGCATCCAGGCGCTGCATCAAATCTCGGCGAATCCTGTTGTTTCCGATGGCACAATGATAGGCACAACCGGGAAACCTACTCACAACTTCTTCAACCGTTCCCAGGAATGGAGCCAGATCTTTCACGCCTTCAGCTTTTGCGGCATCATCATCACAGAAGCCTTGAACTTCCAGCTCTGAACCTGCATCGCCGGATCGACGAAGAATCCATGCAACTTCCTTTCCGAAACCGCCCGCACCTATAATAATAACTTTTCTCTTCATACTGGCTCCCGTACGTTTCAGCTGTATCACACAGCATTTAACTGCACGTAATAAATTTCAAACCTGGAATTACTGAACACGCAATTTATATTAGAGTATCTCTTCAAATCCTTCAAAAGACTCTCCCTTGAACCATCACTCAAGATCAGGCCTTTTCCCGAAGGAAAACATTCATTAAAACGTTTCAGCGGAGTACTCCCCGCAAAATGTTTAAAAACAGGCGTTCCCTGCCCGCTGATATTATCCATTGCCCTCCATAAAAGAAATTCCCGGGAAAACGGCGGCTGATACTCATCTGTAACTTCGGACGTAATATTACCGTGATCAGAGGAAATCAAAAGGCCGACAACAGCTTCACTGCCGAAATCGCTCCCTCTGTTTTTCAGAAACGAACTGACATCCTGAATATTGCTGTAAAGCTCATGCATGTAGTCATGATACAGGTTCCCGATATAAAGTCTATCTCTGTCCGTGAAAAATATACTGTATCCGTATTTCAAAACGGGAGGAACACTTTTATGCATCTGACGAATCTCATCCGACGGCCACCCCTTGCAATTAAGATACCGGATTTTCTGAGCAAGCGTAGCTGCCGGGTCTAAGCCGCTCGCTTTCGGCAGCTGTCCATAAAGAAAAGCTGGCATATACCAGTCGGGCAGCAGAATCACGTGCAGAAGGGCATATCCTAAACAGCAGAAAGAAACAACTTTTTCCAGTGCCTTATTATGTTTTCTTTCAGCCAGCCATAGAACTGTACCTATAATCATAAGGAAAAAGAAAGGAAGCTGCAGACGCGCACACCATGGTTGCCATTTAAATACAGTACAATACAAAATTCCTCCGCACAGAACCGGAACAAGCGAATAAATAAAAAATGATTTTTTACCCCCTCCCGCCAAGGCAGACATAACAACAATGCAAAACAGAAGAAACTGTACAGGATTGCTGGCATTTGAGCTGAATTTTCCCAGAGGTGTGAAAATGCGGTAATCCGTAAAACACCACCGGTTCTTATAGGAAATATCCTCATCCTCAATTAGATCGCCTGCAAAATCACGGACAGCATTTTCAAGCGGACGATTCAGGCGGTAAAGAGGAAAGGCAACGTGCATGGAAAGATGCTTCAGGCAATTAACCGCCACCTTTTCAGACGTCAGATTCGTATTGGTCATCATATTAGGAGGCTCACCCGAAAAAGGATCTTTATATTCCCGCAGATTGCGTACAACCTGAGGCGTCAGAAAAAGAGTACCAGCAACAGCAATACACCCTAGCAGAACCGCAAGTTTAAACATATCTCTAAACGTATGCTTGTACCATGTTCTGATCAATCCGGCCACGGATATCGGGACGGCAAAGCCCGCCACATGAATCAGCGATGTATATTTTGCAACAAAAGAAATCCCCAGAGCAACCGCACAAAGAAAAGCCGTTAAAGGCACACCACCCTTTCGGCGCAACAGGCGAATTAAATAAAGCAGAAAAATCATCACAGCGGTTGCTGCGTAAAGATCATTAACGCAGACAATCACCTGACTCAACGCCTGCGGAATTCCCAGAACCATTATAGCGGCAAAACACTGTCGGTTCCGGCCAGCTCCCAACTCCGCAGCTATCAGGGAAACAGCCACAGCGCATACAGGCAGGGAAAACCACTGAATCATATTGAAAAACTGATCAGAACCTGTAAGTCCTATCAGATGCGCAAGACTCATGCTGTACAGAGGTGCCTGGAAATTCTGCCTCGCAATGGCCGTTTCATAGAACTCTACAGATCCATTAACCAACCAGTGAACCGATCTCGGAAGATGATAACTCAAAGAATCCGGTTCAAAAGACGGAGCGAGAAAAGCGTGAAGAAATGTCAGAAAAAGCAATAGAAATGCAGCACTCAAAGCAACAGGATATAATCTGAACAAATCCTTAAATTCCCTGTAAACGCATATCAGGTCAAGCTTAAGCACCTCTTTGTAATCCATTTTCAAACAAACAAAATAAATTCCTGATAAAACACACAATCCTATCCAGAAAAGTTTTATCCAGACAGGCTTGAAACAGCCAAAGAGAGATAACAGCTCTGATGAAAGAAATACAGACAAAGCCATTAAAAGCCAGCAAGCCAGAATAGAATCACGCAAACCGCTTTTACATGAATATCTGAAAAAAAGGCAGGTCAGAAACGTCGCTAAAATAATTATGAAAAGTCCCGAAATCATGTTTCCTTACATTATAGTTAAAACTGAAAAAAGAGCCGCACAAAATGCTTACCGTTCACGCAAGCCCTGAAATTCCTCCGTTGCAGCTTCTCCATTGAAAGTAATACCCTCGCGTCTCAGCACTTTGCATAAAGTCAGACATAAAATTTTTATATCAAGAACTATTGAGTGATTATCCACATACCACACATCAAGCCTGAATTTCTCTTCCCAGCTTATAGCATTGCGGCCATTCACCTGCGCCCATCCGGTTATGCCGGGAAGCACATCATGACGCCGCATCTGCTCAGCTGTATAACGCGGAAGATAACGCATGAGAAGAGGGCGGGGACCGACCAGAGACATGTCGCCTTTAAGCACATTGATCAGTTCAGGCAGTTCATCAAGGCTTGTTGATCGAAGAAATCGGCCGAATCGGGTTAATCGATTTTTGTCTGACTCCTCACCGGAAAGCATGGTCCTGAACTTTATCAGCCTGAAAGGTTTTCCTTTATAACCTGGACGTTCATGCACAAAGAAAACCGGATGGCCTGAAATGCACAGAACCAGCAAAGCAACCAGCAACATCACCGGCAACCATAGCCATGCGGTAAGCAAAATTAACACTATGTCAAAAACGCGTTTCATAACAATCATGATCCTCTGAGACGCTTTACTTCTAAAAACTGCGTGTAAAATTCTAAAAACGCCCCGGTTTTGTCAACGAAATCAGCAGGATCTGCATCAAGTTCAAGTGCTTCAATCTGAATATGCGCTCACCACTCTGGAGACAACGAAGAAGGCCAAGAATATGGGTATATTTCTGGAGTTTTCTTAGAATTGATTGGGGTAGTTTCTGCGACCCCCGTTCAAAAACAGGCTCATACGGATCGCACGACATATAAAGCTCAACATAAGGGGAATGGCGACTCTCATTCTCTTTAACGCGACGAATATACTTATGAAGCATTCGTACTCTTTCTAAAAAAACCTGCATACCTGGATCGCATTTTGAAAGACTTACGCGCCTTCTCCCAACGATATATAGTTGCAGGTGTAACGCCCACCAATTCAGCAAACCCGGCAACGGACAGATCAAGTTCATTGCGCTTAGCCACAATATCCGAACCTCGCAGATAAAGAGCGCCGTCAACGTTTTTATTTTTCGCCACATAAACGGAACTTTTCTCAGCCACTGCAATAGATTCATCATCAAGCTGCAGATCTATATCATCTCCAAACATCCCCTGTAACTGTTCATCGGAGAGAGCACCATCATCAGAAGCAGCCGTTTGTGGCAAACCACCGATCACCCCCTCTTCGATCAACTCAGAGGCATCCACCCCGCGTAACACAAAAAGCAGTTCGGGCTCGTAATCCAGCCGATTGCCAATTCCATAAAGAACTGCGGACACATGTTTACACATCACCGCCCAGTCAGGGCAACTACATTCCAGCTTGATTTCACCTGTTTGCGGTAAAAGCCCTGTTTTCGGCTCAGTCACTACCGACATCACATCTTTTGAAATCCTGCCCTGCAACAATTCGATCAAGGAGCCGATCTTTCCTGCACACCTGCTTTTAATCGCCTGCCACGCCTTTTTCTTTAAAGGGGCTATCTTGATTTTCACATCATAGAGTGATGAGCCACTGACCTTTGCTGTGATAACACCTTCTTTGATATCCAAATGGCAAACAGAACCATGTCTAACGTAGCTTTTACCACGCGGAAGGCGATTGGCATAGTCCGAGTGCTTTTCCAGTTGCGTACACCACGCCTTTCCCCAAAAGGTTCTGGCAATAGTGCGTCCCTCAATCTCAACCGGCTTTATATTTTTAATCGTTTTAGAGAGCTTTTTAACCAGC
This sequence comes from Kiritimatiellia bacterium, assembly GCA_046482825.1. Taxonomy (GTDB): domain Bacteria; phylum Verrucomicrobiota; class Kiritimatiellia; order RFP12; family UBA1067; genus M55B167. Next base: position 4,963 of record JAWOEI010000017.1, read on the forward strand.
CTTTTCGCCTTTGCTTTTCTTTCGGCAACCGGCACATACTCCGGCCATTGTTCGTATCGCATAATACCTCCAGTAATTCACAATTCACCATCGCAACTTCGTGTTTTTTATTGCATAAGTTGACGATCTACAACTAGACGCCCTGCAAATCCAGGGAAACAAGCTTCATAATCTCATCGTTAGACATCTCTGTAAACTTAATCTCTCCACTTGCTGACAGCACCTGTTCAGAGATCTCCCGCTTCTCCTGTATCAACGCATCTATCTTCTCTTCAATCGTTCCATTCGAAACAAATTTATGAACTACCACTTTTTTCTTCTGGCCGATCCTGAATGCGCGGTCAGTAGCCTGATTTTCCACCGCCGGATTCCACCAGCGATCAAAGTGTATCACATGCGAAGCCGCTGTTAAATTCAATCCGGTGCCTCCCGCCTTCAATGAAAGAATAAAGAAAGGAGGACCGTCATCCTGCTGGAATTCATCCACCAGCTTCTGGCGTTTCTTAACTGCTGTACCGCCATGCAGAACAAGGCCGCTACGGCCAAATACATTTTCAAGATACGATTGCAGCGGATCGATAATTTCCCTGAACTGAGTGAAGACCAAAACCTTATCCTGACGCGAGGCGATCTCCTCGCAGATCTCTCCCAATCGCACAAATTTACCGCTGTCATCTGCCCTGTATTCACCGTCACCGATCAGTTGGCTCGGATGATTGCAAATCTGCTTAAACCGCATCAGCGACTGCAGAACCAGCCCCCGCCGCTCCATTCCAGTCACACACTCCAGTGCCTCAGCAAGCCTTCGCACACTCTGGCTGTACAACTTAACCTGCGACTTGCTCAAATTACAGTAGCAGACATTCTCAATTTTATCGGGCAGATCACTGATAATACTGCGATCTGTTTTCAATCGACGCAGAATATAAGGCCGCACCAATTTCTGCAATGCTGCAAACTGGCAATCACATCCACTCTGCATATTCTTAACAAAACCTTTAAACGCTTTTGCCGACCCTAGTAATCCCGGATTAAGAAAATCGAAAAGCGACCATAAATCACCCAGCCGGTTCTCAATCGGAGTTCCCGTCAGAGCGATCCTTATCGCAGCCTGAAGTTTCTTTACAGCCTTACTCTGTCGTGTTGAAGGATTCTTAATTGCCTGCGCTTCATCCAGAACCAACATACTCCAATCAAAGTCAGCCAGCCACTCCAGGCGATAAACCATTGCATATGTCGTCACAACCAAGTCCGCACCCTTAAATGCCTGCGCGGGATGACTCGCCATAGCAGACAGATCCTCCTTGCTCAAATATGCTGGGTGAACGAATATTAACTTGAGTGAGGGAGCAAAACGTTCCGCTTCCAAACCCCAGTTCTTCATCAACGATGCGGGAACAATCAATAAAGAAGGTTGATTAGCGGCAGCAGTACGTTTTCTGCACAGAAGAAGCGCTAATATCTGAATCGTCTTCCCAAGCCCCATGTCATCGGCCAGACAGGCACCCAGCCCCAGCTCACTGAGAAAACGAAGCCACCGAACCCCGTCCGCCTGATAGTGTCGCAGCGTGGCCTGCAAATTATCCCCGACAGGAACTGTTTCAATCTTTGCGGGGTCACGAAGCTGTTCCAATATCTTCCGCAACTGGTCTCCAGCCGAGACATCCATCCACTGAGAGCTACTCTCATCGACAACGGAATCATCATTAGGATTAAGGGGGACTCCCGCCAGCATCCGCATGCCTTTAACAAAAGATATGCCGTCATCACCCACCTGTTTTTGCAACGTCTTCCAATGGTCCAAGGCTTCCTGCAGCTTCTCTCTGTCAACCTCAACCCACTGGCCCTTGAAGCTGACCAAACCATCTTCCCCCGCTAGAATCTCTCTGATTTCATCCTCAGAAAGCACATTTTCGCCCAGTGCCACGCCCACATCAAAATCAAGCAAAGCTTCCTTCCCCGCAACTGAGCTCCTGCTGTTCCCGACAGTCACGCTCACCCGGGGCCGAGGCCTCTTTTTCCACCAGTCAGGAATCTTTACCGTAAGCCCGCACTCCTCAAGTTGCGGCACATCCTGCAAAAACCGAAAAGCCTCAGAACTCCGCATTGCGGTCGCACCATAGATTCTCCCGCTATCCAGCAAGTCCTGTACCCACGCCAACTCAGAGCAGGCCTTTTCCACCGGTGAAAGCAATTTGATCAATGCCTGCTTATTTCGACTCCCTGCATATTGGGTTAAAGCCTGCCCCAATCTTACATGTTTAACTTTACCGCCGTCGCTGAAGCCAGTCGAGTAAGTTGCCAAAAATGCAAAAGGACGCGCGTCATCCGCTTTATTCTCCGCCAGATGAAAACAAACCCGACCAACCTGATGCCACTTCGGTGCATGTTTTTGTAAGAATTCAGAAACTCCGCCGGAATTAACAAGCAAATCTTCGCACCAGGTTCGCAACGCCGTTGATATCCGTTTCAGCAACTCCAACGTAAGATACTCGCCACCCTCCATAGGCGGAGCAGACAGAAGCAACTCCGGCAGATATGCATCGGATCGTTCACTGATAGTCACATCTTCCGCATCCTCCGGTATATGGCAGATCTCCGTCAGGACCAAGTCTGCAACCCGCTGCCAGAATCTTAATGTCACATCTCCTTCAAACCGATACTTATTGGCCGAGAGGCAATACAGCCCATCAATCCATGACCGTGAGAACGCCTGCAAAACCTCTCTTGACACTTTACTCTCAGGATTCACTGAAGTAAGTCCCAATTGACCACCAGGCATTATTTTAATTCTAGTTTCCATGCTGGATTCCATCATCCGGAGTAAGTCGCTGTGCTACCTTTTCTGCAACCACCAAGTGGTTGCAGACTCGAGTGTAAAAACCTACAGGCTCCCGGCAGGTACGCATTGCACTTAGTGCTTACCCGCCGCACTCAAACCGGAGGCGCCCCTCTTTCACCCTCGTCATTGAGACCACTTTTTGCAACCACCCAGTGGTTGCAAACTCGAGGATAAAAAAACAGCCAGCCCAGCGCCAGCCAACCCGCGCATCTGGCGGCGAAACCGCCTCCCCTTTTACCCTCGTCATTGAGACCACTATGTGGTCCTCAATAACCCCGGCACATCAATCTCAGGCAGATCCTTGAACACTCGATAGAGCAACCTGCTTTCAGGAAAAACAATCACCCAGGCGGTTAAAAAAATAAGCATAATATCTGTCCGGAGCGAAAGATGTTTCTGATACCACAACTCCAACTCACCTTTGGCCGGCGCAATATACTTATCGTAAAACTCAGACATCTCCATATCGGTTTCAGAAAGCAGGCGTTCTTCATCACGGAACACAATCGAACCGATACCCGTCAATCCCGGCTTAACATTATAAATATTCTCTTTAACATGATCCGGATAAGGTTCAAAAGTTTTATCAACCAGAGGCCTTGGCCCGACAATTGACATATCCCCCTTAAAGATATTTATCAACTGGGGAATCTCGTTGATTTTTGTCTTTCTGAGAAAATGCCCCATCGGCAAAACACGCGGATCACGTCGCGTTGTATGCAGTCCGCCCTTCATATCAGGACTATCTTTCAGCATGGTGGCAAACTTCCATATCTTGAATTTTATGTTTTTTAAACCAATCCGCTCCTGAAAATAAAAGACATAATGCTCGCCCGTCAGAAGCAACCCGATGCAAACCGGAATCAACAATGGGGAAAGCACCAGCAGAGCCAATCCCGATAACACAATATCCATCAACCGTTTAATAATCTTATACATCAAAAATCACTCCGTGATTTTTGGAAAAAACACTGCGTGTTTTACTCCGTAATTAGTTAAATGACACAGCTTCATCAGGAAAGAATACACCTAATTCGCCTGGCCGTTATTTTCTCGATACCATACCCATATCTATGAATTGCATTCTTTTGAAAACGTCCCTCCTGAACAACGGTATATTCAATCAAATGCACCAACTCTTCGCCATCCATAGCACGTAGCACAGGAATATTGAAAAACACGCTAAGTGTTATCAACGCACCTTGAATGGATTCACGCGAAACATGAACCTCTTCTGCATCTTTTGATCGTCCTTCAAGAATTATCACCGGATATCCAGACGATTTCAACCTTTTAAGCGCCTGCCTGAACAGTCGTCCATCGACCAGTGAAGCACATAAATCTGCAATGGTTTTCCGTTCAAACACCCAATGCTGATTGACAAGGAAATCCCCAACCCTCAACCGTTCAACTCTAACCGATGTTGCCCCGGCATCCTTAAACAAACCGACAAACTCACCCGGTTCCCTGTCATCAATCACAACATCAATAATCCCGCCCATCTAAAACTGCCCTGAAAAGTGGTTACAATACCCGCGAAGCCAACACACAAAAACAAAGCCCCTGCCAAAACACGCAGTGTTTTTTTCTAAAAAAGCAAAGCTTTTTTAGCTTACATCTTCTGATCCAGCCCCTTGCCGGTTTCAATATGTTCAAAATTCGGCAGATAATCCTTTAACACATGCACCACATCACTCTTGCTGATCTGCGGTTTTTCAAACAACTTATGCAACGACTCAAAAATCCCGTCAATCTCCGCAAGCGAGCGCTTTTTCGAGTTTTTCACCACCCCCAAATTCACAAAACGCTCCTCATCCAACTCCTCGCCCGGCGTATAGAACTCCTCATACGGCTTCTCACCGCTCGTGTCCGACTCAAAAAAGTAAACCGGCCATGCTAATTGAGTTGCAGCTCGATGGTTATGCGCGTCTTCTCCCCTTTTACCCTCGTCATTGAGACCGCTTGGTGGTCCTCCCCTTTTACCCTCGTCATTGAGACCACTGTGTGGTCCTCCCCTTTTACCCTCGTCATTGAGACCACTTGGTGGTCCTCCCCTTTTACCCTCGTCATTGAGACCACTTGGTGGTCTCAATAAGTCGCCCCGCCCACGCAACTCCGCCCAGGGTGTGCCATTGGTGGCAATAACAGGCACATGACAGGCCAAAGCCTCCACAACCGTCAGGCCAAAATTCTCATGGCGCGATGGCAAGACTAGACAATGGGCAGATGCAACGGCCTCCGCACGTTCCAAAGCTGGTATCGAGCCGGGAAAGAGCACATCGCTCTCCAAATTCAAGCTTGCAACCTGCGCCTTCAAATCAGCAAGCGTCCCGTGCTCATCCGGTCCGGCAATCACGAGCACGCAACTTTTCCCGAAATCCCTTTTGCCCTCTCCCCTTTTACCCTCGCCATTGAGACCACTTGGTGGTCCTCCCCTTTTACCCTCGCCATTGAGACCACTTGGTGGTCTCAATAATCCTCCCCACGCCGCAACCAGCAGATCCAGGCCTTTAAGGGGATGCAGGCGGCCAAGAGCCAGAAAAACCTTTCTCTCTCCAATTTCCGGGAAGCGTTTTTTCCAGAAATCTTCATCTATCTCACCATCAAATTCCTCAAGATTCACCCCGTTCGGAACAACCACGATACATGGATGTTCCAGTTCATTAGTTAAAGTTGAACCAGCGTCCCGCATGCGGGACGCGATTGAACCAGCTTTAGCAATAAATTTATTTATTGCTAAAGCTTCTTCCTCACACGTTGCATGAATCACATCAGCCCGTCGCAGATAATAGCTGTCGATCCATCCAACCAGTCTCTTTTTCCACTTCGAATGTTCAAAGCGTTCAGGCGACAGACAGCCATGCGGAGTCATCACCAGCTTCTTCTGGTGTTTCAATGCAATCCGACACCCCCACCAGACAGGAAAAGTCCAGTTAGAGTGCACATGCACAACATCCGCCGTAGCACATACATCTCTGAGCTGCCGCATCATCTGCCACGAAAAGAAAAGAGCCGCCGGAAAGGCGATTGCAAAGCGTACAAGCTGAACCCCTGCGGCAGAGGCTTGCTCGGCGGCATCAATCAGCGTTTCTTTATTACGAGACACTGTGACCAGTGTCACCTGATGTTCTGGCTTTTGCTGATGCAGCGCCAGCATGGATGCCACCTCGGCCACACCGCCGAACTTCAATCCCGCAACTATGTGCACAATCTTCATAATATCGCCCGCTACGCGGGCTGCTTTGCTCACACTCAAACAGTGCCGGTTTATTGCAACCACACACTGACGCAATGACGAGAGAAAAAACGCTGCGCGTTTGATGGACTAATGCCCGGACCTGCGCTTTCAGCCGGTATAGCCGTGTGTGTTTCCTTCTTTTGAAATCTGCACCAACACACACAGCCGGGAATCATCCCGGCAACTTTACCGCAAATTTAATGCGATACAGCCAATAACCCAGATATTCTTTAAAGATATAGCTGTTGAGCAGAAACGACTCCGCATCCGGAAAGAAATGCACAAAGCGCAACGATCCAGAGGCACACATCGTGCACTCATGATCTGCCGGAGCCGGAATGACCTCCAGATCACTTTGCGCAAAATTCAACAGGGTCCGACGCATGTGCCAGGCTGAGGTCACAACCAGAACTTTGAAGGGGCCTTTTTTGCTGGAATATTTTTTTCCGAGGGCCTCTTTGACTAAAGCAACATGTTCCTCTGTATTGCGGGCTGTATTCTCCTGAATAATGGCATTATCAGGCACTCCGAGAGCAAGAAGCAGCTTTCGGTCGGACTGGCTGCTGCCCGTTCCAGTTGTGACCACATAAGGCACGCGGCCAGCTTTATAGATACGTGCAGCATGCCAGGCTCGATCTGCCCCCATATGCATTTCCGGATAAATTATTTTTCCCTTTCCGCCAGCTCGAATACCTCCTCCGAGAACAATAGCGGCATCCGCTTCAGGCAGACTCTTTGCCAACATAGGAGGAAAATTCTTTTCCAGCGGATAACCCAAAAAGCGGGTTGTTACATTGCAACCCCAGAACCAGAGCCAGATAACTGCAGACACACTGAACAACAGCGGTAATTTCGCACCGCGTGCGTTTGCTTTTTTTCCCCGTTGCAAGAGCTTCAACACCAATGCCGCAGAAAAAAGCAACATTCCTATCATAAACGGATTCAGAAAAAAGCCGACACATTTATTCAACCAGAACATCTCAGATCCCTTTCACTCTCTCAACAATCCAGCGGGCCATAGCCGCACTGATCTTATTGGCATCAAACCGCTCTTCAGCCAGCCTGCGGGCCGACTCCCGATGCCGTGCAAGCATCTCTCTGTCTTGTTCATAACACCGGACAGCACCTTCAAAACTCTGCAAGCTGCCCGTCTCATAGTTCACGCCGCACCCGTAACGCTCCAGCAATTCCGCAGTTTCCGAAGCCAGACCGTTGATAACAGCCAAACCGTATCCACTGTAATCAATCAGCTTGTTCGGCACCGCCACCAGCATCTCGCTGCGCATCGGGATGATACCGACATCGCAATCCCGCATAACCGCATCCAGTTGCCTTTCATCCAGATAGCCATGATAGCGCATTCGGTCACCAAAGCGCTCGACAAAACTCGCAACAAATTTTCGTTCCGGTCCATCACCGGCAATCTCCAACACAACATCAACTTCGGCTTTGATCAGATTGCCGACCCCCTCCAGCATCGTCCGCAAATCATACGATGCACCAAGATTTCCCACATAAATCAACCTGAGAGTACGCTCGCGGCCATTCCTTCTTTTGATCTCAAGTTCAGGCAGTGTTCCGCCAAGCGGAAAAACCTGAGATGGAACGTCACTGCCATAAGATTCCGCCAGTTGCAGATACTTCCTTGAAACCGCGCTGATGGCATCGGCTCCGATATACGCACGTTGCGCTGTCCGCTCAAAACAGCTGAAAAGTCTTTTCAGCAGAAACCGCGGAACACGCGGAATCAGAGCATAAAAATTCTCCGGCCAGGCATCCTGAACATCCACGATAATCCGGCATCCATAAACTGTACGGAAATGCGCTGCCACATCGAACAGGCCCAAAGGCGGCATGCTCACAACAATCGCATCAGGCGGCTCGAGTTCACCGCTCTTCAAAGCGTCATCCGCCAGCATACGCCAGTCACTGGCATACCTGCAGTGGCTCAAAATACGTTTAAGCCCGACATTAAAACGGTATGGCAAAGTCGGCACCAGACGCACCTGATAACCGTCAACCGCATACACCGGATCCATCGAACGTTTCATCTTGCGCAGATGGTGGAAGTCACTCGACCACCAGACCACCTTGTGCCCAAGAACGGTCAAGGCCCGCGCCAGAAGCTCATAGCGCAACGCCCTGCCACCTTCCAAAGGGAGCGGGTCAAAAGGGCTGTTAATCCAGAAAATCATATTGCTTTTTGCAACCACTTTTTGCAACCACCAAGTGGTTGCAAATTCGAGGGTAAAAAGGGAGGCGTGCCCCCATTTCGCCCGCCTTTGCGGCTTGGCAGAAAAACATCAACCATATCTTTCGGCAATCGCTGAAAATTTTTCCGTCCACTGCTCTTTGGAATACGGCTCAACCAGAGCTATCCCGCGTTGCCCGATCTCGAATATACGCTCCTCGTTTCTATGCACCCACAACATACCTGCGGCAATGCTCTCGGCATCATTTGTTCCGCAGACAACTCCGTTGTAATATGAGCGGACCAGATCCGCATGACTTCCGCAGGCTTCGGTACAGACCACCGGCAATCCGGATGCCACTGCTTCGGCGATCACCAGCGGCCAGGGATCATACTCGCTGGTCAACACGAATGCTCCATTTTTTGCATAAACCCCAACCATGCCGGATGGTTCAGCATAACCACAGTCCAATACACCCGCCACACCTTCCAACACCGAACCTTCGGTCCCCGCTCCATAACAGTTAAGCGACCAGGGCCTATCAACCTTTACCCGATACAGCTTATATGCAGCCACCAGCACATCCAGTCGTTTTTCTCGCGCATATCTACCGACAAACACAAAGCTACGCGGATAATCTTTCCCGGCATTTCGCTTTTGAACTGCTGCCCGGAACTTCTGCGTATCTACAGAAAACAACCCATGGTGAATATTGGAGCTTTTGAACCCGAGAAACTTAGCATAGAACGCCGTCCGGTCTCCCGGAACAAAAGCGCCTTGAAAACGTTTAAGATAAGGCCGTAGGACCAGCGGAGCGAGCAGTTTACGGAACCTCCACTCGAATATCATGTCAAAAGCGAGAAGCTTGGGAATCTTATCAAAAGCTCCGTCTGTAGCGGCAAAGCGCGATATCTTTGCACGCCATCCGACAATCACCAATAAACCCGGATTAAATTCCCTGATGGATTGCCACACCTGATCCTTATTAACCGGTTCACCTTTGTAGACAAAAGAGCAATCCAGTCCCTGACTCTGTTTTTCAGCGAACTGCTCATCTGCCCGGTTGATTTCCAGGAACAACTTGATATTAATTCCCGGTCTGCTGGCAAGTTCACGCCAACAATCCAGCATGTAGCTCGGAATACCGGTCCATATAAATAAAATATTCATTGTTATTAAGGTTCAATCGGCCGCTGCGCGGCCTCGTTTGATCGCGTCCCGCATGCGGGACGCTCGTTTGAAGGTTTATTTATAACGCGGGCCTTTGAGGTCGGAGTTACGCAGGGTGGCGATAAATGCCTGCAGCATCACCGAAACGCGAGTGGTGATTTGAAACAGAGCATCGAACTGGTCCTTATCAACATAACCTTGGTCAAGTACGACATAGAGTTGTGCCCGGACTTCACCGCAAGAGCCCTTCGCAATGCGCAGAAAGTTCATAAACTCTTTGTTGCCGCCACGTTCAAAGCCTTCCGCGATATTGCTCATGATAGACACAGATGCGCGCCGAATCTGATCTTTCAAACCAAAATCATGCGCAAAATCACCTGTTTTTGAAAGCACATATACCTGACGCGTCAATTCTCTTGCTTTCTGCCATGCTTCAATATCCTCGAACCTTTTAATCGTCGCCATATTCTCCCTCCTTCCCGTTAAACCATGAAACCAGCGGCGCAGCCGCAATCAAACCAGCGGCGCAGCCGCGATTGAACCAGCGGCGCCAGCCGCGATTGAACCAGACCGCGCAGCGGTCGATCAAACCAGCGCCGTCAGGCGCGATCAAACCAGCGCCGCAGCCGCGATCAAACCAGCGCCGTCAGGCGCGATCAAACCAGCGGCGTCAGCCGCGATTGAACCAGACCGCGCAGCGGTCGATCAAACCAGCGCCGCCAGGCGCGATCAAACCAGCGCCGCCAGGCGCTTTATAACCGTCTTCAGAGAATGGCAAGAGACCTGTTCTGTTAAATCAAACGAATCTTCGCCCGGATAGACCACCCATAGTTCTTCAAGATCAAGAGTTTCAACGGCACTCTGCATGGACTTTGTAAGCGACGGTGCTTCATTGCGTTTTACTTCAATCCCAAAAAATCTCCGTCCTCTGCGAATGAGAAGGTCAACTTCCGCACCGGAATGTGTTCCCCAGAAATAAGCTTCTTCTCCTGCGCAGCACATCAGAATCTGCTCTATAACGAAACCTTCCCAGGATGCGCCAAGTTTAGGGTGAACCATCAACTCATCATTCGAATGGATACCCAGCAGATTATGAAGGATGCCTGTATCGCATAAATAAATCTTTTGCGATTTTACCTGCCGTTTGCTTATATTTTGAAACCATGGAGGCAACTGCCTGACTAAATATGCGCCTGACAGAATATCAAGATATCGATTAACCGTTTTATGATCAATGCCGAGAGAACGACCAACCTCCGATCCATTCCAGGTTTGTCCATGGTAATGAGCAAGCATATACCAGAAACGACGAATATTTGTGGAAGGAATAGTAATTCCCATTGCGGGCAGATCAATATTCAGAAAAGTTCGGATAAAATCTTCCCGCCATTCGTAGCTTATTCTCTCCGAAAATGCAGTAAAAGAGAGCGGAAACCCGCCACGTAACCAAAGCTTATCCTGATTCTCCCATCCCACTTCAGCAAGCTTAAAACCCGATAAATCCACGAACGCAACTCTACCGGCGAGTGACTCCGAAGATGCATGCATTATTCTTGGTGATGCACTGCCTAAAATCAAAAATTTAGCAGGATTGTCTGGACGATCCACTAAAACACGCAGGATCGGGAAAAGTGCCGGCATAAACTGTATTTCATCCAGAATGACTAAACCGCGGCATTTTGATAAAGTCAACTCTGGATTCTGTAACCGGGTTTGATCTTTTGGCGACTCCAGATCAAACCACGTAACAGTCTGCGGATTGCTACCATCGGTAAACTGACGGGCAAGCGTTGTCTTACCACATTGCCGCGGCCCCAGAATGGACACGATCGGACTACGCCTGATACCATCCGAAACCTTGTTTAAGTAGAATTTCCGTAAAATCATTATTCTTTTATATCATTGAAAACTGGGTACGTCACGCCCATTTTTCAATAATCACGCAACCGTCCCTCGCTCAAACTTTCAAACCTCTCAAACCAGACCGCGTAGCGGTCGATCAAACCAGCGCCGTCAGGCGCGATCAAACCAGCGCCGTCAGGCGCGATCAAACCAGCGCCGTCAGGCGCGATCAAACCAGCGCCGTCAGGCG
>JAWOEI010000048.1:0-3889 GCA_046482825.1 Kiritimatiellia bacterium
TTTATCCGATTTGCCTAAGAGCCAGGCAATTCCAATGCCGCCCATAAATGAATGGCGTGTTTCCACCAGGGGGCTGTCAATGAAAGCCGCGCCCGACAGGTTATCATACCCCCTGGAATCATCCAGCTTGCGTAGCCGCTCCAGGGATCCGTGGCAACGTAAACAGATTTTTGCCACTCACTAAACGGTAAACCCTCGGAATTTGCAAACGACCGCTCGAGCCGGATCAGTTTCTGATTGATCTCCCTGAGGCGCCCTGCATCAAACCGCTCAGAATTCAGCCATTCCGGAATCTCCTCTGCAAGTGCCGTTGAAACCTGGCGGTTCAGGTTTAAGACAGACTCCAGATTCAATACCTCATCCAGCGGACGCCCGAGTTCCTCAGCACGTTCAGAAAGAGCCTCGATGTGCTGTGTAATGTCGCTGGCGTAACGCCCAACATCATACGGCAAAATATCAGCCATTGCGAAACGCGAAGCCACTACGCCATACACGCCGGCAAGGGCTGGCCCGTAGGTAAACGAGCTGTCGAGAAAGCTTTGGTACATATGGAACGTATCAAAGTTGGTATGATAAACGGGAACGCTGCCCGAAATCGCAATGCCGGCTGATGGAACTCCGAGGTGCATATAAAATCCAACATGGTCCGAACCGCCGCCCAGGTTTCCGATGGATGGTTCATCCTGTTCGGGCTTTATCCAGGTTTCGTAAAGGGTGCGGTCTTCGTAGTCGGGATGTCTCACAACTTTCGTAGCCTCAATGATCGGTTTCTTGAGAGAAGGAGATGCCGAAGAGCGGAAAGCTGGTCCGGTAACCGACATATCGGCATTCAGATACAAAATGGCGTTGGCGTTAAGTTCTTCACGCAGATCTTCCACCCATTCTGATGACCCGATTAGCATAAACTCCTCCGCGTCCCAGTGGGCGATGAGAATGCTGCGTTTCGGCTGCCAGCCGTTGCTTCTCATTTCGCTGAGGGCGTCTGCAAGCGTAAGGAGCATGGCAGTGCCGCTGTTGGGATCCGTCGCGCCAAATCCCCAGGAATCATGGTGCGAGCCGAGGATAATCCACTCATCCGGATACTCAGATCCCTCAATGACACCGGCTACATTCGTAATTCTTGTATATTCATGGGGCTGTTCCACATCCAGATGTACCTGAAGTGCATCCGAGCTGTCGAGCCGGTATGTAAAGGGCAGTCCGCCCTGCCAGCCTCCGGGAACGGGCCGGCCATCCATTCGGGAGAGGATCTCCTTGGCAGCCCCGTAACCGATAGGCGCAACCGGAATGGTGTGAAAGGCGACATCATCTGCATTCAGCCGCTCCGGTGTATTGGGGTCATCAAGAGGAAGTGCGGGCTCAAAAGGAGTAAGCGGATCGCCATAGTAGTCGAGTGTTAACAGAGAACCGCGCTGTATGGCACTTTCGTCACTCTGCTTTCCCTCGGGATAGGTAAGCCCGCGCATATAGCCGTTATCGGCCGGGTCGGTGTAAATAATCAATCCTGCAGCTCCATACTCCTCAGCAAATTTCGCTTTAAACCCTCTGAAGTTTCCCCCATAACGGGCCATGACGATTTTGCCTTCAATCTCAATTCCCATCTCATCGAGCCTTTCAAAGTCCTCCTTCCGGCCGTAGTTTGCATATACAATTTCAGCGGTAACATTTCCTGATCCGCTATAGGCGTTCCAGCCGTGGGTCAGTTCAGCATGCATCGACTGAGGATCCTCATCATAAATGTATTCCTGGTTATTGAGCGGCAGGCGAATGGGACGCACCAGAGAAATGGAGACACTGCCCGGCATTGGCATATAGGCGTCGTAATCGTAATGTCGCACCTCAAGTCCGGCGCTTTCCATTGCGGTTGTCATATAATCAATTACGCTGCGCCCGCCCTCGGTGCCGGCAATGTTGGGTACACGGGTGAGTTGATAGAGATGATTCCGATAAACATTTGGAGTGAGGTACTGCAGCATCTGCTGTTCATTTTCAAGCTGCTGAAGTGCACGTTGCTGTTGAAAACCGGTGAGTGAAAACAGCTCATCCGCTGATTGCGAGTACGAATTGATGGTAAGAAACAATAAAAAGGCTGTAATGAGTGAGAGTACTTTCATCCGTTTTGATTAAACCGTGGGTTAGAATTGGAGAACGCTTCAAAGAAAGAAACTTTTCCTTAAAGCGCACCCCAAAAATTGTGATTGTCGGATGATCGTTGTCAAACCATCAGCGCTCGATAAGTGTGGCACTGATTACCTCATCCTGCCGCGTGCGAATACTTTGCATGATATTCTCGGAAGGTCGTGCATCGAGCTGAATAGTGCAGCAGGCGGTTTTCTTGCCGTCAAAAATAACGTTGGTTAGCTCCTGTGCATTGATTTTTGCCTCTTTAAGCTCACTCATCACGTTGGCGATAACGCCGGGTTTGTCGAAGTGGCGAACCACTAGCTGCCAGGGGGCATCAGTTTGCTTACAGTGGTTCAGCCAGTTTCGGACGTGCCCCTCTTTGGCGTATCCGCGCACAATATCTACGGCATCATTGGCAACTGCAAGCTGCGCCTGTTTTGTACTGGCGCCAACATGGTGTGTTATGTACGCATTGTTCAGGCTTTGAAACCGGCTGGTAAATTCGCCCTGCTTAAATTCAGGTTCATCGCCAATAACGTCTAAACCGGCTTTTAAACGGCCTGATGATAGTTCTTCGAAGAGAGCATCTTCATCAATCACACCGGCGCGCGACGTGTTGATAACAAAGGCACCGTCTTTTAGTTTTGACAGCACATCTTTGGAGATAATTCCCCGCGTATGATCATTCTGGGCCAGATGAATGCTAAGTACGTCGCAGGATTCGGCGACTTCCTCAATGCTGTCAGCACGCTGTATATTCAGCTTTTCTGCCTTTTGAGGTGTTAATGAACGCGACCACGCCACGACCGGCATGCCAAATGCGCGTGCTCGTTTAATCAGTTCCTGACCGATCTGTCCCGTACCGATAATGCCGAGAGTTTTGCCAAAAATACCGTCCGCCTTGCTATAGGCGGCTTTGTTCCAGTTCCCATCCCGGAAGGAGCTCACATTATCAGCGATGTAGCGATCCAGCGACAGAATTAAGCCCATTGCCAGTTCAGCAACCGCAATAGAGTTTTGTCCGGGACAGTTGGCAACATAGATACCCGCATCACTGGCGGCCTGCATATCAATATTGTTAACGCCTGCTCCCGCACGGACAATCAGGCTGAGTTTGGGGCTGTTTTTAATGCACTCTGCAGTAACTACTGTTGATCGTACAATGATGACCTGGGCATCCTCAAGTCCCTTACTCAGTTCATCCGCCGTTAATTTGGGCAGGTTTGATACCTTCATGCCAAGATTTCCAAGTTTAGTGACAGCATCTTGTGGTAAATTATCAGCAACGCATACTTTCATAAATTTCTCCGTTATGTTCTCCTTTTTTGAAAGGTAGTGAAACCACAGATTATCCCGAAATAATCTGTGTTAACTAAAGAAAATCATTGCTGACTGTATAGCCACGAAAGCACAAAAACAGGAAAGATATATAGGATTGAAGGAGGTTTTCGTGAACCTTCGTGCCCTCGTGTCTTCGCGGCCATTCCCCAGTGCTTCTTCTGTCATAATCTAAAATCTTTACTGTATTATCGGCTAAACAGATGTGTTGATCTGAAGATGGTTGTTAATTGGATAGCCACGAAAGCACAAAAACAGGAAAAAATATATAGAAATAGGGATCAGGAAATAAAAAAATCATAGCTGTCTAAAAACTTCTGAAACTGGGAAAATATTGGTTTATGGAGTGTGTGAACATATTTCATGAGGTGCTCAATATCTAAACCTGCGCCGGAACAAACCGGGGTTCTTGCAGGCCTTCAGCCTG
>JAWOEI010000066.1:0-43126 GCA_046482825.1 Kiritimatiellia bacterium
AGCCTGAATTCGATCAGCCCCTGTTCTTTGCAGATGTAAAGACCGACCGACCCGACGAGGACCGCACTGATCATAAACTGCAAAACAGCCACATCCCTGAAAAGCAGAAAACCCACCTGTTTTTCAAAGCGGAGCACTCCGGCTTTCTGCAGAAGAAGACCGAACAAAGCACCAGTTACACATCCCAGAACAAGTTCCATGACTATCTGCTCCTTCCGTATAACAAACCGGCCGTAACAGAACCTCCAATGACAAACGCAAGCATGGCAACGATTCCGCCTATGGACATCTGCATCAAACCGCTTAATCCATGCCCCGACGGACATCCACCGGCAAGTCGCGCACCGAAAAGGGCTGTTACTCCGCCCAGGAAAGCCCACACTGCTCTTTTTAAAGAGCTGCCGCCATAACACTCCTCCCATATAGGGGGTACTGTTTCAAATTTGAAGGTGCCTCCGAGAAGAGCCGAAATAAATGCCCCGGCAAAAATGCCCCCGACAAAAGCCATCTGCCAATCGACTTTAATCCCCGTTGACTGGAAATACCTGTTTTCTGCAACATGTCCACTATCCACCTGTTGCTCTATCAATCCGGCAGCACGGACAAAAGATGAGGATGCCCCGAAATATTTCGGCTCCTCCAGATATTTCATTGTGGCAACTGCCGAAGCAACTGCAAGTGCCCCGGCCAGAGAGCCGGCGAAAAAAGGATTCCAGAAACTTCTGAAAATAAATATTCTCATTGTAATACTCCCCATGCTGCCGTAACAGCTCAGTCAAAATACATGTCAGGTGGCGGTGGCACATCATGAAGATTGTCAGAATGGGGTTCCATGCTTGTTTTTTCCCCTGTCTCTGAAACGGCAACAGAAACGGAGGTGGCATCCGGATCAGCTACGCTGTCCGAAGAGGACGTCAATCTGAATATCATGGAAATGCCCAGAAGGATGAGGACAAGGACAATAAACCCGAATGAACCGTAAACAAAGACAGTTCTGCTGCTCCGGGTGCTGAAGTTGAAGGGAACCCTGATTCTGTGTTCTCTGAAAAACTCACCGCAGGTACGCAGGAAAGTTCCCATAAAACGTTCTGTATTTTCTGCATACCGTTTTTTCCTGTTTTCTGTTTCATATGATTGGCCCATTCGTCCACCTATCTGGAAAACAGGCAGACTCTGATTCCGCCCCAGATGCAGTGAGATTTTCTTTTTCTGCTGCTGCTCCTCCTGATCCTTTTCAGCGGCCTCCTTTTCCTCCATCATCCGTTTTGCTTCCGCTATTCTTTCATGAAGCGGTGTTGTATTGAAAAGATTCGGCTCGTCAGCTGAAAAGAGATCGCCCCCGGCTTCGGGCGGCATTGCGGCAGCATCCGGATTATTCTTTTCTTCCGCATCATCCAGAGCTTCTGAAACAGAAGGTGCAGGTGCAGAATCCTCCGGTGCATCAGCTGGCACAACCGGTTCTTTTTCAGAAAGCGGTTTTGATGCACCTTCGAGGCTGCGCACAGCCTTACGGGGCACAATCTCCACCTTCTCCGGCGTTCCAGCCTCCTGCGGCTGTTCTTTCCCGGGAGTCAGCGGAACAATCGGTTTTTCGACTTCAGGAGGAGAAACATTTTCCTTTCGTTGCACCACAGGAGCTGTTCTGCCTGTATAAATGTTCATAAACTCATCTATCAGGGGCTGAACATCAATATCAAGCAGTTCTGCGTACAATTTAAGAAAACCACGACCATATATCGGAGCCGCAATCCTGTGGAAATCCTCCTTCTCAAGTTCCTCAACAATCTGCACCATCATATTTGTGTGTTCAGCCACTTCTGACGTGGACAAACCCCGCGCTTCACGCGCCTCTCTCAATATATTGCCTAGTGCCATTATTTTAACCCTTCCTGATTAACTGCATCACTCGACGGCAAATCCGTATCGTCTGCTGTTTCATCGCTTACGTCCTCATCAGAGTATTCCGATCCCGGCGGGGGCTGATCAAGATCGATCAGAATCTCACGCGTATTTGAACCGTCCATAGGCGAAACAACTCCACGCTCTTCCAGCATATCAATAATTGTATTGGCCCGTGAATAACCAACTTTCAGCTTGCGCCGGACCAGTTCTCCTGAAACCCGTTTGTGAACACGTATCATTTCGATGGCGTCCTTATAAAGTTCTTCGAGTTCGCCCTCTCTTTTCTGTTGCAGGCGGTCGGCTTTGCTTGGTTTGGGAGCCTCCGGCTCCGCTTCTTTCATAATGTCTTCTGGATCTGACTCTTTAATTTTTTCAAGGCGTTTCGAAAGTTTCTCGTCATAAACAGGCGCATGCCTTTGTTTCACGTAGCTGACTATGCGATTGACCTCCATACCGTTCACCCAGGCCCCCTGGGCACGCAGCAGATCCGAACCGCTCTGCAGAAAGAGCATATCACCGGAACCTATCAGATTCTCCGCTCCGGGTGAATCGAGAATAGTACGGCTGTCATTAGCCTGCGAAACCTTAAAGGCTATACGTCCGGGAATGTTGGCTTTTATCGTGCCGGTAATAACATCCACAGAAGGACGCTGCGTCGCCATGATCATATGTATGCCCACTGCACGCGAAAGTGCGCAAAGTCTGTTGATAACAGGTTCAACCTCCTTGCTGGCGACATTCATTATATCAGCTACTTCATCAATCACAATAACAATGTAAGGGAGCTTCTCAGGAACTTTGCTTTCGGAGTCAACAGTGCCTTCAAAAAGATCCTCTTCCTGAATAACAGGGCGGTTATTGTAGTCAAAAATATTGCGTGCACGTACTTTCTGCAACAGACGATAACGCTTATCCATCTCGCTGACAGCCCATTTCAGGCCGAAAACGACCTTGTTCGGATCATTGATCACCGGAACAAGCAGATGCGGCAGATCGTTATAGGCCACAAACTCGACACGTTTCGGGTCAATCAGAATCAGTTTCAACTGTTCAGGCGTGCGGCTCATCAGAAGACCGCAGAGTATCGCATTCAGACAGACGCTCTTGCCCGAACCGGTTGACCCGGCCACAAGCATATGCGGCGCTTTAGTAAGATCATAGACAAAATCGTCACCGGAGACATTCTTACCTATAGCAAGGGGGATCTGCATCTCATTGTTCTGCCAGGCAGAGCTTTCTATAATGGAGCGAAAAGTGACAGAACGCGCTTTTTTATTGGGTATTTCCACTCCGACAGCCTTTTTACCGGGAATGGGAGCCTCAACCCTTAAACTCGAAGCAGCCAGACTCATCTTAAGGTTATTGCTTAAACTGCATATCCTTTCCACCCTGATATGCGGTGCGGGCTCCAGTTCATACTGGGTAACAACCGGCCCGGGTTTTATTCCGACCACCTTGCACGGTATTTTAAAATGGTTGAGGGCGGTAACAAGCAACTGAGCCATCTCTTCCACACCACCGTGATCAGCCTTGTCACTCGGAATCGGGTCAAGGAGATCAATCGGCGGCAGCATATAATCAACTTTTTTTCTGCGGGCAGGTTCAGAGGTTTTCTGACCGGACGCCGCATCTTCAGGGGATGGCCTGTTTTGCTGAACGGGTTTCCGTGCAGACGGAGAAGGGGCATCCGGTACAGGAGCGGATCGTCTCTGCGACCCTTTCACCGCGTAAGACGGTTGCGGCGGAATATTTCTGCTGCGGGTGAAAGCAACGGCATCTTTTCTTGCTTTCTCAGCCAGCTTACGGATACGTTCCGCCTCAGTTTCCTGTTTCAACAGTTTTTCCGATTCACGTTTTTTGAGTTTCTCCTCTTTTCGCAAAGCCCTTTCCTCAGCTTTTTTCCGCCGTTTTTCCGCATTTTCGGCTGTTTTAAGACGCTTTTTTTCTTCACGTTCCCGCCGACGGGCTTCTTTATCGTCTGAAAAATCCGTTTTATTGCTTCTGGTTTTATCGTTCCCGCTGAAATTCCCTTCCCGGCGGCTGTTCAGCAGACCTTCGTAAGAATCATCATTTTCATCATCAACAAGAAAAATTCTTTCGCTGCACCATCGCAGCATTCTGAAGATATTCTCGGTTCCGATGACCATCAGAAAAGAAAAAATAAATACGCACAGCACTAAAATACCGCTGCCCACTGGACTGATCCATTTAGTAAGCAGGCAGGTCATCATCCAATAGCCTATCATGCCCCCGGCGTGGCAGATGTTGTTTTCTACGAGCACTCCTCGCAATACGTCGTCATTACCGAGCTGCAGCATACAGGCCAGAGATAGAATAAAAAGCAGAACCCAAGGCAGTTTCCGTGAAACATACACCAGCTTACCTGCCGTCATCAGCAAACCCAGCAAAATGACAAACAGAGGCACAGCCCAGAGAGCGAGCCCTATATATGAGTACCCCAGAAAAACAGCCCACGCTCCCACCGGACCTATCCAGTTGACGCATGGATTCAACGGCGGTGCATTCAGCCAGCTGATATCCCTCCAGTTATAAGTAATGATACTCAGAAGCGGAAAAATTGAAACGGGCAGCAGAAAAAAACCTATGATACGTCTTCTGACAAGGCGTTCCCATTCCAGACGATCGGTTTCTCTGGTTTTTTCACGCCTTTCTGCTGTATTTTTTCCCATTGCTGCCATAAAACAAAACCTATTTCCCGGATTTTCTGTCATCAGAAGGAGCAGATGAATCAGACTGAGTCGATTCCGGAATAGCAAGCGGAATCAAGTTGATCTTCTCCGGTATAGCCTTAGCCGAACCCACATCCAGTCCCTGCCGTATATGCGTAATAACCGGAACCGTATTTGTCAGCCCGGGCACTATAGGCAGGTTGCCATCTACGGACACCATTAAATCACTGAATCTGATCTTTTTCAACAATTTAGAACGTCCTGAAATTTCTATGTCCACTCTATCAGGCTCAACGCTCCAGGGGTTGGGAGCTCCTGCAGAATGTGAAACTATCACAGGGACATCTTCAATTACGCGAGTCGCTTTCTGAGCGATAATATAGACATTGACAACCATTTCAGACGGATCGACAGTCACATTGGCCGCATCACCCGGAGGGATAAGTCTTACTCTTGTGGTAAAACTTTCCAGGCGGTCACTCACATCAATTGGCTCACACTGAATCCGTATGTTTTCAAGATCCAGTGTGCTGAGAAATCTTCGGGAGGCGGTAATCACCGCATTTGTCACATCATAGGAAAGCTTAACTGTTCCGCGGGCGTCACCTTCCAGTTCAGGCGGGGCAACCTCAACAGTATACGATTCGGAAACGTCGAATTCCACATCTATATATTCGGGGTCTATCTTGACAATACGCACATCCCTGAATCCCTGCAGATGCTTGGGCTTCACCTTGATCCGCACCATGTCCATGTCTTTAGCGCTTTTCTGCCGGGCCCTGACAACGCATTTCAGGGTGGACTCGGCAATTTCGCTGGTTTCTATATAAGATCCCCGTATGCTCACCTTGACGGAACGCGGCTCGACAGAAGAAACCGCGACATTTTTGTCCTCCGCATTATCAAGATTCACCTCAACCGGAACCGAAACTTCTCTCATATGGCTGATGTCGGAACGGATTGTGAAATAAACAAGTACCGCGATAACCAGAGCAAGCAGCTTCCAATAGCCGTTATTGACAAAAAGAAGGTGCAGAACTGTCTTAACCTGGTTTAACTGCATGTCCCGTCTCCTTCTTCTTTTTCTGTGATTCAGTATAAGCCGTGACACGCGCGGCAAACCAGTTGGAAGCCATATCCGTAAACGACACATTCTGCAGTTTTCTCTGGTGCGGCATAGCCAGACGCAACCATCTCAGCATAACCTTGTTCACATTCTCCTTGGAAACATACCGATGCAGTTTTCCGTTATAAGCTATCGAAATAGCTCCGGTTTCCTCGGACACGACAAAAACAACAGCGTCGGTTTCCTCACTCAGACCGACAGCCGCACGGTGCCTCATCCCTGATGAAATCAGTTCACTTCTGTTTGAAACAGGGAAAAGACAGTGGGCCGCGGATATTCTGCCATCGCGAATGACAATTCCTCCGTCATGCAACGGCAGAGGCGGAGTAAATATCGACACCAGCAGCTCGTGACTCAGCAGGGCATTGATCATAATACCGGATTCCTCATAGCCTCTGAGGGATATTCCGCGTTCAATTGCGACAAGAGCCCCGAGACGGCTGGAAGACATATTAATGATACTTCTTGTCAGGATCTCTGTGACAGGAGCCTTGCTCAAGGCGTACTGCCGTGAAAACAGACGTTGTCCCCCCACAAGCGCAAGCATTCTTCGTATATCCTGCTGGAAAACCACGACCATGCTAAGTGCGAGATAAACCAGAAGAAAATACACAACACGGGCAAGCACATCAAACTTGAAAATATGAGTAAAAAGCAACAATGAAACCACAGTAACGCAGAATCCCAGCAGAACCTGAGCACTTCTTGTACCCTTGATCAGACGGATAACCCCGTAAACCACAAGATACAGAATGATAATCTGCATTATATCATTATAACTTATCTGTAACCCATTCAGCATTATCAGCCCTGTTTTTTCCTGTTTTCTATCGCATCGGCCACTGTAACAGCCTGCCGGGTTTCTTTAACGTCATGCACACGGACAATTGAAGCGCCGTGCAAAATACTCATCAATGCGGCCCCTATGCTTCCGCCTATGCGATCTTCCACATCAGGAGAACTGCACAGCTCTCCAATAAAACGTTTATGTGAAACTCCGACCAGCACAGGCGCAATCTCACGGATACGCTCCAGATGCGCCAGAAGCTCAAGGTTGTGTATTGTCTTTTTGGCGAACCCGATTCCGGGGTCGATGACAATCTGTTTCCGCGCAACACCCTGGGCAAGCGCAAACTCAACGCACTCCTGCAACCTGTGCGCAACATCTTCCAGCACATTATCGTAATCGGTCAGTTCAGTCATAGTTTCCGGGGAACCGCGCATGTGCATCAAAACCAGACCTGAACGGCTTTGCACCGCCAGACGGGCAAATTCACCTGATTCATCCAGAGGCATAATGTTATTGATAATATGCGCACCTGCATTCAACGCGGCTTCGGCAACCGGTAAATGCCGGGTATCAATTGAAACGGCAACATCCAGTTCTGCGGTAATTCTGCAAATCACAGGAACGACCCTTTTCAACTCCTCTTTGACTTCAACCTCACAGGCACCGGGACGGGTTGATTCGCCGCCGACATCTATTATATCAGCTCCCTGGCGGACCATTTCGCGAGCTCTATCAAACGCAGCGTCAGGCTCAAAATAACGGCCGCCGTCGAAGAAAGAGTCAGGGGTGACATTCAGGACTCCCATTATCAGAGGAGGGTCCAGAGGAATTTTACGTTCTCTGCAAAACCAGACTTTTTCTTTCATTACTGAATCCGGCATCCCATTCTGTCCAGTCTGTTAACATGAACCATCCAGTTTGTCTGCCGGTTCAGTCTGCTCAGAACCCGCAGCCGGTTTCAAATCTGCATCCGCTTCCTGTTTATCCGCGGATTCCGATATATTTTCTCCAGAGGCAATGCTCTCAGTCTGAGGCGTATTTTCTGGAGTGGAGATCTCATCACTTTTGCGCTTTTTTTCAAGCTCTTCCGCTTCGCGTTCTTCTGGAGTGCGGATACGCCCGAGTTTCACCAGATCTTCAACATCGCGTCCATCCACAGTTTCACGTTCAAGCAGAATTTCCACCAGCTGAGAGAGCTTATCGCTGTTTTCATCAATCATTTTCTGTGCTCGTTCATAAGCATCGCTCAGGAGCTTATTAACCTCGGCATCAATTTTACGTGCAGTCTCTTCACTGTAGGACTGGTGTTTAGTCAACTCACGTCCCATAAAAAAAGTTTCTTCATTGTCACCGAAAGACCGAAAACCGAAATTTTCGCTCATGCCATACTCACAGATCATTTTCCGAGCTGTTTCACTAGCCATTTTTATGTCCATCCTGGCTCCGGTAGAGATATCACCTGTAAATTTCTCTTCCGCTATACGCCCTCCCATAAGCACGACAAGATCGTCCAGAAATTCATGTCTGGTGCGATTGGTCACATCGCGGTCAGGCAGACTCATAGTCGCGCCGAGAGCCTGCCCGCGCGGAATGATAGTGACTTTATGCAGGGGATAAGAGTGTTCACACAGAGCCTGCAGCAAAGCATGTCCGGATTCATGCCATGCAGTGCCTTGAAGCTCTTTCTCATCCATAGTTCTGCTACGTCGTTCGCGCCCCCACAGCACCTTGTCACGGGCCTCTTCCAGATCGCTGTGCTCCACAGCCTCCTTGCCTGCATGCGCCGCTACCAGAGCCGCCTCGTTGAGGAGGTTTGCGAGATCGGCCCCGGAAAAACCCGTAGTCCCACGAGCTATGCGTGCCAGATCAGCATTTTCCGCCAGAGAAATTTTGTCAGCATGCATCCGCAGAATTTCTTCGCGTCCATCAAGAGTGGGAAGATCAATAACAATCTGCCTGTCAAAACGTCCGGGCCGCAGAAGAGCAGGGTCAAGCACATCAGGACGGTTGGTTGCGGCTATTATGATCACACCCTCATTGGTTTCAAAACCGTCCATTTCAACAAGCATGGCATTTAAGGTCTGTTCCCGTTCATCATGGCCACCGCCCATACCTGAAAAACGACTGCGTCCGACCGCATCAATTTCATCGATGAAAATCAGACAGGGCGCATGTTTTTTGCCCTGTTCGAACATATCACGCACACGCGAAGCCCCCACACCTACGAACATTTCAATAAAATCAGAACCGCTGATTGAAAAAAACGGCACACCTGCCTCTCCGGCAATGGATTTGGCTAGCAGCGTTTTTCCTGTACCCGGAGGTCCCATAAGAAGAACGCCTTTCGGAATACGTCCTCCGAGTTTCTGAAACCTTTTCGGGTCTTTGAGAAATTCAACAATCTCCTGTACTTCCTCTTTCGCCTCCTTTATGCCGGCCACATCCTTGAAAGTGAGTTTTTTCTTATCCTTGTTCATCATCTTTGCGCGGCTTTTACCGAAGTTCATGGCCCCCATGCTGGAAGATTTGACCTGGCGCATGATAAAGAAGTAGAGGATTCCCAGAACAAGAACAACGGGCAGTATTTCTATCATAATACGGCCCAATACATTGTTCTTATTTTTTATCGGACATTTAATCTGATGTTGCAGCAGAAAATTCTGTAAATCGGAAGGATCTACAGTGTTAACCTTGTAGAGCTCATCTTCAGCGCCTTTGAGTTTTCCGCTGAAATACATCACACCGGATCCCTCACGCACCAGTTCAGCGCTTTCGACCTCGCCAGACTTGATCTTCTGTCTGAAAGACAGCTCATCAAGCTCTTTCAGCTTCCCGGCCGGTTCATAGAAAAAGAGACCGACCATCAGCATCAGCAGGGTGAGTATGAACAGCCATGCCCCCATCACCTTTTTCGGCGGCATTGAACCGGTGGCGGTTTCATCCGATTTACTGTCTTTCAAATCAGTAGGCAGAGCCGGCGGTTCTTCCGGCAGTTGATCTTTTCTTTTCAAATCTTCATCCATTATGTATTTCTCTCCAAATTGACAGCAGTATACAGCTTCACTTCAACAATGAAAGGATATATATGAATCCTGCTTCTATGCTCTTACGTCCCTCACTCCCAGAACCTTTTCCATCTGTTCGACAAGAAGCGGAACCAGCTGTTTCTTCCGTGAAAGAATGTCCCGACAGAAATAAACATTAGGCTCGCGACGGGGGAATGCGATCTTCTTTAAAAACTCATCTTCTCCGTAAATAAGGAGCTGGGAATTAAGCGCAACGATATCCGTCACCATCAAAGCGGCAAAATAAAGCCCTTCGCTTTCACATCGACCACGCAATTCAGCAAGCAGCTCATCTTTCCGTTCCATGCTCTCCTCAGCTGACCCGACCTCAACCTGGCTTACGTTGAAACTACGGCCGCAGGCCTTATAATTCTTGGAATCCATGCTGAGAATATCATCTACAGAAAGATTCTTCAGACGGCTGGCTTTTTCAAAAATCTCCCTGCCGAAATCATCCACATCCATATCCACCAGGCCCGCCAGGTATTCAGCCATCTCACGATCGGTATCGGTTGTAGTGGCGGAACGGAGAACCACGGTATCTGTGAGAATTCCTGCCAGCAGAATGCCGGCTATCTCCGGTTTAAGCACCGCTCGCTTTTCAGCATACATGCTCGCTACAATGGTTGATGTGGCACCTACCACACGATTGATGAAAGTGATGGGATAGCGGGTGGAAAAGTTTCCCAGCCTGTGATGATCGAGAATCTCCAGAATCCGATAGTTCTCCATGCCTTCAAGAGCCTGACCGAGCTCATTGTGATCAACCATTATGATGTCTATATTCGGCTCACGAATCAAATCGCTTTCAGAAAAAATACCTGTAACAACGCCGCTGTCATCGACGACGGGCAGCGAACGTGAGGGGGATTCATTGAGCTGTTCCCGGATACTTCTCACATACCTGTTCTCCCCGACCGCCTGCGTCTGTGAATCCGCCATTGTCGCGACCGGAGTGGAGTACAAAATAAGAAAGGCAGACGATGAGGTGTCATAAGGTGAGATCATAACTGTGACACCGTGTTTCTCGGCAAGCTCACGCACACCTCGTGACGGAGCTGTCGCATTGGTGATTATCACAGCCCTGGCACCCTTTTCTATACTGAACCGCTGGATTTCCTCGCGGTCACCGGTTAAAACCAGTGCGTTGGCAGGAATTTCGGCTTCGAGATGCTCTTTAAATGAATTATAGGATGAACCTGCCACCAGAATGCGCGACTTGACCACCTCATCGCCTCCGCAAGTAACCACAGGTTGCGCATTGAGAGTTTCAATCAGCAGAGGAATACTGGTCGGAATAATCGCCTTGCGATGCGGGTTGATCTTACGGGTAAGATTACTCGCAAAGGCATTGTAATTTAAAACCGATTTATAACACCCATTTTCATCCACAACAGGCAGAATTTTCAAATTATCCCTGTCCATGATTTCCAGTGCTTTCCACAGGGAGCTCGTTTCCTTGGCAGTTATCGGTTCATTTCCCAGATAATAACCGACTTTGGGTACAAGGTCGGGGATATACTCGGGAGGATGCACCCCGAATCGTTCCAGAACATACTCCGTCTGCGGCGTCAGCTTTCCGGCTCGCGCGGGAAAACAGCGTCTGAGCCCCAGCTGCCGCTTTAATTCTGCATACGCCACCGCAGATACTATTGAATCCGTATCCGGGTTGCGATGTCCTATCACGAATGTCTTCCTTTTCATAAAACCTTTTCCTGTGTATAATAGACAATATCGGCATGAAAAACCAGCATATACTAACTTTTACGACGGGATTATTGAATTATTATCAGCAAAATCAGAAATATCACCGTTTTAACGGCATCCATGATTACAGCGCTACTGATCTGCGGTTTTTCCGCACATAATCTTCTCTGCGTCTCAGCCGCACTGATCACTGTGTCCTGGATTGAAATATTTCTTAATCTGCCGGTTAAAACCGGAATCGCTGTTAACCATCCGCGACATCACAGCCCTGAAATTACCGCAAAAGCCATTGGTCACGCAATGAAAACCGCGCATAATGATAAAATAGATTTCCGCCTGCTTATTTCAAATCCGGGGATCAATACAGTTCACATCACTTCAGACAGAAAAGGGCAGGTTATAATCGGTGATACTCACCGGCATATCGCGCTGGAAAGAAGTGATTTATGGATTCCCGACTACCCTGTACCGCTTGACATCAAATCCTCTGCGAACCAGCTGCTCTGTTTCCGGCCCGCTGAAAACGGAAGAATTCATGTTTCAACCGGAAAGCATCATCAGACCGGCAGGTTTTTAATGATTCCGGCAGCTCTGGCAGCTGCCGCTATCTATATCGACTTGAAGGGTATCGCCGCCGCTCTGACTGCGTCGGTTATCTACAATCTGCTGAACCGACGTTTTCCCTGAAAAACTGAACAGCAGTTTTAAAGTACTCATCAGGATTTTAAGATCCATACGCAGGGAACTCCTGCCGAGATAAAATATATCCAGCAGGCACATGTCATCAAAGGAAATATTATTGCGCTTTTCCACCTGCCACAGACCGGTGATACCCGGCATTCCCCTGAGACGAAGGTAATGATGTTTCTCGGTATAATGGCAGTTATCAGTGGCTGGCAGAGGACGCGGACCACAGAATCTCATATCGCCTTTGATAACGTTGTACAACTGTGGAAGTTCATCAATAAACCATGCCCGGAGAAAAGCCCCGATACGGGTTACACGCGGATCATGATCCAACTTGAAAAGCTGTCCTTTATGTCCCCACTGACGCTGCATTTCGGGATGAAGTCTCTCCCCGTTCTGAACCATGGTGCGGATTTTATAAATGCAGAATTCACACTTGTCACGTCCGTAACGGATCTGCCTGAAAATCATCGGTTTTCCCTGAATCAGCATCACCGCAATAAAGATGAAAACAAAAACAGGCAGAAGTGACAACATAATCACAGAAGCCACCAGTCTCTCCCACACAGAACAGCTGCAGCAGCGTTCGGATACATTTCTGAAAATGCAGTACATCCCGCCATCACTGTGAAGCTCTGCGGCACAGACAGCACTATCACGCAAAAAAGGAAGATAAGATTCCGCAATAGCGGCATCTTCGCCTTTTTCAAACGTGTCATAGATAAACCTCAGCATGTCCGCTGAGGATACATCACCGTTATCTGTAAAAAATCTTATTCCCATGCCTCTTTCGTCAACTGACAGAATTACCTGACAGTTCCATACACCACGTAGATAAATATCAGTATCTCTCCGAAAACGCCTCTTCTCACTTTTGATATGGCACAACTGTTGCTATACTGTCTGTATGCTCAATTATAAAAACCACACGGTCAGATATCTGTTTTTATCCGCGATCTTCACGTTTATGAATATAAAAGCAGATATTATACCTTTATCCGTTTCAAAAGATCTAAAAGGGGAAAACCTGGTTCTTCCTGTACAGCAGAAACTGGAATTCCCGGGAGATAACAGTTTTTTTTTCAACATCTCCGCACCGTCAGTCTGGACTGAGGCCCTGAAAATATCGCTGACACTTGTACTGCCGGATAACGCCCCTTCCGATATCAGTTCTCTCAGCTGGCTGAAAGACAGAGATCACTATTGGCATCAGTACGTTACCCCCCGCCACTTACAACCCGGATGCACCAACACCGTTGATATACCTCTTCATGCCGAAGCGACAGGATGGAACGTTCCCGGACACTCACTCGCGTGGCATCACCGCGTCCTGCTTAATCCGCAATCGGCAGGCTTCCGTGTTTTCTGTGACGCAGCCTACACAGGAAAGTGCGTTCTCGTGTCGGCAACCCTGACCACGGAGGAAAATAAAGACCCGCCGGAAATCAGCAATCTCCGTTTACTGACAAAGAAAGCGAAAATGCTGTCTTTATGTGAGTTGCGTTACGATCTTCCCGATCGCTACGGGAATCCTTTTGACCCGGAAGAAATAGATGTACATGCGCAGGTTGTATCGCCCTCCGGCACAACCAACCTGGTTCACGGATTTTACTATCACTCCCATTACAGGCTGGAGGACGAACTGGGCAGACCGGTTGAACCGGACGGCCGTCCCGAGTGGCGTCTGCGCTTCTGTCCCCGGACAACAGGTCTTCACAGAATCACAATAACAGCGCAAGATGAGAACGGTGTATGCAGAAAACCCGCATCGATTGAAATCAATGTATCACTGGCGGATAAGAACGCAGCGCAATTTATACGGGTTTCATCAGAAGACCCCCGCTACTATGAATTCAGCGACGGATCACTCTACTACCCCATAGGGCATAATGTCCGTTCCGCCACAGATGCCCGGATGGATGATAAATTCCCCTGGAGATTCCGCAGAGAAGAAGGAACCACCGCCTACCGTCGTTACTTCAGACGCATGCGTGAAAACGGGGAAAACTGGGCTGAAGTATGGATGAGTGCCTGGTCGCTGGGGCTTGAATGGACTGAAGGCACAGGCGGTTATCACGGTGCCGGCGATTACCATATGGGCAATGCCTGGGAACTGGACCGCGTTATTGATCTAGCAGAGAAAAACGGCATTTATATAAATCTGGTATTCAATTACCACGGACGCATCAGTTCCTGGTGTGATCCTGAGTGGCACCTGCATCCCTACAACAAAAAGACCCCCGGAGGCTGGCTCAAAATGCCGCTGGAATTCTTCAGCGACCCTAAAGCCGTCAGAATGCAGAAACGTTTTATCCGCTATACGCAGGCACGCTGGGGATGGTCGCCATCTGTTTTCGCCTATGAACTTTGCAGTGAACTGAATTTAACCGGTCATGAAACACACCACAAGACAAACTTTGAACCCTGTGTGGTTGAATGGTGCCGCACTCTGGGAAAATATATCAAAGAGATAGACCCCTACCGTCACCTTGTTTCCGTTCACGTATCAAACGACTACAAATTCCTAAATCCTGAAATTTCCGGCATGAAGGAAATGGATTTCAACACCCTTGATGCTTATCACAACACCCGGCCCGAAGCAATTATTCCGCTTGTATCCAAAACCGCCGCCGCCAACACCTACAATAAACCCATACTGATCACTGAATTCGGCGGCTCCCCCATGGCTGCCGGTCTGGAACATCTGATTACTGAACAGCATGCCGCCCTCTGGGCGGGGATATGCACCCCTCTGTCGGGCACACCGATGTTCTGGTGGTGGCAGATAATTGACGAAAACGATCTGTACTCACGTTATAAGGCTGTGGCTGAATTCATGAAAGGCATTGACCCGCGTGATTCCGCAGCAAAGCAGGTGAACACAAAACTGGAACTATCGGATGAGGAAAGCGGTGACAAAAAGCTGCTGAAGCAGTACCGGGCCATCTGCACCGCATCGCGCACAGCAGGCAGAGGTTACATCTATCCCCGCACGTTTCCCCGCAGGAAAGCAGAAAAAACCCGGATTCAGGGCTTGAAAATATTCATTGATGGCGTTCAGAGCGGTATTTTCCGGATAGCCTTTCACGACACCGAAACCGGCAGGGAAACACGTAGGTTTGACATACGCTCCGAAGAAGGTTACATAGGAATACCCGTACCGGTGTTTACGAATGACTGCGCATTCAAAATGGAACTCATAACTGCAATCGCAACTGAATCAAAATAACAGCATCAGAAACAGACTGTCCGAGGCCGGGCATGGCGAAGTTTTTTTAATTTCAAGTGAAGCCATCTTATGTGTCAGTCGCAGTCTGATTCCTGCGATGAACCGTCTGTTTTTTCCAGAACCACTCCGTACGTGAAAACAGGCCATTTACCCGAATAATCTTTTTTGCGCTGATCTATGTCGTAAGTGACTGCCATCCACTGCACTTCGGACCTGAAACCGTCGATAAATCCTTTAACGGCGGCATCGCTTCCATTCTCGGAAGGCAGTTTCGTGACTGACTTTTCCCTCCAGTCATTCACTCCGTTGTCGGATTCCCACACGGTGACGGCCTTATTGCCTCCGGACAGAATGACATAGGATCCGTTATCTGTTCGCTGGTAATCGTCGATTCCCCCGGTAATCGGAAGCTCAGTCAATTCCCACGAAGAATGTCGCCAGTTTACGATACAGTTCCGCCCTTTGAGACTGTAGAGCACGGCGATACTTCCATCCGGAAGAAACTCCGGAAACGTAGTATATCCGAAAAGCCTCGAGTCGGCACTTCTGGCATCACTGATAATGCAATCGTTATACATTTCCTCCAGATCGACGACAGAACCCAGATCCCGACCAGCTGCGTTATACATTTTCCCGTTTTCGCAATTGAAACAGGCAACAAAATTTCCGTAACCCCCTTCATTATGGCCCTTGGGGCCTGATGCCATTTCCCAGCCTAAAAGAATACGGGCAGGCTCGTCCTTACCACCGTAATCCACGCTGAACCCGTGGAGATAAACCTCATCATATTTTTCTTCCTGCTTATGACCGGAATCAATCAATGTAACCGGCTCAGACCATGTCTTTCCATTGTCAGTCGATTTAATCATACGATACGGACGGTACCAGAAGGCCGCAGTACTCGAATAGAAGAGATATATTGTGTCATCAACCACAACCGGCATAGGATAAGCGCATCTGTCGTTTGAAAGCAAGCTGTGCGACCAGGTGCCATCTATTCTGTCCGGACCGGGCGAGCGGACAAGATAGGCACACCAGGAGTGGAAAAAATAGAAAATCAGATAATGTCCGTCCGGAGCACGGACAATACACGGATAATTATGGTAATCCCATATACCGATAAAGTTGAGAGGATAGGCCTGAACAGACTCAGACCACTGCCGCGTTTTATGGTCGAATTCCCGAACGTATATACTCATTCGTTCACCATTCCAGCAAATCACAGTTTTGTCTGCGGAAGGATTGTAAACACCGTGACCGAAAGATCGTCGGCTCCCGTATGTTGCATTGACAGCATGTTTCGTCAGTTCATCATATCCTGCGCCGGTGAATTTTTCCGCAACCCGGTCAATCCATATTCCATCGCAGCAATTATTATATGCGCCGCCGGAAATAAGCAGCATGCACCTGCCGTTTTTATCTGCTGGCGCTTCATACCAGTCGAGGTGCGGCATAATATTTTCCGCCGCCTTGAATCCCGGTGCATTCATCTCCTGTGTGGTCGCTGCTATCTGATGGCTCTGTAAATCCGGGATCTTTCCTTCCGGCCACAACACCACCCGCTCTCCGGCAGACAGCGGAACAGCAATCAGAAACCAGGAACATAAGATCAACAGTTTTTTCATCTGTGTCACTCCTTCATATTTTCAGCACATCTC
Organism: Kiritimatiellia bacterium; assembly: GCA_046482825.1. Lineage (GTDB taxonomy): Bacteria > Verrucomicrobiota > Kiritimatiellia > RFP12 > UBA1067 > M55B167. The sequence continues at coordinate 16,855 of JAWOEI010000066.1, forward strand.
TGAGAAAACAGCCGGTCCGCGACTGACTATTCCGGGCAACTTCTTCCGGAGTGCCAGCCGCAACCAGTTTACCCCCCTCATCTCCGCCTCCGGGTCCGAGATCGATAATATAATCAGCACTTTTGATGATATCAAGATTGTGTTCAATCACAACCACCGTATTACCGGACTCACGCAACTTAAGAAGCAGATCCATAAGTTTGTGAATGTCGGCAAAATGCAGGCCGGTGGTAGGTTCATCGAGCAGATAAAGGGTTCTGCCAGTGGCACGTTTGGAAAGTTCCGAAGAGAGCTTTATACGCTGGGCCTCACCTCCTGACAGCGTAGTTGAGCTCTGCCCGAGATGTATGTAGCCGAGCCCCACATCCATAAGTGTTTTCAGTTTGCGGTGTATAGAGGGTACAGCCTTAAAAAATCCGCAGGCCTCACTGACTGTCATGTCCAGTACGTCTGCTATATTCCTGCCCCCGTATCTGATTTCAAGCGTCTCCTTGTTATAGCGTTTACCTCCGCACTGCTCGCAAGTGACATAAACATCGGGCAAAAAATGCATTTCCAGGCGGCGGATACCATCGCCTTTACAAACTTCACAACGTCCCCCTTTCACATTAAAGCTGAACCGGCCCATGGTATAGCCACGCACTTTGGCGGCAGGCGTTTCGGCAAAGAGTTTCCGTATAGGCGAAAATGCACCGGTATAGGTTACCGGATTGGAACGCGGCGTCCGTCCTATGGGGCTCTGGTCTATCTCTATGACTTTATCCAGAAATTTGATTCCCTCAATACGTTCGCAAGCTCCGGGACGTTCTTTGGATTTATAGAATTCACGGAAAAGCTGTCGTTTGAGAATATCGCTTATGAGAGTGGATTTACCTGATCCTGAAACCCCTGTGACGCAGACAAAACAGCCAAGCGGAATTTCCACATCAATACTGTCAAGATTGTTCTCAACAGCGCCGACTATCCGCAGTTTCTGTTCGCTGGCCGGAACACGCACATCGGGTATTTCAATGCATTTTCTACCTGTGAGATAGGCGGCAGTCAGGGAACGCCTGTTCTTCAGAAGTCCTTTGTAGTCCCCCTGATAAACAACCTCACCGCCTTCGCGACCTGCCCCCGGACCGAGATCAACGATATAGCCAGCGGTTTCTATCATCTTTTCGTCATGTTCAACCACCACAACCGTATTCCCGCGTTTCCGCAACTGATGAAGCATCTCAATAAGACGTTCATTATCGAAGGGATGCAGGCCGATAGTAGGTTCATCAAGCACATAGAGAACACCGACGAGACCGGAGCCTATCTGTGTAGCCAGACGGATACGCTGCATCTCTCCCCCTGAAAGCGTTGAGCTTTCGCGTGAGAGGGATATATAATCCAGTCCCACTTCAGAGAGAAAACCCAGACGTCGGCGTATCTCTTTCAGAACCTCGGATGCCATTATCTTTTCGTTCGCGGTCAGCTCAATTTCATCAAAAAATTTACGGCAGTCCTTAACACTGAGGTCCATTATTTCGACGATATTCCGGCCTGAAACAGTGCATGCCAGCGATTCATCACGCAGACGTCGTCCATTGCAGGCCGGACATCTGCGGGCACTCATAAATCTGCGCAGTTTTTCACGCACAGCATCGATATCAGTCTCGCGATAGCGTCGATGCAAACTGGGCAGAACCCCCTCGAAGGGTTTTTCCACCTTGTGCCATTTACCGCGCATCCAGAGCCGCAGTGTAACGGGATCTTCACCGGAGCCGTTCAGCAGAATATTGCGGAAACTCTCCGGCAGATCGCAATAGGGCATATCCATATCGATGTTATAAGCGGCGGCAACAGCCTTTAGCAGTTTTTTATAATAGACAACCATGCGGTATCCACCACGTCGCCAGGGAAATATTGCCCCCTCATTCAGCGAAAGTTTTCTGTCCGGAACAACAAGCTCCTCATCAAAAATAAGCAGTGAACCGAGTCCGTGACATACAGGGCAGGCGCCATAGGGGCTGTTAAATGAAAAAGAACGCGGCTGCAACTCTTCAAAGCTGATGGAGCATTCAGCGCAGGCGTTTTTCTCAGAGTAAAGCACTTCTGTCTCTTTTTTATCAGGTGTGATCTGCTGAACACTGATTATCCCGCTACCGTGCCCCAATGCAGTTTCAATGGAATCGGTCAGACGGGTACGGATATCCCTGCGCACTGCCAGCCGGTCAACCACTGCCTCTACAGTATGCACCTTGTAACGTTCCAGTTTCGGCACATCATCAATCGCGAAAACCTCTCCATTCACACGTACACGGACAAAACCCTGCTTACGGATTGATTCAAATATCTCTTCATGCCGCCCCTTGCGTCCGCGAACCAGCGGTGCAAAAATAATCAGCTTTGTTTTTTCAGGAAGACGCAGTAGAGTATCGACAATCTGTTCCGCGCTCTGTTTCTCAACCCGTCTCCCGCACTTCGGACAATGAGCCATGCCTATATTCCCATAAAGCAGTCGCAGGTAGTCATGAATCTCGGTTACAGTAGCGACAATAGAACGCGGATTTCCGCCTGAGGTTCTCTGTTCAATAGAGATCGCCGGGGAAAGTCCTTCTATATGCTTCACATCCGGTTTCTGCATCTGATCCAGAAACTGACGGGCATAGGCGGAAAGGCTTTCTACATAACGGCGCTGTCCTTCGGCATACAGAGTATCGAAAGCAAGTGAAGACTTGCCTGAACCGCTGAGACCGGTGATAACGGTCAGGGCATCACGCGGAATACGGACATCAATGTTTTTCAGATTGTGCTGACAGGCACCTGTTATAATTATATCGGACATTACAGAGTCGGGAGTTTGAAGTTCGGTGGACACCGCGCACTTTGTGTGGGTAACACAGTGGACAACCAACCGGTTCAACGTTCTTCGAACTGCAGAACCGCAAAGCCGGGAAGACCTCGTATGTTGAACGCTTGCAGCATCTCTTCAGCGGGGCTCTCATCGGGTTTTTCAGCCTGCACCTTGACAACAGTATAGTTCTCCAGACGCTTTTCAACAGCTTCATCCCTAAAGGTCTTCTTCTCCATCACCGTGCAGTTCTTACACCAGGTGGCCCAGAAATCAACAAACAGTGGTTTGCCGGATGAACGGGCCTCTTCGACCTTGACCATCCAGGCATCGTGGTCACCGGCATTGATAGAACCTTCACGGACGGCACTGCCGGCAAAAAAACCCTTCCCTGCAACATAAAAGTAGTATGCGGCCAGCAAAAGCAGAAACACCCCGAAAAGCTGCTTAATACGCACCATCCACATGCCGGGCGACGGCAGCACGGAAAGGCCTGCCCCGGCCAGAGGCCACGGAAGAGCCATACCTGCCCCCAGCAGGAAAGGCAGAAACTGGGCCGACTGCATACCCCCGGCGTAGAGATTGCCCGCCAGTAGCAGCACCGCCAGAACAACAGGAGCCACACAGGCACCAGCAAGAAGCGCTGAAACAGCACCCGCAATCAGGGCGGCGATCACACCTTTTTTATGGTCATCGGCATTCTTCGGAGTGACAAAACCGGTAAAGTCGATGACTAACAGATCAAATAGAGCGAGTGCCAGAACAACAAAGATAACACCGATTATCAGATTGAACCAGGGATTGGACTGAATTGCTCCGAAGAAGAGTCCCATCCTCAGAATCAGCCAGCCAAGTCCGCCGTAAACCAGAATGATTCCGAGTCCATAGGCAGAACCTCGCACAAAACCTCTGGTTCTGGTGCCGGTCCCGGCGCCGATAACCGCCAGATTGACGGGTATCATGGGGAGAACACAGGGTGTAAGATTAAGCAGGACGCCTCCCACAAGCACAAGCAGAAGGGTTAACAGGACGCCGTGTTCGTGAAGAAAAACGACAGGATCATCGAGAAACTGGCGGAAACCTGAGACATCGGCAGCCTCGCGTCCCTCCGCTTTATCGAGAAAAGCAAGAAAATCCCGGGAGTTCATATAACCGCCAGCGGTTTCAAGACTGCCACCCTGCAACCATAAATCCGCATCTGGATGATCTTCCAGGGCAGAAGCGTTTTCTGCTTCGGCGGGTGTACAGGGAGAAAAAGAAAATGCGTTTTTATCAAAACAGAAGGAATGGGATTCCGGCATAAAACAGACAGACTTGTCACATCCCTGAAAACTCACCGTAACCACCAGCCCGTTCTCAGCCTGTATTCTGTAACGCCCCTCAAAGCTGCGCGCATAAACCCTGACTTGCTGCGCCGGATCCAGAAGATCGGGTTTTTCCAACGCTTCGGGCAATTCCAGAGCTTCAATACTGAAATCATCCGGAACGGAAACATCAAAGCTGTCGTAATAGATTACATGTTCAGGTGGTATATCAACCCGGAGAACAAAATCAACCGAATCGCCATTTTTTTTTCCTGTTGCAGAAATATCGGCAGAAAAAGGCGATTCGCCGAACTGCGCAACAGCTGTAAAAGCCAGGAAAACAGAAAAAATGCATGTTTTTATATATTTCATTTTCACCTCATAAAATCGGCGGTCAAACCCTCCGCAATCAGCAAAACCGTCACCTTGCAATATCCGCGTTGCTTTTTAGTCCGTCTATCATATCATTGAGTGCACGCTCAGCAGTCTCATTAAACAACATAGTTGAAATATCGTCGCGTACATTCTCAAAAGGCAGCAGTTCAGAGTCGTGTCTGTCCATAATTTTAAAAATGTGAAGGGTTCCTCCCTCGAGTTCTATCACATCGCTAACATCACCGCTCTCAAGCGAAAACAGTTTTTCATCTGTCTCCGGTGAAAGGATTCCGCGGATAAGCACATCGAACATGCCGAAATCATGGCTGTAGGTATCGGACTGCCGGAGGGCGTCAGCCCACGAAAGCTCACTGTTTTCAATTTTTTTCCGGAGTGAGAGAAGATCCATAAAAGCCTGTGACTTTTCAAAACCGGGTTGGGGCACACGGGATATGTGTGAAAGTTTAAGCGCTTCCGGCCTTGTGAAAAACTCTGTTTTTTTCTCATACTCCCTGCGCATTTCATCTTCAGAAGGCGGAGAAACATTTTTCCGGACCGATTTCACCAGAGTCCTTATTTTAAGATCCCGGACACAAACAGCGCATTTTTCCTCATCAGAAAGCCCTTCGTCAAGAAGAGCAGCATTCCGCGCCATATATTCCATGAGCTTGTCTTCAGCCGGTTCTTCCTGAGTACGCTGCGCTTCCTGAGTTAAAAGCTCCTTTTCGATCAGGTTTTCCAGCGCCCAGTCCCTGAGCTGATTTTCATCCGGCTCAGCGCCGTTTTCAGCTACATAACGTTCATAGTCCGGCTTCAGACGTTCAAACTCTGCCTCAACCGCTTCTTCAAAAATCTCAACTCCGTTAACCTTTACAGCACCCATATTATCCTCGTTTTAATGCAGGCCGCTCATGCAGAGCATGGGCCCGGCCTTGCTGATTGGGGCACTTGTGAAAACTGATGCCGGTGCCCTCAGCGCAGATCCGCATCACAACCAGCTTTTATAGTTTCAACTTTCAGCGTAAAAATCAATATTATACGTCCGCTTCATGATCAAACGGGACAATTTCGCGGCCATCAGGACCATCCTTGACAACCTTTTCAATTTTCTGCTCCACCTCGTTCAGCTTATTCGTACAACTCTCAACCAGTTTCCGTCCCTCTTCAAAGGCGCTTATCATAGCATCGAGCTCCATTTCTCCTGATTCCATATTCTCAACGATTTTATCAAGCCGTTTCAGAGATTCTTCAAAACTCATTTTCTTTTTTTCGCTCATCACAGTCTCCTTGCAATATTCGCAATCTCCGGAATACCGGGATACAACTTTCATAGCTGAGGGTATCCGGCATTCTCAAATGAAATTACCTGCGTTCTTTTCCGGGAACAAGTATAGCCTCCGCTCCGCGGCGGATTCAGCTCAGGCAACAGAAGTGCATAACCCTAGTTCCCGGTTCTCTCATTCACTGTTGAATCAAAACTGCCGTCCTTCAACACAGTCACAATGCCGCAGCCAGCTGTCACATTGCTAACGGAACGAACCAGAGAACCATCAGCTCTGCGGGTCAGGGAATAACCGCGATCCAGCACCTTCAGAGGATTCAGCAGTATAAGCTGACGTTCCGAAGCACGTACCTGCTGTTTGAGCCGCCGACACTCGGAAGACGCTGAACTGCGCATTCGTTCATCATTGCGCAAAATGCGGTTGCGCAGTTCCAGCAGGCGTTTTTCCCGCACACTTTTCAGGCGGTCGGCATACTGCTCAGTCAGCTGCCGGGCCTTGACAGCAGCCTGTTGAACCGCATGAAGAAGACGCATCTCATAACTGTCAACGCTCTGTGCATAGCGGGCAAGTGCCTGTTCAGGGCGATTCAGCACCACTGACGACGCAAGCCTTTTAAGTTGCTGGGCAAGAAGCCTGCGCCGCTGCATAAGCGCCCTCAGCATATCATCCGCACAGGCCTGCAACTGGCGTTCAAACTCGCGTTTAGGCTGCACCACCAGCTCTGCCGCGGCTGAAGGGGTTGGGGCCCGCAGATCAGCGACAAAGTCGCTCAGGGCAAAATCAACTTCATGGCCGACAGCAGAAATAACCGGAATTTCGGAATCTGATATTGCACGGGCGACATTCTCTTCATTAAAGGCCCACAAATCCTCCAAACTGCCCCCTCCTCGTCCGACAATGATGACATCAACCGGTCTGTGGCTCCCGGCACCGCAGGCGGAATTCAACCACTTTACAGCCTTTGCAATTGATTCCGAAGCTCCGGCCCCCTGAACCTTGACAGGTGTCAGAAGAATCTCAATATTAGGAAAACGGCGATGCAGAACATTGAGCATATCGTGAATAACCGCACCTGTCGGAGATGTGACAACTCCGATACGCTGCGGCAGCAGAGGCAGTTTTTTTTTCCGCGATTCCTCAAAAAGCCCCTCTTTCAGCAGTTTTTTCTTGAGAGCCTCGTAACGTTCCATGAGAACACCGACACCGGCATTCTGAATTCTGCGCACAATAAGCTGATATTGCCCGCGTCTTTCAAAAACCGATATCTGCCCGCTGGCCCTGACCCGCTGACCGTCCTTGAGACAAAAGCTGTCAGCAAGTTTTTTCCGTTCACCTGCAAACAGCACAGCGCTGAGTTGAGCAGTTTCATCCTTCAGCACAAAATAGGTGTGGCCTGAGGAATAGCGTTTAATATTGGATATCTCGCCCTCGACAAAAATAGTTCCGAATCTATCGGAAAGCGCTTTTTTTATTTTCCGCGTAAGTTCGGTGACAGTTAATATCTGTTTGCTGGAGGTCATAGGTTTCAGGTGTCATGCCTTCATGCATGCAGCGTGTCGGGCGGGTATCAGGTTTTAGTTTACGGAGTTCAGGTTGGCCGTACGGTATAAAAATAGCGGATCGAGCATTCCATATTCCGCATCACACAGAAAATCGCCCGTCATACCGCTTCTATTGCACCACCGGGTTCATTCTCTCTGAATCTGACGCATGAGATAGAGACAGCCATGGAAGATTCACGGTCGATATCCAGAATTGCTCCTTCGAGCACAGCCGGACCTTTAGCCACTTCTAAACGGGCGGGCATGCCGGTTGTAAACTTCTTCAGAACCCGACTCACATCGCGTCCGAGAACCGAATTAACCGGCCCGGTCATGCCGAGATCAGTGAGATAGGCTGTACCCTTCGGCAGTATGCAGGCATCACTGGTCTGTACATGTGTATGAGTCCCGACAACAGCGGCAACACGTCCGTCGAGATGATAACCCATGGCTATTTTCTCAGACGTCGCCTCGGCATGAAAATCAACAATTACGGGAATGTTTTTCGGCAGCTTATTCAGAAGATCATCAACAGCACGGAAAGGACAGTCAGCCGGATTCATGAAAACCCGTCCCAGAAGATTGACCACAGCAAGCGGTCCGAACCCGGACCTCAGAATGGCATAACCCTTACCCGGAGTATTTTCAGGAAAATTGAGAGGTCGCACAAAATTATCTATCTTCTGGATACATCCTTCAAGCTCGCGCTGTCCCCAGACATGATCGCCCATGGTCAGTACATCAGCACCTGATGACAACAGCTCTCTTGCCAGAGCAAGGGTTATACCGTTGCCGGCGGCAGCGTTTTCAGCATTTGCAATAACAATGTGAACAGAGGAATCACTGCGCAATTGCCGGACAACCTGCTTAAAAACTCTTCTTCCTGGGCTTCCGACAATATCTCCGACTAACAGAATTTTCATAATATCAGGCAATCTCTTTTCATTTATCTGTGATATTTTCATTGTGCTTTCTGCCTTGAAAAATAATTTACATCAGGGTGAAAGCACCCCCCGAAACGCGGCTGCCGCACATCTGCTGGAGCGGAGGGAAACTATCGGGCATAATCCACACAACGGGTTTCCCGGACGACCACAACCCTTATCTGACCGGGAAACTTCATTACCGAAGATATCTGGCCGCTGATCTCACGAGCCATGACAGCAGCTTCGTCATCACTGATCTCTTCCGGATCAACAATCACACGTATCTCGCGTCCGGCCTGAACCGCAAAACATTTTCTAACACCTTCGAAACTGGTGGCAATGGATTCCAGTTTTTCAAGACGATGCACATATACACTCAAATTCTCAGCCCTGGCTCCCGGCCGGGAACTTGAAATGGCATCCGCCGCAGCGCAGAGAATCCCGTACACCCCTTCGCCGGGAACCTCACCGTGATGTGCTGCCACCCCGTTGCACACCTCATCACTTTCACCGTTTTTCCTGAGAAATTCAGCTCCTACCAAAGCATGCGGACCTTCAATGCTGTGGTCCATCGCTTTCCCTATATCATGCAGAAACCCTATACGTCGGGCTGTCAATGCATCGTAACCAAGTTCAGCGGCCATCATTCCCATCAGATGCGCAACTTCCACTGAGTGGCTCAGAACATTCTGGGAATAGCTGGTACGGAATTTAAGCCTTCCGACAGTCCGCAGTACTTCCGGTGAAACCCCCTGTACCTGCGCATCGAATGAAGCGGACTCGGCGACCTCGTATATTGTTTTGTCTATGCTTTCGGCAACCTCGGCAACCACATCTTCAATCCGCTGAGGATGAATACGCCCGTCCGCCACCAGTTGCTCGAGCGACTGCCTGGCTATTTCCCGGCGCACGGGATCAAAACCGGAAATAACCACAGTTTCAGGAGTATCATCAACTAGCAGAGTAACACCGGTCAGGGATTCTATAGTTCTGATATTGCGTCCTTCACGTCCGATTATACGTCCTTTGATCTCATCACTCTCAAGGGGCACTGAACTGGTCATGATTTCACTGGCATGGGCAGTGGAATAACGCTGAACAGCCATAGCCACAATACGTGCAGCCTCGCGGTCGGCACACTCTTTAGCTTCCTCCTGAACACGACGTATCAGACTGCCTGATTCACTGCGCACCTCATCCTCCGCACGGGAATAAAGCTCTTTGCGAGCCTGCTCCCGGGTCATTCCGGCAAGTGCCTGAAGGCGGTCGTTGGCTTCGGTCAGACGCTGCTGCAATTTTTTCCTATTGGATTGCAGTTGATCCGAATCGATTCTGAAAGCGTCCAGTTTCTGCGAGAGATTCTGTTCTTTTTCGTCCAGAGAAACTGACCTGTTATCAAGCTTTTCTTCACGTCCGGCAAGTCTGTCTGCGACATCCTGCAGTTCCGTACGCCTGGCTTTTGTTGATTTTTCAAATTCCTCGCGGGCTTTTACGACCTCCGCCCGGGCAAGAATATCAGCCTCTTTAAGCTTATTTTTAGCCTCGATACCGGCTTCGTCCAGAATCATTCCGGCCCGTTTTTCAATGGCATCAGCCTGCCAACGTCCTACAAGCCCGCGCAAGGCATAGCCGCCCAGAACACCGGCCATGCCGAAAAGCAGGCCGATTGCGGCATCACTTAAATCGTACCATGTAAAATAAGTCATGCCGACATATTACATCTTTGACGTAATATTTACAATCGGCGATTTGCGGGAAACAGACAATCTCCTACAATGCCATGGCGTCTTGTCCGGCATAGCTCGCAGAGCGACGACGGAAGCCCCGCTTGCAGGGCGAAGACGGGATGAGCCGTAAAAACGCCAGCGATAACACGTTGCTAACAACCATGTTTGTTTTGTCCTTTGAGGAAAGACCTGTTTTACCGTAAATAGGTTTAATCAGAGTTAATCCTGGTCGCGCAACTTGCTCAACCAGTACTCCATCTGTTTTCCGGCTGCTTCGCGTCCGCCAAGGCCGAAAGCAAGAGCAACCGTAACAGCCAGTGCGCCTAGGGTCAGCATAAAGGCAAGGTTGACTATCTCGTTCGCCACACCCAGTGTGCGCAACCCCATGGCCAGAACAAGTCCGAGGATCGCGAACCGCACAATCTCAGCCAGAATGCTCTTCTCATTGTCTTTGCGCAAAGCCTTGACCGCAACGGTTGCAATGACATTGCCCACCACTATGATCACAAGACTCAGGACGACATTACCCGCAAACTCAAGCAGCTGTCCCAGAAGTACTGAAATCTGTTCAAACCCCAGTTTTTCAGCAGCCGTAACAGCAGCACCGAGCATGATAAAGAAGAAAAGAATCCCGCCGCAGAGTTTAGAAAGTTTTGTTCTGGTGAAAAGACCCTCAGCCCCGATTTTTCCGGGCAAAGTATCCGCACCGAGATTTTCCAGCAGGGAAGCCACAAAACCGGTCACAAACAGACCTACTACGTAAGCCACCCCCATTACAAGTGCAGCGGCAATGATATCCGGAACCGCGCCCATCAGGCTTTCAATCATACGGATTGCAGGTTCGGAAACAGCCTCTATCCTGAGGGTATCCAAAGCTGAAATGAGTACAGGAATAAAAACAAATATAAAAACCAGCTCTTTCAGCAGGTTGGACGGCGAAAACTTCTCCGGCAGTCCGACTTTCGTAACGCCTTCATCGAGTTTTTTCGTCAGCACACCCACAATCCCCGAGAGCATTCTGGCAAGTATATAGCCGAGAAAGCCTATCAGACCTGCGGCCACCACATTAGGCAGCATACCCATAATGGAGCTGAACATATCTTTCAGTGGATCAAGCACCCCCTGAATTCCGAGAATATCCAGTGTCAGCAGCAGGATAAAAATAACCAGAACTGCATAAACAAGACCGCTGATCAGAGCTTCTATTCCCGGTTTCTGCCCTGTTGCTTTTTCAAGACGCGAATCGATCTCCAGTTTCCCGAGAACCGCCTGCATAGCTTTACGAACAATTCTTGCTCCGAAAATACCCGCAACAAGAACGATTACCGCCCCCGCAAAAGACGGAAGATATTTACCTGTCACCTCCAGCAGCGGATTGATAAACTGTCGTACAGACTCCATCATACATCTCCTTTACTTTTAAGTTAACAACAAAACCGCAGGCATGAACCTGCAACCATGCTGTAATCATAGTTGTTAATTCACATTGCGTCAACAAGTGTTTTTCCTGCCAAAGATGCGCCAAAGATGCGAGGTTTAAAAGACTATAGAGTATACAGACTGAGCGAATCACATAAGTCCTGCTTGATTGCAACTGAAAGCATCTTTGGATGACACTGAAAATATTAAGGGTATTTTCAGTTTGCTCTGGATTTGAAGAAACAGACTCTCTATAATGAAGCAATCTGATTTTTATGGGGAGAACCATGAAGCATAATCTTTTTTTAGTTTTACTTGCGGGACTGGGTTGCATTGCGAATGCCGATGAGACTCAGCGCAAAACCGCACCACTGAAATCAAACCATTCGGAGGAATCAGAAAAAGTGCAAATACTGATAGAAACCAGCCTCGGAAATATTAAAGCCGAACTGTACCCGGAAAAAGCTCCTTTGACTGTCAGTAATGTGCTTCATTACGTTGACAGCAGATTTTATGACGAAACCATTTTTCACCGCGTAATAAACGGATTCATGATTCAGGGCGGCGGCTTTAAAAAGGAAATGATTCAAAAAAACACTGAAAGCCCGGTTAAGAATGAAGCTGACAACGGGCTGAGCAACACACGCGGCACTCTTGCCATGGCGCGCACTATGGAGGTTAACAGTGCCACCAGTCAGTTTTTTATCAACCTGGTTGACCGTAACTCATTTCTGGATCACAAATCCGCTACCGACCGCGGATGGGGATATTGTGTTTTCGGGAAAGTCGTTGACGGCATGGATGTTGTGGATGAAATCGCAAAGACGCCCACCGGCAATGTCGGTCCTTTCCAGAATGTCCCTAAGACCCCGGTAGTGATAAAACGCATCCGACGGGTGGAGACAGAAGAAAAAACAACAGAATAATTACAGCTCTGCTTTCTGATCCGCTGGTTCTCCGGCCCGATGATCTCCGCAAACATACAGGGAGAAAATCTGAAACGCAGTATCAACGGCTATTCGCTGGCTGAACACCGGGATGATCTTTTTCAGCGGTTCTGCAACACTGAATTATCATGTGTGTATAAACAAGGGGTTTCTGAACGACAATGTCACCTAACACTTACGACGATCAACATATACAGACACTTTCAGCGATCGAACATATCCGGAAACGCACCGGTATGTATATCGGCAGAACCGGGGACGGCAACCAGTACGAAGACGGCATATACGTGCTTCTTAAAGAGGTTCTTGATAATGCGGTAGATGAATTTATCATGGGCTTCGGCAAGCGTATTGATCTTAAAATCGATTATGACAGCGGCGAAGTCAGAATACGTGACTACGGCCGGGGTATACCGCTGGGAAAAGTTGTGGAGTGTGTTTCGCAGATCAACACCGGGGGCAAATTCAATGACGACGCTTTTCAGTTCTCTGTCGGCATGAACGGGGTGGGAACAAAAGCGGTAAACGCACTTTCAAAAGATTTTGAAGTCAGATCCTTCCGCGACGGAAATTTTTCCGAGGCATTTTTCTGCAAAGGGGATATGCTTTCACGCAAACGCGGCCGGTCTCAGAAAGAACGTAACGGCACTTTTGTCAGGTTCATTCCGGATGAGAGCATTTTCAGGAAATTCCGTTTTCGCGAGGAACATGTGATTCGTCGCCTGCGCATGTATGCTTACTTAAATGCAGGGTTAAGTTTTAATTTCAATGGTGAATCAATTGTTTCTAAAAACGGTCTGCTGGATCTTATATACGATGAAGCCAAGTTTGAGAAGCTCTACCAGCCTTTTCATTTCAGAACTAAAACACTGGAGCTGGTTTTCACTCACACCAACCGTTTCAACGAAGAATATTACTCATTCGTGAATGGTCAGTACACCAACAACGGCGGCACACATCTTTCCGCCTTCCGTGAAGGTATTCTGAAAGCGATAAACGAGTTCAGCAAGAAAAAATTCTCCGGTGACGAGGTTCGTGAAGGTATCATAGGCGCAATTGCCATCAGGCTGAAGGAACCGGTTTTTGAATCTCAGACAAAAAACAAACTGGGGAACCAGGAAATCCGCTCTGATCTTGTCGCCCGAATCAAAAAAGTCGTAGAAGAAATGCTTCACCGCTCCCCCAAAGAGGCGGGAAGACTGATAGACAAAATCGAAGAAACCAGCAAGCTGCGCAAAGAGCTGAATGCTGTAAAAAAAATTGCCAGGGAACGCGCCAAAAACACGACAGTCCGGGTGCCGCAGCTGAAAGACTGCAAACACCATCTCAAAAAAAATAAAAACAAAGGTCTGGACTCCATGATCTTCATTACCGAAGGTCAGTCGGCGGGAGGATCAATCATACAGTGCCGTGATGTCACAACACAGGCTGTCTTCACACTCAAGGGAAAACCTCTGAATGTGTGTGATCTCAAACGTGATTCGCTTTATAAAAACGTTGAAATATATAATCTGATGCGCAGTTTGAATATTGAAGAAAGTGTTGACAATCTGCGATACCAGAAAGTTATTCTTGCTACAGATGCCGATGTTGACGGGTTACATATCCGCAATCTACTGATAACTCTCTTTGTAAGATTTTTCAAGCGTGTCATACAGGAAGGACATCTTTACATTCTCGAGACTCCGCTTTTCCGTGTACGCAACCGAAAGCAGACTCACTACTGCTACAACGAAAAGGAACGCCAGCAGGCTGTGAAAAAATGCGGCCGCAACCCTGAGATCACCCGATTCAAAGGACTGGGTGAAATCTCACCGAGCGAGTTTAAAGCGTTTGTCGGCAAAGAGATGAGAATTACACCGGTTGATTCAAGTGCAGATCACGGTGTTAATGAAACAATCAGTTTTTATATGGGCCGCAACACTCCTGACCGAAGAGAGTATATTATGAATAATCTTGTGATTACCGAGGAATCCTTATCGTGAGCGGAAAATCAAAGAAAGACGGCAAGACCCCCCCCCCCTCTAATGAACCGCCCAGTCTTTTTGATGATATCGATCTGTTTCAGAACAGCGAACAGAAAAAAAAGCAGAAAGCGGAAGGGAACCCCGGCAGCGAAGATCATATCGGCCATCAGGGCGGAACCGGGCCGTTGCACCAGATGGTGGATGACAACTTTCTGCAGTTTGCATCCTACACTATATGCCACCGCGCAATTCCAACTGTTGAAGACGGTTTGAAACCGGTTCAGCGGCGTATCATGCATGCGCTCAAAGAAAAAGACGACGGACGGTTTATAAAGGTGGCAAATGTTGTGGGGCACACAATGCAGTATCATCCGCATGGTGACGCATCCATAGCGGACGCCATAGTAAACCTGACCAACAAACGTTATCTCATTGAAGGACAGGGAAACTTCGGCAACATCCACACCGGAGACCGTGCGGCAGCGTCCAGATATATTGAGTGCCGTCTGACCGAACTCGCCCGCAATGAACTTTTCAATCCTAAGATCACAAAGTTCATTCCCAGCTACGACGGACGGAACAAAGAACCGCTACTGCTGCCTTCCAAACTTCCGCTGCTACTGATGCTCGGTGCCGAAGGAATTGCCGTGGGCCTTTCAACGCTCATACTTCCGCACAATTTCATAGAACTTCTTGAAGCTCAGATCAATGCACTCCGCAAAAAACCGTTTACTGTTCTTCCCGATTTTCAGACAGGCGGAACGATGGATGTGACGGACTACAGTGACGGACGGGGAAAAATCAAAATACGCGCCGGCATAAAAAACCGTGATAAGAACAAACTTGTTATTCATGAACTTCCGTGGGGACAGACAACCGAATCTCTCATCAACAACATTGAAGATGCTATCAAAAAGAAAAAAATCGGAGTCAGACAGATAAACGATTACACAGCGGGAAGAGTGGAAATAGAGCTGGTACTCTCGCCGGGTGTGAGCCAGGAGAAAGCAGTACAGATGCTTTATGCATTCACATCGTGCGAAGTTTCCATTTCCAGCCGTCCTGTTGTCCTGTTCAAGAACAGACCCACTGAAATGTCTGTCTCGGAAATCATCAAAACAACTGCCGTCCAGTTAATGGATATTTTAAAACGGGAGCTTGAAATCCGTCTGTCAGAACTGGATAATCTGTTTCACAGCAAAACACTGGAGCAGATTTTCATCGAGGAACGGATCTACAAGAGAATCGAAGAGAAGATCACATGGGAAGCGGTACAGGAAGCGGTTATAACCGGATTTGATCCTTTCCTGAAGCGTTTACGCCGAGATGTCACGGCAGAGGACGTTGAAAAACTGCTTCAGATTAAAATCCGCCGTATTTCACGCTATGACATCAACAGAAACCGTCAGGAAATCGCCGACATCCTGGAGGAGGAGAAAAGCGTTAAAAACAATCTCAGCCAGATTAAACGCTTTACAACACGTTATCTCAGCAATCTCATAAAAAAGTACAGAAAGTTCTATCCGCGTCTGACCCGGATAAAAGAAAACGGGTTCAAAGAAGTCGAAGTCCGAAAACTGACGGCATCGGAACTCTCCATAAAACTGGATAAAGATAACGGGTATATAGGGACTGATATAAAAGGAGGGGAAGAACTCTTCAAGTGTTCTTCAAAAGACAGAATAATCATTCTATGGTCTGACGGCAGCTACAAAACAATTCCGCCGCCTGACAAATTTTTTGTCGATAAAAACTGGGTTCACTGTGATATTCATAATAAAGAGAAGGAATTCACAACAGTTTACCGTGAACCTGATTTCGGCATTGTATATATCAAAAGATTTGTATTCGGTGGGATGATCATGAACAAGAACTACAAACTGGCACCCGATAAAAGCAGAATACTGCTTTTCCAGGAAGGCGTTCCTGAACAGATTTTTGTCAAATACAAACCATTCAAGGGACAGAAAATACATCAGCAGGTGTTCAATCCCGGAGATGTACGCGTAAAAAATGTCAGTGCCAAAGGCATACAGATGACCACCAAAGGCATTGCAAGGATAGTAACACGGAAACCCTCCTGGTGGGATGATTCAGCACGGGGTTCCAAGGGAATTCTAACCTGAGCAATAGACCAGCATAAGCTCTGTAAAAACCAAACAGAGGAAATATTTTTAATTACACATTTTTTCCTTGAAACAATAGTTACCATATAGCATAATAAAGAATGCATTTAAGCCTAGATTAGTTATATGTTAATAAAGCGTTGTTACAATGTAAAAATTGTAACCGCCTACATGAGGGAAAAAATATGTTAAAAACAGATAAACCATGGACCAAAGCGGTCGTTTATGTTATCGACGATGATGAATCGCTTAGAAAAGCCATTGGGAGGCTTTTAGAATCAGAGGGCTTGGTATATGATCTTTTTGACAGTGCCGAAACTTTTATGAGCTCCTGCCTGCGACAGGCTGATGTTTCCTGCGCAGTTGTGGACATCAGGATGGGCAAAGGTCTCACCGGCATTGAACTGCAGAAAGTCATGCAGGAAAGCAAGATGAACATTCCCATCATCTTCATCACAGGACATGGAGATGTCCAGACAAGCGTGAAAGCACTTAAATCCGGAGCACTTCATTTCATAACCAAGCCGTTTGAAAACGAGGAATTGATGGATGCCATCAATGAGGCGCTGATGTTCAATTATACGAACAAGAAGGCGGTGGCTCTGTTTGAAAAGGCAAAGGCGGGTTATGAAAACCTGACCAAGCGTGAGCGTCAAGTTTTCACCCGCGTTGCGAGAGGTTTCATCAACAAGAAAATTGCGGAAGATCTTCAGATTTCTGAAAAAACAGTCAAAATCCACCGTGCGCACATGATTGACAAGATGCGCGCGAATTCAACTGCGGAGCTGGTCCGCATGGCCGCCGCTCTTGCTGAAAACAAGATTCTTACCACAGCGGACATTGAACTGGACACAAAAGACTGAAACAGGCGGTATCATTATGGACTCTATAACACATAATGCTGTAGATGATAATAATGACATAACTGTTCTGTTAATCGATGACAATCAGGTTAACAATAAACTTGTGGCATCAATCCTGATGCCGCAAGGTTATAATATATACATTGCCGACAGTGGAATGTCCGGCATCAAACTGGTGAAGGAAACACTTCCTGATATCATCCTGCTTGATATCATGATGCCGGAAATCGACGGGTTTCAGGTCTGCAGGCATTTACAGCATGATTCTTTGATCCGTGAAATACCGATTATTTTCATCACAGCGGATTCCTCTGTAAAAACACAGACAAAAGCATTTCAACTGGGCGGCAACGATTTCATAACGAAACCCATTGTGGACGTTGTTCTGATTGAACGCATACGGAATCAGGTGCGGCTCAGCCGCAACAAGAAAAAACTGAAGACACTCAACAACTACTATCGGTTGTCCGAAAAAATTTCCAATACCGGATTCTGGGCCTACACACAGAATATTGCTGGCAATGATTTCACCTGTTCCAGCCAGTTCAACCGTCTGATCCGTTTTTCGGAGCGGGAAGTAAAGGAAAACTCGCCGGATTCGGCATCCGTTATTACAGAGCTGCTGCGAAGCAGCAGGGATCCTATCACAAAAAAAGAGTACGCCGACCGTTTTGAAAAATGCATGAAAGACGGTGGTTCTTTTGATGAAATCTGTAATTTCCGTTTCAACAGCAGTACTGCATATTTGCGTATATGGGCCCGATTTAACAAAATCCGCGAAGATTTTGTCACCGGATTCGGAGCCATACAGGACATAAGCCAGGTGATTAAGACGGAAAACGAGCTAGCTGAAATCAAGGCACGCATCGGTGAGATCTCATCTAAACAACATTTTGTCGAAGCCAACACGCAATTAGCGCATGAAATCAACCAGCCTCTGGCAGCTATAAACCTCAATATAAACTATATCAAAAAGCTTCTTGATTTCTCGCCGGACAATACAGAAAAATTGCGTGATGCACTCACTGATATAAACAATGACGTCTGCCGTGTGACACAGATTGTGAAGAATATACGCAGAATCGTAAAACGGGAGCCAGCCGTGTTCCGCAAATTCGATCTGTACGCCTTTCTGGAAGATACGGTTTATATATTCAACAGAGAATTTCAACAGAAGAATATTGAGGTGATATTCGAGCATCCTGAAGAAGAATGCCTTGTTGTTTTTGACAGAACGGGACTTCAGCAAGTCATTGTAAACCTTCTGAAAAATGCGGTCGAGGCAATTACGCAGGCAGAGATAAAGAATCCGCAGATAGAAATCAGCGTTGTTAAAGCTGAGACGGAAATGCATATTTTTATCAGCGATAACGGACCGGGAATACCTGCCGAAAACCGGGAAAAGATCTTTCAGCAGTATTTCACCAGCAAGAAAGGCAATACGGGGCTGGGGCTGGCTATCTGCAAAGGGATGATGACCGAACTTGAAGGCAACATCTATCTGATAGATCCGCCTGAAGGCCGTAACACCTGTTTCAAACTGGTTATTCCGTACTGAGAGCTTCAGCCCGCTTTAGACTGTCCTGCATTCCGCCCTCCCGATTCCGTAGTAGCCAGATATTTTTCTGAGCTTCGATGCATTGAACACTTTTATTCCGCCACAAACGGGCAAAAGAGAGGTCATCTGTTCTGTTTTCCAGCAAGGCTCTGCCGCGCTGACAGGCAGCGGAAACCAGCCTTATGACCTGATCAGTTTCCCGCTGAACAACGGCCGATTCGCCGTCATACTGCTCTGACAGGCGGTTTCGGAACTTATATGCAATATCCTGCAGGCGGTTTTCAACCTTTTTAAGCGACTGAACTGTTACCCCTTCAGGGAGAATGTAATTCTTCTTAAACAGCAGATGAAAAAAGACAGAGCTGTTGGAACACAGGGTTCCGGATAAACTGTAAAGCGAAGCGAGATCAATCAGTATCTCCGCCATTTCAATGCAGCCTCCGAGAAAAACACGTGAAACTGCGGAAGCAATGCCGGTATTCTTCAT
Source organism: Kiritimatiellia bacterium (assembly GCA_046482825.1). Lineage (GTDB taxonomy): Bacteria > Verrucomicrobiota > Kiritimatiellia > RFP12 > UBA1067 > M55B167. The sequence continues at coordinate 36,199 of JAWOEI010000066.1, forward strand.
ATTACCCGGCGACCAGAATTCGGCAGCCCCCAGAACAAAGGCGGCATAACTCACGCTCAAAGGCTGCCAATGCCCGGAATCACCCCAGTCCGCAAGAAGCAGACCGCGTGCTCCGAACTCCAGTCCTTTTGAAGCCGCATGGCGTATGTTGGAAGTCATATTCTGATGTCTTCCGCAGATGCTGTTCCAGGAGGACGTTCCCGGACAGATAAGAAAATCCAGCCCTGCATGCTTAAAAAGACGACTATGTTCACCAAAGGGATGATCTGCCTCGTAACCCCACTCAAGCGCGACTGCATCCTGCGGCAGTTCCGCAACCAGCTCAGGATACCGGATAATGATGTCGCCCCAGAACTCCGGACGCCGGCCATACTTTCGGACCAGAGCAAAAACCTTTTTAAGAAAGTCGATATAGACACGTCCCTCACCGATTTCAGCAACCTCGGCAGCACATCGGCCAGTCGCCAGTTCAAAAACCTCATCGCACCCGACATTAAAAAGCGACGATGAAAAGCAGGGCAACAGTTCAGAGTAAAGAGAATCCAGTAAATTCAGACTCTCGGGATTCAGAGGGTTGAGAGCAGCGGGCTCAGGTTGAACTCCCCCCCAGGGAAGCGGTGCTCCTCCTTCAGGCAATGCTGCCAGGTGGTTATACTCAGAATGGACAAGCCAGCGTTCCATATGTCCGAATGAATTCTGATTGGGGGTAAGTTCCACGAAACGGCTCCGGCAGTAAAGATCCAGATACCGCACTTCGGAGGCTGTTAAAGGTGAAGAATTTTTCCAGACCGCCACATGTTTTTCATACGCAAAGGTATGTTCCATGTAGAGTTCCAGATGATTGAATTTCAAGCGGGATAATTTATCAACCAGTCCGTAAAGGGTTTTCATAGACGGAACTTTATCACGGGAGATATCGAGCATCACACCCCTCACAGGGAAAGCTGGCCCGTCTGAAATATGACAGCAGGGAACTTTTCCTCCACTCATATCCAGCAGCTGGAACAACGTCAGCGCACCATAGAAAAGAGCCGCATCATTCCCTCCGCGCACGACAATTTCGTCTGTTTTTATCCGCAGCTCATAAAATTCACACGCGAATTTATCGTCGATGTAAAATCTGATTCCGGCCGATTCCGAAGAACAGCGCCAGCCGCATCCGGATTCTTTGAAAAGTTCAGCAATACGTTCCCGGGAGAGATCAGATCCCCGACAACACCAGCTTCCCCCCCGGATAAAATCAAAAAATCCGCTCTGCTGTGAGAACGAACTGACAGGAGGAACCAGATCACAGAATAAAAATTTGCGAGTATCTGACATCAGAACGTTTTATTTACTGCCGGAATTCTGTCTTTTCGCGTCGTTGCCGTCCGACTTCGTACATAACAACAGCGGCGGCAACAGCTGCATTCAGCGATGCAATTCTGCCGGCCATAGGCAGGGATGCTGCAAAATCTGAAGTTTCAAGCACCAGGCGGGAAACCCCGTTACCCTCGCTACCGACAACCAGAGCGATCCGTCCATTGAAATCGATATCGGTATAGTTACGCGTATTTTTTCCCATATCAAGTGCCGTCACCCAGCATCCGGCATTCTGCAGGTTTTTAACGGAACGTGTCAGATTGACAACTCGGGCCACGCGCATATATTCAGAAGCCCCGGCAGAGGCCCTTACAACAGCCGGGGTAATTCCGGCAGAGCGGTTTTCCGGCATCACTATGCCTGTAACGCCAGCAGTTTCAGCGGTTCGGAGAATAGACCCGGTATTCTGCGGATCCTCGATATGATCCAGTATAATGACAAGTGCATCAGGATTTTTTTTAACATCATGAATTATCTGATCAAAAGAAATATAGGGGAATCCACCCGTACGCAGGGCGACTCCCTGATGATTACCCCCATTACAGATTTCATCCAAATCATCCCGGCCAGCAAAGCGGCAGGGAATATTACCGGCCTGCAGCGCCTGGCGGATGGCTGGCATATCCTGTTTATGAGGCCGTTCCAGCGGCAGGACGGCCTCATAGATGTGCCGCACACCGGCTTTAAGCACCTCTGAAACGGGACGCCGTCCGTAGATCCACTCACCGCGATCCGCGCGTAAACGCGGCTCAGAGCGTCTGCCACCGGCGTCTTTCTTCTGCTTTTTTTTCATCAAAATACGCTCATTCCCCTTCTGCGGGAGGCAGGACATCCGGACATAACTTTCCGCATCTTTGCTGCAAATGCGAGTGCAAGGCATAATCCATTACAGAAATGAGGGCTATGCAAGCTGTATCACTGCGCAGAATACGTTCGCCCAATGAAAAGAGTGCAAACCCGCAATCTTCAAACATTTCCAGCTCGTTATCAGTCCATCCGCCTTCGGGACCGACAGCAATCAGAGGTCTGAGATTCTGATCTGCAGGAAGTTCCAAAGATTGCACAGGTCCGGGATGTGCCAGCAACGGGAAATACTTCGGAGCCATTTTATCAAATTCCTCATTCATAAAGCGCCTGAAATCCATCCTGATCTCAAAATCAGGAATATGTGTCAGGCCAGCCTGCACAGCTCCTTCAACCAAAAGCGATTTTACGCTTTCCGGTCTGACCCACTGGCTGCTGAAATAGTATTTTTCAACTTTTTCCGCTTTTACCAGAAATATTTTCCCTGCTCCGAGGGCCGTCAATTGCGGCCATAGCCGTTTCAGAGCCAGCGGTCTCGGAGCCGCAAGAATCACATCAAACCATGGTTGAGGAGACTCCTCCTGATGGGATGTTTCAAGCAATATGCCGACATCAGAAATCTCCATAACAGTGGAATATCCGCAAAGACCGTTGACAACACCGGTTTTCAGAACTTTTCCGGGGACAGCCTTGAGCACATTGCGTATATGTTCAGCCCTAAAATCACGCAGCATCACACATCCGTCAGGTTCAATCTCAGCGGGTTCAAAGAGTATTCTGTTCATATAACATTATTCCACATCGCCGCCCAGCTTGATGTCATCAAGTTCGATAACGCCTTCATATACAAACTTAACCGGTCCGGTCAAAGTCAAACCGGTACACTTCTGTTTGCGGTAATCGCCATCAATTACCAGGTCATAGCCTGCTGAGGTCTTAACTTTTATGGGAAGGGTGAAACCGGCTGTTTCAACCGCAACAGCCGCGCATGCAACCGCTCCGGTTCCGCAGGCCCCTGACTCACCCTCAACACCACGCTCATAAGTACGTACAGACATGCGTGAGGGGGCACGCAGGGAAACAAAATCAACGTTGGTTCCATCAGGTTCAAAAACAGTATGCAGGCGTAGAGTCTTGCCGAGTTTTTCAATATCGACATCATTCACATTAGGCACCTGCACAACCAGGTGCGGGACGCCGGTATTGATAAAATCCGCCTTAATCACCTGATCATCCACATTCAGAGAAAGCCCGTATTCGCGACGCGACGACTCAGGCATCCAGACACACACACCGCTGTCATTAATTTTAGCATCAATCAATCCGCAGCTGACAGTCTCCATTGTCATGTTTCTGTCCGCAGCGCCTATAGCGTTTGCAAAGGCGGCCGCACACCGTGAACCGTTACCGCAAAGTTCTGCTTCGGTCCCGTCAGGATTGAGGAACCGCATCAGGAAATCCGCTTTATCCGAAGACTGAAGCATAAGTATGCCTTCACAGCCAATACCGGTACGACGGCTCGCCAGAGTTGCCATAAGAAAGTAATCCTCCCATGGCACCACTCCGTCGCGGTCATCAATCAGTATGAAATCATTGCCTGCACCGTGCATTTTCGTGAAATTTATTTTCATAAAGGCCTACCTTCCTGCGGCACCGAATATCCGCATAACTCTGCTGCGGATATCGCCCTCAAGTTCCATATCCCCTCCGCCTGTCAGATTGACAAAATCAGCGAGAATATATTTTGATTCAGTCAGCACAATATCATCCTCATCGGAATTAATTTCCATCTCCGGTGTCTGTCTGTCCTCTTCAGAAGTCATCTGATCCGTATCGTACAAATCCCGCATGGCTTTTTCCTCTTCCATCATTTTTCTGCGTTCAGATTTAAGAAGGGGAAGTTCCTTTCTTTCCGTGGCCTTTCTGAAGCTTTCCACCATTTTACAATACCTGGAATACTCCTCATTATCTGCAAGTCGTTCTGCCGAAAGGCGACGCAATTCCGTTAAAAATTCAGACATATCGAAAACAGGCATATAGCGTGCGGGTTCAACCTCAGACCAGGGTAATGAATTGGGCAGCTTCTCCTCGCCTATTTCGAGGCCTTCAAGACGTGAAGGGATAACAACATCAGACTGCACCCCCTTACGCTGAGTGGAAGCCCCGTTTATTCTGTAAAAACTCGCGGTTGTGAGTTTCAGAGAACCGTACTTTTCCGCGCCGAGAGGCAGCACTGTCTGAACAGTACCTTTTCCGTGCGATTTGCTGTCTCCTATAATTACGGCGCGTCCGTAATCCTGCAGTGCTGCGGCAACAATTTCAGACGCGGAAGCAGATGCACGGTTGATAAGCACAGCCACAGGACGGCGGAAAGCAATGCGGGTATTGGGAACAGAAAGAACCATAATTCTGTTAAGCTCCCGCACTTGAACAGCGGGACCGCTACTTATAAAAAGGCCTGTTAACGAAATAGCCTCGCGCAGAGAGCCTCCGCCGTTATTGCGCAGATCAAGAATCATAGCAGCTACATTGTTGTCATTGAAGCTATTGATATAATTCTTCACATCCTCGGTTGCACTTTTGAAACCGGGATCACCGCGTTTTTTGTCCATAGTCGCATAGAAGGTAGGCAATTTGACAACCCCCACTTTCATAAACTTACCATCCTCAAGGGAAACCCGCGACACATAACCGGTCGCGGCCTGCGCTTCAAGCTTGACCTCATCTCTGATCAGATCGACCATCTTGGTGGTAGTTCCTCCGGGATCCGAAGCCGGAATAACTTCCAGCACAACTTTTGTTCCCTTTTCCCCCCGTATTTTGCGAACCGCCTTGGCCAGCGGCAGATGGACTATGCTTTCAACAGGTTCGTCTTCCTGGCCGACGCCGATAATGCGGTCATTCGGAATCAGTCGGATATCCCGCTTATCGCGGTCAGCCGGACCACCGGGAATAATCTCCATGATTTTAGCCATTCCGTCTTCTGACCGCAGCGATGCGCCGATTCCGCAGAGAGACAGATTCATGTCTATATCGAAATCTTCCTTACGCATGGGTGACATATAATCTGTATGCGGATCAAAGGCATAAGCAACCGAACTGAGATATCGTTGCAGAATTGCCTCTTCATCCATATCTTCAATAATAATTCTGAACTGCTTATATCTTTTAGTGATATTTTCTTCTGGGGTAATCACCGGTTTGTTCTCGTCATCTGATTCAGCTTTATCTGCAGCATTGGTACTTGTGGAGGAGACAGCTTCGTCTGATTTATCTATCGCAGAATCTTCCGCCAGTTCCCGCCGCAGGATCATTGCAAGAAGGTCGTTCTTGATACGTTTGCGCCACAATTCATTCTGGGCCTTCCTGTCAACAGGCCAGTCCAGGTTTTTGCGTTTAAACATATAGGATTCATCAATGTCGAAATCAAACCCGCGCTGCAGCCGGTTGGTAACAAATCCATACCGTTCACGGACACGTTTCTCAAAAAGCCTGTAAATCTCATAAGGAAGAGACACATCTCCGGTTTTAACCATATTGTCTATTCTGAACTTATAGTTTGTAAAAGAGTTGATATCGCTCTGCAGGAAATAACTGCGGTCAAAATCAAATGAATTCAGCAGATTCGTCCACGCCTGGCAGGATATTGAGTCATCAAGACTGCGTTGAGAAAGATGACCGACAGAAAGCGCACGTGAAAACTTTCTGGCGATCGTGTTGTAATATTCCTGGGGAACCGGGACGGAATTATCCGCAGATTCCGCCGATGCAACAACACTGAAAAACAGAATGAGGCTGTTTACAGCCAATAAAATAAATTTTCTCATTGTAATTTAAAACTCCAAAACTTTTATAACACTTTCAATACCGACAGGCGAAAGATCTGCCTTGCCAGCAAGAATGAAACTGCAAATATCATTTACATTGCAAACACCTACGCCTCTCAGCTGAAACGGAAACTCACCTGCGGAACCATCAAAATTATTTCCCGCAAAACAGACTACAGGGATTATCGGGGGCACATCATTCATTTTGGCCGAAAACCACTCCCGAAGGGCCTTGACTTCAACATCGGCCTGTTCAACCGGCGATCTTGAAGGATTTCCCCCGTCAACCAGCAACATCCCGTCGCTGCAACTGACACGACCGGACCAGAATTTTGTTTCGATCACAAAAACCCCTGACGGTCCGACTACCAGATGATCTATCGGGGAAACTCCCCTGAGTTCCAGATCATGAAAAACATGGTATCCCGCTGGCAGACCTCCGGAAAGCTGTACAGCGACAATCTCCTCACCCCGGGCCCCTTTGAAATAAGACGAAACCCCGTCATAAAAATCCCAGGCAAGCCAAAGCACAAGAACAAAGACACCCGCAAAGCCGAACAGCACCGGAGCACTTGCCTCCACAGGTATCAGCAACCCCGTAAACACACCGAAGAGAAACACACAGACAATCAAAGGAAAAATTGCCTTGCATATCCCTCTGGCACGGGCTCCTTCGCCAGGTGTACCGTGAACTTCAACTCTGTTAATCCTGTCTGTCATATGATTTTTCCCATTGGTGCCGCAGGCTGTTTTCTACTTTCGGAAGCTCATCCAGGATGCCAGTTTAACTCCTTTGGCATCTAAAGCCTGAATTTCGCCGGGGCTTGATCCGACAGAGCCGCCTTCAAGGCGAGTCCGCACGCCGCATCGTCGAAAAGGCGATCATCGAGCAGCGTCCGCCCTTTACCCTCGGCCGGGCCATTGCTGAAGCAGGC
>JAWOEI010000073.1:0-17990 GCA_046482825.1 Kiritimatiellia bacterium
CGAGGAACCTGGGACGGCAGGATCGATCGCAGTTTCGGCGGAAACCGGACCGGAACGGTCACAACCGGCACAGACAAGGATGACGTCGTTGCCGACGGCGCCATTGTCAACGATGCACAACGCATCGTAGCGGCAGGGTCGGCTGGCTACAACATGGCCTTGTGGAGATTTGAAAAAAACACCGGTTTCAACCGTCCGCGCAGGGTTCGGGAAGGCCTTGCATTTCGACGGCATCGACGATTACGCCGTTGTGGAAGGAACCAACAGCATCTGGTTTACCGGGACCGACACCTATACGATCACACTCTGGGCGCGGCCGGAAACCAACGGCTGGCTGTATCGGCTTGACGGCGTCGTTGGCGCCTACCGGGATTACATCAGCCTGGACGCTGACGGACGGGTTACCTTTGCCGTGGCGAAAGGCGGTAGCCGGGCGGACGAGGCGACATCGCCCGACCCGATCCCGTGGGGCCGCTGGAGCCATATCGCCGGCGTGCGGGACGCCACGAACATCACCCTGTACATCAACGGGCGCGCCTGCGCCACGCAGGCGCTCAAAGAGATCACCCTCAGCGCACCGCTTTCCGAGGCGAACCTTTACTTCGGCGTCAAGCCCGTCTCCCTCATGGAACAGCATTTTGGAGGCGCCCTCGACGAAATCTGCCTCTTTCGCGAAGTGCTTCCCGGGCCGGCGATCGACGCCTGGGCCTTCCGCCGCCCGGATCACAGTCATCCCGCCTATTCAAAACTCGTGGTTCAGTTCGACTGCGACGTTGTCTCAAACGACGCCACACCCAACGCCGTTGACGAAGAAATGACCGCAAACCTGCACAATATGCCTGGCGAGGCCCAGATGGCATCGCTTCTTCCCACCGACTACAGCGTCGTTAATACGTCGTCCAGCGGCCAACTGGTCGGGCACGACCTCCTGGGCTCGAGCGATACGGGTTTGGACTGGAACATGACGTTCCAGGTGGTCAGCAACGGAACCCTCGGGACTGTAAGCGTTGTCGACAGCCATCATTTTCTCTTCACGCCGTTCTCCAACACCACGGGAACCAACCGTTTTGCTTACCGCTGTGTCAACGTCGACGGCACGACCTCGGACGTAACCACCGCGCAGATTGTCATTCCGGCAGACTTCGACGGCGACGGTGTCAACGACATATGGGAACAGGTTCACGGTCTCAGCCCGACCAATCATCTGGATGCCGATGAAAATTGGGATGGTGACTCGTACAACAACCGCCAGGAGTTCATCGCCGACACCGATCCGGATGATCCGGATAGTTACTTCTGCATTATGTCCGTGTCCAAAAACCCGCAGCCCGTGGTTACCTTCCAGTCGTCGTCGGAAAGACTCTACAGCCTGTTCGGTTGCAGCAACCTGTTGGATGGGAACTGGCGCGCTATCCCCGGTGGAGGGCCGCGCATGGGGACGGGCGGCCTCGATGCGCTGAGCGACACGAATAATCCGCCGAGCGGTCAATTCTACCGACTGCTGGTCGAGCTCCCGTCTCCCTGAAGAAGAATGGGAATCACATGAGAGTGCCCGGGACGTTCACGTTTGGCGGCAAAGGGGGTAAGCAGGAATGATCGAACAGCGGTTCACAAATCATGGCTTAAAATGGCGGCAGAGAAACTCAGATTCCATTTTGACAAATGCTTCAACAACCGTATTCATAAAAAGGTCGCTCAGTAATTCAACCTGATCGTCAGATTTGTGTTTTGCCCATCGTACTGAAAGCTGGCGACAGAAAACGCAGGAGCGCCGAATTTGTCAATGGTCGTTTTTGAAAAGCCGTAACCTTCCGTGGGGACGCCAAACCAATTGGTGTCGAGCTCGCCGTTCATGTTCTCATCATGGATGACGGCGATTGCATAGGTTCCCGGCGGGATATTCGAAAAGTCGCATTGCGCTTTTGTCTTCTGAATTTTTCTTATTATAATTGCCTTTGCCGACTCCAAAAATTTATTGGGAAAACCCTCTGGTGCTTTGAAAATTCCACAAGTAATATTTCCAGTACTGTTTTTTATGTTCGGAATTTTCACATGAATTCCCGGACATGATGATTGGGCGAAAGTGATAGAGGGAAGATTCGCAAACACCAGTACTGCACACAATGCCACACACTGAACTCCCATGGAGACCCGCGTCATTGGATAACTTACTGTAGATGCCAACGCGGGCTTCCGATGAGTTGACTCACTCATGATTTTCTTTTTCTCCAATTCATTCAGCATGACTGCAATAATAGCCGAAGTGTTAATTACAATATCCATAAAGTCGCCTAACTGTTGCGACAATTGTACAATCGAGTGCAGCGGGTGGTCAATAAAAAGCATAACGTCAAAATGACAATTTTGCGATTAGCAAATATTGTCTATCCGGTTGTGTACGTCCGGCATGGGCGCGAACTAATGGGGTTAAAATCCCCTGTATGGAAACTTAGTTGTGAAAATAACTCAAATGCTAGATAAAGGCAACTGCGGAAGCGTAAGCGACCGTGGAGAGGAAGCCTGTATCAAAGCTGTGGGGCCACGGACAGAAACGGCATATAATGCCGTGTTTTCGAGTAAGGTAGCACGACATATTGAAGCCTAGAGTTTGCCCGTCAGCACTGGTAGCGGATACGTTCAGTCCTTGAACGGGGCACTTGTCGCTCTGCATCGGTGATGCGGGTTACTAGCATCCCATAGGGATGTTCCAAAGGTGACTCTTTTTATCGCTAACGGAGCTCACTGGCTATGGGATATCCGGCGGATACACTTTCCCTTCGCTGTTGAGATCCTTGACTTCTACCACGCTGCGGAATACCTCGAGCCGATATTGGAAATAGCAGGTTACAGGGAAAAGAAGAGGATCTTCAAGAAGTGGCGTAAATGGCTGAAACAGGGGAAAATCGAACAATTCATAGAAGTGGCAGATGAACTGTGGAGACACATCATTCGAGAGGAAAAACAGCTGAAAGACTGAACCTGCTTCGGTGTCATCTATTGTGAGTTAAATCCGATGATGATCAGATTTGGTGCAAAGCTTGCAGGATTTGTTGAAGCCTGATATGATGAATAACAAACGTCAGTGGATGTTGTGGTGACAGATGGTTTCCTGTACTTGTCACTGGCGTGTCAACAGGAAGAACGGATTGCATTATGAATTTCAACATGCTTCAAATCCTGATCGGCGGAGAGGCCGGTCAAGGTCTCGTTACGGTGGGTGATCTCCTCGCTCGAATCCTCGTAAAAAGCGGGTATCACATACATGTGACACAAACGTATATGTCACGCATTCGCGGTGGACACAACACGTTTGCAATTTGTGTAGGGTGTGAACGTCAGACTGCGCCCCGGGAACCGGTGAACATTCTCGTGGCACTGGATGCTGATACTGTCCGTCTGCACCGTGATGCGCTTGTGCCTGACAACAACCTTATAATTCTTGACGAAGCGGTTTCCGTCGAAGATCAAAACTGTGTCTATGTGCCGTTTGAAAACCTGGCCGGATCCCGCTATCTCAATGTTGTCGCACTCGGCGTGGTGGCCGCTCTGCTTGGTCTGGACAAGACACTTGTAGGTGATACTGTCGCCGCATCTTTTGAAAATAAAGATGATGAGGTTTCCCGGGCCAACCGCGCGGCGGTGGATGCAGCCTACGCATGGGTGGAGACAGTTCCTTCTACTACAAACGTGGCACTCGAACCTGTCCGGCCGGACGATGCACCGCGGACAGTCCTCAAAGGAAATGAAGCGATTGCACTCGGCGCACTGGCGGGCGGCGTCAAATTCTGCGCTTTTTATCCTATGTCACCTGCGACGTCAATCATGCTTAATCTGGTACGGCATGCCGATACGATGGGAATCGTTGTTGAACAGGCCGAAGATGAGATCGCCGCTATCAACATGGCTGTCGGAGCCGCTTTTTCAGGCTGTCCCTCCATGACTGCCACATCGGGAGGAGGCTTTGCTCTCATGACGGAGGGCGTCAGTCTGGCCGGTATGACTGAAACGCCTGTTGTTATTGTCATTGCACAACGTCCCGGTCCGGCTACGGGCCTGCCCACGCGGACAGAACAGGGCGATCTGGAATTCGCCCTGCATGGCGGCCACGGCGAGTTTCCGCGTGCAATTTTTGCACCCGGCACAATTGAGGCCTGCTTTGAGCACATGAGTCGGATTTTTGCTCTTGCGGAGGCTAGTCAGGGTCCGGTGATACTGCTCACCGAGCAGTTTCTGGCTGATTCCTACCAGGATGTCGAACCCTTTAAAATCCCGGACACGAGATTACTGGAACCAGTCGCGCCGACTGAGTCATCGGAATCCTATTCGCGTTATGCCATCACAGAATCGGGGGTTTCCTTCCGCCGGATTCCCGGTGCGGGTACAGAGCTGGTTGCCGCCGACAGCGATGAACATGATGAAAGCGGACACATTACCGAAGATCTCGGGGTTCGGAGAAAAATGACGGATAAACGATTGCGGAAAATGCGCATACTTCTTGATAATATTGTTGCACCGGAATATTCCGGTGATGCGCAGGCGGATCTGCTGCTGATGAGCTGGGGATCACCTCAGGAAGCTGTCAACGAGGCAGCCGTCTGCCTGCGTGAGAAAGGCAAACGTGTCGGCACGCTGCATTTTTCACAGGTTTGGCCACTTGATCCGAAGTTATTCATGGATTATCTTTGTGACGCTAAACGTGTGGTCTGCGTGGAAGGAAACGCTACAGGACAGTTCGCCCGGCTTATACGGAGGGAAACCGGATTCGAGGTACACGGGCATATTCTACGCTACGATGGATTGCCATTGACGCCGGAATACATCACAGGAGGGCTGGAACATGAATGAACACACTCTGACAATTGAAGATTACGGTAGCTACGATACCGCCTGGTGTCCCGGCTGCGGGAACTTCGGCATTCTGCCTGCACTCAAGCAGGCATTGCTGGCCGCCGGGATTGCGCCGCATCAGGTGCTGATGGTTTCCGGAATCGGTCAGGCGGCCAAAACACCACAGTATCTGAATGCCAACTTTTTCAATGGTCTTCACGGTCGGGCTCTGCCTGTAGCCACAGGTGCAAAGCTGGCTGGTCCGGCCCTTAATGTTATTGCTGAAAGCGGAGACGGCTGCATGTACGGTGAGGGAGGCAACCATTTTCTTGCGGCTATCCGGCGTAATATCAACATCACAGTTCTGGTTCATAACAATCAGGTTTACGGATTGACCAAGGGACAGGCCAGCCCTACCTCGGAGACAGGTTTTGCCACGAAAGCACAGCCTCACGGCATACGGTCGTCCGCATTCAACCCCGTCGCAGTTGCTGTTGCAATGAAGGCCGGATTTGTTGCCCGCGGTTTTTCAGGAATGAAAGACCACCTTGCGGATGTTATCCGGCAGGCCCTTGCACATGAGGGCTTTGCGCTGGTGGATATCCTGCAGCCATGTGTCTCATTCAACAAAGTCAATACCTTCAAGTGGTATCGCGATCGATGTAAACCACTGCCTGATGATTATGACACGCGAAATTGGCCAACGGCAATGAAGGCTGCAGCAACCTGGGGCGATGAGATTCCGGTTGGTGTGATTTTCGAGTCTTCCGCACCGTCCTACGAGTCTAATTTTCCTATCTGTCGGACGGGCGGGCCGGGTTCAGAACCGGTTGATCCGAAAGCTTTTGAGCGCGTTATGATGTCTTACGCCTGAAGAACCGTTTTAGTTGCTGTAAAATCAATTCCTGTTATAGAAAAGGCAGGGTGTTGGATGGCATAGGGATTGAATCTCTTGTTTTTTACCATGGTATTTGAGAGAATCTGGACAGTGTATAGTCGGGATATGCATGGATTTCAATAAAGTTTGGAGTGTTCTGTATATTCACTGATAAACGGAATAAATGTAAGGGGTTGAAGAATGCTGAATATTCATTTTCACGGGGCTGCACAGACGACAACGGGCTCAATGCATCTTATTGAGGCAAACGGCAAACGTATTCTTTTTGACTGCGGTCTTTATCAGGGACACCGTAAAGAAGCTTTTCATAAAAACAGAAACATTAATATTGATCCTGAAACAATTGATGCGGTGATTTTGTCACATGCGCATATTGATCATTGCGGTAATCTTCCGACATTGGCGCGTAACGGTTTCCGCGGCAAAGTTTACAGTACTCCCGCAACATACGAACTGTGCGATATTCTTCTGCGTGATTCCGCTTATCTGCAAATGCGTGACCTTGAGTATGTTAACAAAAAACGCGCCCGACAGAATAAAGTTCTTTTTGAACCTCTTTATGAAGAGCAGGATGTTACGCAGATTATAAGTCAGTTCCAGATGGAACCCTTGAAACGCCAGGTGGATCTGGGAGACGGTGTAACTTTCACTTTTCATGAAGCTGGCCATATTCTCGGATCAGCCATTGTTCAGCTGGATGTCAACGTATCCGGGTCACCGAGTCGCCGCCTGCTTTTTACAGGGGATCTGGGTCAGCCGAATCAGCCTATTATCAATGATTACGATTGTCCCCAGGGTGCTGATATTCTGATAACAGAGAGTACTTATGCCGATCGCGATCACCCGGTTCATGAAGATGTCATGGGCCGTCTGAAAGCTTTTATCGAAGATATTCATCAGCAGAAATCCACTTTGATTATTCCTGCTTTCAGTGTCGGGCGCACACAGCATATTCTGTATTATCTGAATAAACTTTATGAAGCAAAACGGATTCCCAATACACCTGTGTATGTGGACAGTCCGCTTTCGTTGAAGGCTACAAAGGTATATACCAAACACCGTGAATGTTACGATGAAGAGGCTTCAAATCTGCTACGGCAGGGGACTGACCCCATGAAGTTTCCCGGACTGCGTTTCATTGAAAGCGTTGATGAATCCAAAGCTCTCAATGAAGCCCGGGAACCTATGGTCATAATAGCTGCTTCGGGTATGTGTGAAGGAGGACGCGTGCTGCATCACCTGAAACATTGTGTAAGTGATCCGGAGAACATTATTCTGATTGTTGGATACTGTGCTGAGAACACTCTCGGCAGGCGCATTGTTGAAAAGGTTGATCCCGTTAAAATCTTCGGCGAGGAATATCCGTTACGGGCCAGAGTTCATACTATCAATGCCCTTTCCGCTCATGCGGACCGTACCGCTTTAATGCAGTGGTTTGACGGCATTAAGGGCAACCTTTCACATGTGTTCGCTGTGCACGGCGAAATTGAGAAAGTGACGGCGATGCAGAAGCTGATCCGGCAGCATGGGGTTGAAAAAGTCGATACTCCCGCTCCGGGATCGGTATATACCGATCTCTGAAATTAGCGCATATTTTTATAAGCGTTATTTTACGGCATTCATCTCTGTGTGTATGCTGTAATTATCTGTAGTTAGACTTTATTTTTCCAGATACCGGATGGAAACAAGAGCGTTCCAGTATATCGAGAGTATGGAACATTCCTAAATTATGTCGCATTTGCCACCGGCGCAGGCCACGGTCTGTGTGATGGTGGTGTTGTCCTCGTTCTCGATCAGCTGCGTAAAGTCCACCGGAGCATAAGTGCGGGTGAGATCCTCCCACAGCTTGCAGGTGCTGACGCGTTTGAGACAGCGTGTCATTTTGAGGACATCACAATCAAAATAATTGGTGGCGAATTTTCTCGCGCGCCGTACCCAGTCCAGTTTCGCTTTCCGAACATCTTCGATAGCTTCATAAATGCGTTTCGGATGAGTTTTGGGTGTTTCGACGTGCAGGTTTTCCCCGCGTCCGAGGGCGCAGTCACAGGCAGCCCAGAGATTGTCATCGAAAGCGTGCTGTCCATCTACGATCAGTCCGGATGCCAGCAGAGCTCCGACTCCGTATATATCAACAATCTCTTCAGCGGTGAGAACTTCACAGAAAGGGGCTTGCGGATAATCCAGATCTCCGCCGTCCGGCAGGAGTGAAATGCCTGCGAATGCATCGCGGTTCTCGTATATATACTCTTCGACTGTATCCCACTCACCGTCTTTCACCGATATGGTGTTGGATACGTTGTGACTGAGCCAGGGTTTTGCGCATAGATTTGTACGCTTGCCGGTGTCTATCCAGTTCTCTTTCGTAAGTTTTACTTTTTCAAGCAGATCTCTGGCATTGACATCACGTTTGATAAGGGCGTCGGGATTGGCTTCGATGCAGAATGTGAGAACGACATCAGTGCCGTTGGGATTCCAGACTGATTTTGCAACAGCCTTGGGATTCTGCCCCTTGAAAAAATCCACCAACAGTTCATCTTCATTCGCCTGCGCTCGACGGAGATAACGTTTTGCATGATGGGGATGTATGCCCGAAGACGTTCCTAAAATGGAGCTTGTTGTGCCGGCGGGCTTGACGCATGTTGTGCGGGCTGCTTTGTTGATGCCGATACGTTCGGCAACTCTTTCATTGATCTTCAGTATATGCTGCGCCATCTTTTTCTGCAGTTCAGGGTTGAAAGCTATCTTCGGATGTTCCATCATGCCTGTCATAGAAATTCCCAGCAACGCTTCACGTTTTGCGATTCTTGTACTGATTTCCCCGAGATATTCGAAATCAGTGTAATCAGCCTGAAGGGTTCCCAGAATCGCTGCGACTTCGCATGCCTCCTTAAACTTCTCTGCCGAATCGACAATTCCCATATTGATCTCGCAGAGGTTGCAGAATGCAAAACCGGATTGTCCGTTTATCTGTGGATAAAGCCCTATCTCAGCACAGGGGTTGAAAGTCATTTCCAAATCATCAGTCCAGACAAAACCCGGTTCACCGAATTCCTTGACCGATTTCAACAGCTGGGCGAACTGCTCGCGGCTTGTGCTTTCACGAAGTAGTATGGCTGAGTTGTTGGAGCGGGCTCTCTGCGGGTTTTCCATAAACCAGTTGCCGGTTTTTGCTTTTGCCATCAGATCATCATCCGGTGAGAACAGGCATATAGTTGCGCTGCGACGCACTCCGCCGGAGAGTACAGCGTCGGAGGCATGCATCATAATATCGTATGCGTCTAAAGAACGCAGTTTTTTATGTCCGTTTTCCGCACAGCGGTCCAGCAGTTGTGTGATGAGTTTCAGGGATCGTCTGAGGGGTTCCGGTCCGGGCGCCCGTCCCATTCCGGATGAAATAGGCCGTCCTTTCGGGCGTATTAGAGAATAATCGAAATGCATTCTTTTGCCGGCATATTGTGGAAAAGGCTGATCAGACAGAAAGTATGATGAAAGCAGAACTCCCAGAGAATCAGCCCAGCCTTCAATGGTGTCTGGAATTACAAAGGTTTCGTCTTCACCCGAAGGTTCACTTATATCAGGAAGCTTTTCCACATGGTGTTTCTGCACGGAAAAGCCGACCCCGCAACCGCATAGAAGCAGCCATAAAGCCTCCTGGAAGAAACGCGGTCGGTCGCAGTATGATGTTGTACAATTGTAAATCCGCGCATTTTTGCGGAGAATAGGTTCACCTCCGAACTGCATGGCGCGCTGGCTGCCCAGGACAATACGCTGCTTGATGGCCTTTTCACAGCGATCCAGAAGATCATTGACGTCGATATCTTTGTCTTTGAAATGTCTGCGATGCATATCGATGACCCGTTCTACAGCTTCCTCAAAGGTCTCACGTCGCATCTTCTCTGGAATATAACGGCTGTATTTTGATGTAAAAACGTAATTTTTCAGAGATTCAATGCTCATTTTATCTGGTCCGTATTTAGTGTTGTGATGTTAATTCATTCAATCTGCCCTCTGCTTCAGGCAGTTTGCTTGCTTCCGTGCAACGTGTCTATATATAGTGTTTAAGAGAGGTTTTGTCCACTATATTTTGTATTTCGTTGTGTGTCATCTGGTTACAGGAATGCGGTATGCGGAATTTGTTTGCATGGGGGAAGGGGGACGTCTATTTGAATGTAAAAGGGATGAAACTTTGATCACATCTTTTTCGAATTTACAGAAAAATAGTTGCGCTGCCGAAATTTAAAATTAACAGTAAATGCTATTTTATGATAGTATCTGACAGAATTCAGATTGCGCTGTTTATAAACGATAACGGAAAACAAATCTACAGGAGATAATGATGCAGTACAGAGATCTTGGTAACAGCGGAATCAAAATTTCCGCAGTAGGTCTGGGAACATGGGCTATAGGCGGAGGCCCGTGGTGGGGCAGCAGCGATGATGATCAGTCGATTAAAACAATTCATGCCGCTCTGGACAATGGAATAAATCTGGTAGATACCGCACCTGTTTACGGATATGGACACAGTGAGTCTGTTGTAGGTAAAGCTTTAAAAGACAGGCGGGACAGGGCTGTTCTTGCTACTAAATGCGGATTGTGGTGGGACAGCAGAATCGGAGCTCATCATTTTGATTATGACGGCCGTTCAGTTTATCGTTCTCTGAATCCCGCTACACTGACAATTGAACTGGAGCATTCTCTCAAGAGACTTCAGACTGACTGTATTGATCTCTTGCAGACACACTGGCAGTCGGTTGAACCGGCAAAAACCCCTATTGAGGATACCATGGCCTGGTTGATGCAGATGAAGGATGAGGGTAAGATAAGAGCTGTCGGTGTATCGAATATCACCTGTTCTGAGATGGATGAGTATCTGGCTGCAGGTGAACTGGCTTCAAATCAGCCTCGTTACAGCATGCTTGACCGCAGTATAGAGGATGAGGTTCTACCCTACTGTATCAGGCACAATATAGCGGTTCTGGCTTATTCCCCGTTGGAGCAGGGACTCTTAACCGGAAAAATCGGAATGGATTATAAGCTGTCGGAGACAGCGGTTCGTAACCGTATAGCCTGGTTTAAATCGGAGAACCGCATAAAGGTTGTTGAGCTTGTCAGGGGCTGGGGAATTCTTGCTGAGAAATATGACTGCAGTGTGGCTCAACTGGTTATTGCCTGGACTATTGCGCAACCGGGATTGACCTGTGCGCTTTGCGGGGCCCGCAGAGTTGACAATATCGTGGAAAATGCGGGGGCCGGATCATTGCATCTGGATAAGTCTGACATGCAGAAAATGCGTTCTGATGTTGAAGCGTTGGGGATGCCTGCATAGGTGAGTTTTGTTTAAAACACAGTGAAGGTCGCAATCGTTGAAGGGGTTGAAACCGGTTAAAGGGTTGGAAGGTTTGGAATCGTTGAAGGAGTCGATTTCTCTGGAATCCAGATTTCTGCGATACGGGTGTCTGATCCGATTATTCCTGTGCAGACTCATACACGATTTTTGGCGGGATATCCGGCGGGTACCGGTAATATTCTATTTTGCCTTGGCTTTGCTGGGTGGCGTTAAATGCGGTTATATCTGCGTGCCGTTTAGAGCAGGACTTGTTCTATTAGGCATAGTATCTTTTTTTGCGCTTATTGTATTTCGGTTTGGGAGAGATTCTCCTGCTTGGCTTTTTATTGCGCTTATTGCAGTATTCTTTGCCTTAGGCACGATGCGTTCTTCGTATGATCGCTATCGTAAATCCGCGGACATTGCCTATGTAGGCAGCAACAGAAGAGCTGTGGAGGTCAGGTGCAGCATCGGCAACAGGATTGGTATAAAAAGACTGAAGGGCAGGGCGGCGCGATATCATTTCAGCCTGGATAATGCTGTTGTGCTGCCGGGGAACAAATCTTTTGCATTGCCTTTGTTTCTTTACTGGTACGGCGATTATGACCGGTCTAAGACTGTTGTGCCTTCGACTGGTGAAACCTGGGTGTTTAAAGGCAGAGTTTACTGTTCGAAGAAACGCGGATACAGATCTTCGCTGTTATTGAACAGCGGAGAAATGAGTTCAAGGCGGTGTTCCTCTGCTGATACAGACAACTGGAGGAAAAGACTCGTAAGTTTCAGAAATGATGCATCCCGACGCATTACCTATGGTATTGAAAACTGGAGGAATGTTGTTCATATAAATCAGGCGGTGCTGCTGGGTTTCAGAGAGAATATACCACGTAACCTGAAAAAGGTTTTTGCCTGTTCCGGTACAGTGCATGTGTTTGCGATATCCGGTCTTCATATTGCACTTATTGCTTCAGTGCTCGTTTTTATTGTTTCTGCCTGCGGTGTTCCGCGCTACTGCTGGATATTTATCCTGGCGCCCTTGCTGCTGGTCTATGCGTTTGCAACCGGAATGCGGCCGAGTGCTGTAAGGGCAACACTCATGGCTATACTCTTTTTTGCGGCTCCTTTTCTGGGCCGGCATTTCAATGCGCTTTCTGCGCTGACCTGTGCGGCAATTATTGTACATATTGTTTCACCGATTTACATTGACGATATCGGCAGCATACTCTCGTTCAGTGTTATGCTGGGTCTGGTAGTTCTTTTCAAACCTATGTGCACGCTTTTTGAAATGCTGTTCAGAGTGAATTCTTTCAAATCGGATGCTGTAATGTATGCCGCTGCGGCTGAGGAGAAATTAGCGCTTTGGAAGCGTCGTATTGCGTATATGCTGTCTTGCTTTGCAGGTCTGTGCGCTGTTACTGTAGCAGCCTGGCTGTCATCAATGCCGCTGTGCGCCTGTTTTTTTGGTCGCATCACGCCGGGCGGACTGATCGCCAATCTGGTGATTTCACCTTGTGCGCTCATGTTGGTTATATCCGGTGTGCTAGGATTTTCCGCCAGTTTTTTCAGTTTGTTTCTTGCCGGTATATTCAATAACGCCGCCGCATTTTTCACTTTTATCATGATTAAAACCGCGGAATTTATTTCAGGGTGTCCGGGGTCAAACTTTAAAGTCAGCAGTTTTCCCGCATGGGTGGTATGGTCCTGGTTCGGTCTGCTTTTTTTCGCAGCCTGGCTGTTGCGCAGGTGGAGTGAAAACAAGAATGAGGGATTGGAATGGATGGAAAAAAAGTAGAATGTCAGCGCGGCTGCCGTCTTGAATTATTCTGTAAATGCTGGTTTTTTTCGTTTCATTTTCATGCGTAATTTTATACAATTCTTTTTAACGATTTTATTTGAGAAATAGCAATAAGGATAAAAATGAAAATTATCAGAACTATGCTTATAGTTTCGGCAATCGGTCTGGTTAATCAGGGTATCGCTCAAAAAAAGCTGGATATTGACTTTCCGCTGACAGGCAAAATTCAAACTCAAAATTCCTGCGAGATAGCATCATCGAATTTCTCTGTCGGAGGGGAGACTATGGACAGAGATTTAATAAAATTCGACAGCTGGAAGGAATATCTGGGACCACTGGGTGCCAAAAAAATCAGGTTGCAGGCAGGTTGGGCCAAGTGTGAACCTTCTAAAAATCAGTATAATTTTGAATGGCTGGACGAAATTATTGATTACGTGATATCGCAAGGTGTTGAACCCTGGTTGCAGGTTTCATACGGCAACCCGGTGTACGAGGGGGGTGGCGGCATACATTTAAGTGCAGGCATTCCTGCTTCCAAAGAAGCCCTCGAGGGCTGGGATAACTGGGTCAAAGAATTGGCAAAACGATACAGTGCGAAAGTAAAATATTGGGAAATCTGGAATGAACCTGATAATAAAGGGAGAACTTCCTGCGAGGATTATGCCGATCTTTATGTTCGGAGCGCGGAGATTATCAGGCATTCAATTCCTGATGCGGAGATGTTTGCTTTGTCGTTAGCTTATGTGGATAAAAGGGGTGAAAAATATATTGATGGTTTTCTCAATGAACTGAAGAAACAGGAAAAATTACATCTTGTGAACGATATAACGGTACACGGATATACTTATAACCCTGATGCTGTTTATTCCAGTTATGAAAAGCTTTTCAATGTAGTTAAAAAGTATTCAGATAAAATTAAATTGCGGCAGGGGGAGCTTGGATGTCCCTCTGAATTCCAGGGTTTCATGGCACTGGGAAATAATGATTGGTCTGAACTTTCTCAATCCAAGTGGGTTGTGCGTAAAATGCTGGGGGATCTGGGAAGGGATATTCCTTCGCTTTATTTTCTTATTACAGATATTGTATATACCCATGATCATGAAAAGCTGATGCCTGAACCCAAGCGAAATACTAAAGGATTAATCAAGTCAGATATAGAGAGAAACTTTGTTTCCCTTAAACCTTCTTATGCAGCTTATCAACATGTTGCATCTACATTTGACCATTCATTGAAGCGAATCCCGAATTATCCATTCACCCACAACAGCAATCACTCTCTTTCTGTTTTTGCATACAGATCCGAATGTTTTGACAAGCAGATCGTGACTGTCTGGAAAGATGATGAGATACCCGGTGATTCAAACGCCACGACTGCTGTTGACTTCATGTTTCCGGCCGGTAATTTTCAGGAACCTGTACTGGTTGATATCAGGACAGGATTAATATACAACATCCCGGAAAACAACTGGAAAAAGAAAGGCACAAAATATAATTTTGAAGATATCCCAGTGTATGATTCACCGATTCTTATTGCCGATCGAAGTTTAATAGAATAGATTATTTTTTGCTGAGACGCATGAGAACAGGGGAGTTTCGAATTTCTCGCCGGGCTTCAGCACATAGTCAAAATCAAAGTCATTGATTTCGCCTGTGATACGGGTCTGGTTGTCGCGGTTGTTTTCAATCACAATCTTCCGTTGTAACAATGCTGGAATATGCTTCGGCGTATCGTTTGCCTAACTCCCGCAATGATTTGGCATTGAAATGAACATTGTCACTTTTGGGTTTTAAGTCTTCTGATGAAACAAATGCACAGAAAGGCAGATCGAATGCAACTTTCTTCTGTGCGAGATCCACTGTTCTGCGGCCTTTACTCCAGGGCCTTTCCGGAAACTGACCGAGTTGACCGATTATGAACGGAAGTTCAGGCTGGTTTAAATCCGATCGAAATCTCAGTATAAGTTCTTTCAGCTGTTGTTCATATCCGGCTGCGCGGACAGAACCGCAGTCGGCCTCTCCCTGATGCCAGAGTATACCTTTGAGTACTCCGCTTTTAAGAGCGGTCACGGTACGTCTTACGGCATCATCGTAGGGATGACTTTCTGTCTGTTCATGGTATCCTCCCGGAACCCATGATGTAATGGATGACCCGCCGCAGGCGGCAGGTATCAGACCTATCGTGACATCGGGATTCTTATCAGCCAGCATAAGTGCAAACGATTTTCCGAGACAAACTCCGGCCATACCCGGTTTGTCATAGTGCAAAGGAGCCACAGCTGGCTTCCATTTTCCCTTTTTGGAGAGAAGCAGCACACGTGGATGTGCGACCTTGTCCTGTTTTCCGATTTTACCACGGCCGGCCATATTGGATTGGCCGACCATCAAAAAAAGATGAAACTTCTCCTTTGCGGGGATTTTTATTTCGTCTGCCGCAAACCCCGGGCTTGCAAGAGTAATAAGCAGCCCTGTCAGCAAAAGATATATTATTGTTTTGTTCATTTGAATGCCTTTATTGCAATATAAGTAATTTTTTATGCCTGTTATCTGCATCAATTATTGATCGCTGATTACTGGGGTTTCTTCTGTGAGGCCTGCCAGGCTGTCATTCCGCCTATGAGGCTGAAAACTTTGGGATATCCCGATGATTTCAGAATGCTGCCAGCGATATTGCTGCGATAACCGGAGCCACAGACGACAGTGATATGACGGTTTTTGTCCAGTTCAAAATTATCCGCAATAATTCGAGTTATCGGAATGTGTCGCGAATTTTCAATATAGCCGGATTCCCTTTCGCTTTCGGAGCGCACATCCACTACCAGATGGTCAGGGTATTTTTCAAACACGTACTTCAGACTTTCCGGTGTGAGCTGGGGCAGATGATTAAGCGGTTTTGCCTGTGCCGCCCAGCTACTGATGCCGTCACCTAGATAGCCTGTCAGGCGGTCATACCCAGCCCGGCGGTAGATATATGCGGCATCTTTAGCTCTGGCGGGTGTATCCGCCACAATAATAATGTCAGTGTCGGCCGGTATCACCATCCCCAGCCAGTTCACTGATGAAGGTGTCAACCCGATGTTCACGGAACCCTGGATATGTGCCGCACCGAAAGCACTTGGGACACGGGTATCAACAATTTTTGCTCCGCTGATCAAGGCTTCTTCCACCTGCTGTACAGTCAGGAGATTGAAAGGCGCGACCTCGGATAACGGTGCTGGTCCGTGCCGGTTTTTATCGACCATCACCGCGAAGTTATCTGGACGAACCTGAAAACCAGTGGTCATAATCTCATGGAATTGTTCGTAGGGCATGTTGTTCAGCAGCGGGTTGTTGCGGCGTTCAAACCCAAGGGTCGTTACGGGTTTAGGACTCATACCGCGGCCGCACAGCGAACCTTCGCCATGGGCGGGATAAACTTCCACCCAATCGGGGAAACGGGCCAGTTTGTCGTAAAGGCTATCGTATAGGTTTCTGACCTGCGCCTCCAGCAAATCTTCTCCAGCCAAATCCGGACGACCGATGTCGCCGACAAACATAAGGTCACCCGTAAGCAGTGCAAAGATATCTTCCGAGCGGCTGTGATCTGTCAATGCGAAACTCACCGAATTGGGTGTATGACCGAATGTCTCTATAACCTCAAGCTCCGCGGCTCCGAAACGGAAACGGTCAGCCTCGTGCAGATCCCGATGCGGATATTCGGCTTCAACGCCGGGATGCACATATATACTCGCGCCGGTACGTGCTACCAGCTCGTTGCTGCCAGTGATATGATCGGCGTGGAGATGGGTGTCGAAGATATGGGTGATACGGACGCCATTTTCTTCTGCCGCCTGCAGATAACGCTCTACATGCCTCTCAGGATCAACAACACAGGCTGTGCCAGCTGCTGGACATCCGATCAGATAGGAAAAACATCCCAGACCGTCCACTTTGAATTGTTGAAATATCATTTTTGTCCTCTTGTATGACTATTAAACAGCATTACATGTCCACATATGCCTATTGGAGAAACTGCTTCGTCATGGCATGAAACATGGCGGAGCAGTGTCGGGCAGAAACAATCATATTTCCGAAAAAATCAGTCATTTTTCTTGTAACAGAACCACCAATCGAATGACTCGTACTCTTCACGGCGTGTTGCCGCTGCAGCCATATTAGAAGGGGGCGGAACAATGACTTTGTCCTTTATCAACTCATTGCAGGGCCAGCCAGCCGGAATGGCGACATCGCATTTGTCAGATGTTTGAAGGGCTTTGATAGAACGGATAATCTCATCAATATTGCGGCCTATCTCTTGAGGGTAATACATAATTAGACGAATTATACTCTCAGGGTCAACCACAAAAACTGCCCGCACAGTATTGGAACCTTTGCCGGGATGCAACAACCCCAGTTTGGATG
Organism: Kiritimatiellia bacterium; assembly: GCA_046482825.1. Taxonomy (GTDB): domain Bacteria; phylum Verrucomicrobiota; class Kiritimatiellia; order RFP12; family UBA1067; genus M55B167. The sequence continues at coordinate 17,242 of JAWOEI010000073.1, forward strand.
CAACAGTATCGTTGGCGGCTATAACGGGATATTCGATATCGACTTTAAGTTCGTTTTTGATCCACTCAATCCACTTTATGTGTGAGAAGACTTGGTCAACTGACAGACCGACAAGCTTGCAATCTAATTCCTTGAACTGATCATAACGTTTCTGGAATGCGACGAATTCTGTAGTGCAGACAGGGGTGAAGTCAGCCGGATGACTGAACAACACAAATCAGTTTCCCTTCAGGTCAACGGGTAAATTCATCGAACCGTGAGTGGTTTTAACCGACAATTCGGGGAACTTGTCTCCTAATAACGGCATGTTGATCTTTGTTTCTTCCATTTTTTTCTCCTAATGTATTGCAAGTGTGTTTTGTTTTTTATACATAAGATTTACAATAAATCCAGTACGAAATATTCACTTCTTATATAAGTCTGCCAAAGCAAGTTGTAAATGTCAAGGGTTGAAGGGGGTGCGCAGATGCGAATTGGCGCAAATCGTCAAATTTACGGCAATTTGCATCATACATCTTCCGAGGTCAAGGACCTCGGCTACAGTTCTAATGCATTTTTACTGTAGGGCGGGGTCCGTGACCCCGCCGTGCACCGATTCGCAGTTGCGCCCTGAAGAGGGTGCGCATCTGCGAATTGGCGCAAATCGTCAAATTTACGGCAATTTGCATCATACATCTTCCGAGGTCAAGGACCTCGGCTACAGTTCTAATGCATTTTTACTGTAGGGCGGGGTCCGTGACCCCGCCGTG
>JAWOEI010000097.1:0-15412 GCA_046482825.1 Kiritimatiellia bacterium
CAATCATTCAGCAATCCTCCTCACCCATTTTACAAAACCCCCGCAGATATGTTTACATTCTACAGGTTTTTTATCTAAAACCTCTTTTTTAATATTTATCCAATGGATATACAAATCATTGGTTTTTTCATCAACATCTACACTTAAAGTTCCAGGTGTAAGAGTTATAGAATTAGCAAGCATTGTAACACCTAAATCTGTTTTAAGACCTGGAGATATTTTTACAATACCTGGATTTATTTTTCCAGTGATAACACGATATGCAACATCAAAGTTGGCTTTTGCCATTCCTACAAAAAAAGTCCTTCTTTAAGCCATGTCAGACATTCACGCATGGGACGCATGTTTATGCGCTTGGATGCCTGCCGGTCAAAAGGATCCACATAAATGAACATGTCCCGCATTTCCGGTATTACACACAGCATGTAGTTGACCATGGCTTTGACATCGCGACGCCGGCGGCGCAGACATGCCAGCAGTATGATGCCGTCTATACCTCCAAAGGGATGATTGGAAGTGACAACAACAGGTCCTTCTGCCGGTATATGTTCAAGCGCACTCTCCTTGATCTCCAGTTCTATATTCATCACTTTGAGGAGATTCTCGCAGAAGCGGTTATCATCCGGAAACTGACGTGTTCTGTAATAGATCTGATTGAGTTCGTCAAATCCCAGAAGCTTTTCAAGCTGTTTTGTCAGCAACCTGGTTGTAAGCCGTAAAAACAGCGTCGGCATTTTCTGCGGATTCAGCCGGAAAATTTTATATTTATCGTCCACTTGAATTCCCATCAATGGATTCTGCATGTACAAGGTAACGGGTGAGAACCAGCAGCATAACAAAAGGCAGACCGATTCCCCTGACTAACAGAGGGTGCCAGACGGCAGTGAAGGCAAATGCGCTCAGCGAACCGATGGAGCCGTGAATGAGGTTGCTGTGTTTCATGGGAAAAATATTGTTTTTTACGAAGGGTGCTATAAACATTGCAAGAAAAGCTGACAGAGCCAGGATTCCCATACTTGCCCCGATCACCAGATGCAGGTTCTGCGTGTCCGGTTCCGCAGGGCCGGTTCTGCGTGGCATGTTGTCGTAGTAGCGCCCTACGTGATCCTGATAGTTTCCTGCACCTACCCCAAGCAGAGGGTTGGTGAGTATCATGCTTCCTGCGGCCTGCCATTCAGGATAACGCCGGTTGATGTTTCCGTCACTGTCATACAAAGCAATTGAGCGGAAATGAACAAGGTCATTCTCCCGCGGGAGGCGTTGCAGAACCTGGCTCTGGAGTACCGCCAGGAGAATGGTAACGGGAATAAACCACTTGATTCCCTTCCGTGCGGCTATTAATGCAATGGCTGTAACTACGGCAATATAGGATGCGCCGGAGAGGTTCAGACATAATCCTGCTGACAGCAGAACTGCCAGAAAGATTTTTGTTATCCAGGAACGGGTTTCAATAATGCATGAAAAAAGCAGGGGCAGGGCAAGTGCGAAATACCCCGCAAGAACATTGCGGTTTCCGAATGTTCCCCTGACCATAAGATCGCTGTTGTCCGTATTGATATACTGGAACAGGGCAAGTGAGCTTATGCAGACAAAAGAAATCAGCAGTATCCACAGGAGTGTGCGCACTGCCTGGGGAAAGTCACGCATGAATCTGTCATAAACCGCGTATCCGACAATGAAGTATAGAATGTACTGAATAAGCTCTTTAAGGGCGGAGAGTTTATCGGCTGCAACCAGCATCGACAGAGCAGCACATCCGACAAACAGAATATTGCTCCACGGGGGCAGACGTTTCAGCAAGGATTCCCGCTTCTGCCTGATGCTCAGCTCCACCAGCCATAGAGCAGCTGTCAGTATAAGTGTGATGTCGGCGAAAGCGATAAAAAGGCCGCTTCTTATTTCAAACGACCACTGAGACGGTGCCGCCAGAGCGGTCAGGCAGGCTGATGCATAAAACAGCCGCTGCAGAACACCGCATGAGTTTGTAGTGGAATCGTTCATGGTTATTATCTGACTGCGGAAAACACAGAACGCATGAAAAGATTATGAATGATATTCAGTATGATTCTCGGTAGAAGGGGTTATTATCTGAATGTTCCGGTTTCCTCTATGTCCACAGGTACAAAACGCTTATCCGCACTGAGTATAATCTGGTCTATCATGATTCCGTCTTCACGGTTTTCAATTTTCAAGCTGTGGTCGCCCGCGTTCAGTTGAATTTTCGGACTGGTGCGGGAAACGGGATATTTAACCCAGTGCCATGCTTTGTAAGTGGCATCCTCTCCAAACAGAATCGGCGGGTTCTCATTGATTCTGACTGTAAAGGAATTACTGCATTCCCCATTCCACCAGACGCGGCACCAGAGGGTGTAGTATCCTTTTCCAGGCAGTTCCAGACAATACTGTGCTGATCCTTTGCAAAGCTCAGGAGGATTTCCGGCTTTCTCAGGAATGGAAATGACAGCTCCGGATACGTTTTTTATCTTGTTTGAAAGCGTAATCATCGGTTTCTCTATGTTTTCCGCTGATTCAGCTTCGAAACAGACCTTGATTCCCCGTGCCTGAATATTAATGATGCCAAGCATACAGGCCAGCGCGACAAGTTTAACAGGATTGAACAGTTTCATAACGAGTATTGTATAAAAAGAACAGGGTATCTTCAATCATCACTTTTGTCCGAATTGTAAAACAACATCCGGGTAAATTGCCAGCGGATCATTCTGTTATAAGGGGATTTGTCGAAATAAAGTGATTTCAATCCTTTTTCACACGCACGTCGAGCCATTTTCTCCTCTCCGGCCAGTGTGGCGTATCGCGCCAGCAACAGGGGGTTGGCTTTAGGCGCACGGTGGTCCTGTTCCTGCAGTGTTGTCAGGCGGTCAAGCTTGTGTGCCGCATAAAGCCATGCCCGGTGGGTTGCAAGTAATTCCGCCTGAATGCTGATTATGGATGGCAGTGAGGGCGGTTCCATCTTCGCGGGATTTATTAAATACCCCTTGCTGTCATCCCGGCCGCAGTTTACTTCGTATGTGTCCGAAGTTTCTTTACTGTGTTTCGGAATATCCGGCAGGCTGCTGTCTGTCGGAGCGGGTCGCATCAGTTCCTCCCTGCTGTGTTCAGCAAGTATCAGCCTGCTATGCATTACCCGTGCAAGCATATCGCCGTAATGTCTCACGGTATGAAGATCCAGCAGAAAAGAGTCTGTTTCTGTGTGTATGTGCAGGTAGCGCTTGTCCTCCAGAAGGCTGATTCCCGTTAAATATATGTCTTCGAGATCCGGAAAATCATGGAAGTTTATGATAACAGTGTTGTCGGCAGACTCTGCAACGGAAATTTCAAGCTTGCTCCCGCTATGCGATACGCGCAGTCCGTATTCAGGAATATCGATTGTTTGTTTCTGTGTCCGTGGTGAAAAGGCAGGAGGATTGGTCCTGTCGGTGTTTATGGCTCCGTTGAGCGCAGTGTAGTTTACGCACCATTTCCGCTCAGTTGTTTTTTTGTCGGTAAATGAACTTTCCGCATAAATTCTGACTGATGATCCGTCACGATTGGTTTCAATGCCGCGAACTGTTGTGTTGGTCGAGTGATGCCATAATTTCTGATGTAACAGGGGGTGTCCTGTGAAGGTGTCAAAGGCGGAAAGTATTCCATCCTTTGCCGAGAATTCCAGCAGCCCGTTACCGGTTATGCAGGATATGTCCGGGCTGCTTTTCAATCTGTGCAAGCCGGGCAGCTGTTTCGGAGAAAATCCTTTTAGCGTGGATTCATCAGGATCCCATGTAAAAATAACACCTGCGCGGATTGCGGTGATATGCTTCAGGTGCAGATCCGGAGGTGTCTGATTCTTTTTCGGAAAAGCGCCTCCTTCCCCCAATGCGTCAAGAGAAAGAATTTCACCGCGTTCATCCAGTTCCATGGCGAAACGTCTGTTGTTCTTCCAGCTTCTGAGAATAAGATGTCCGCTGAATATCCACGGATCTTCATATTGCATCGGCCAGGGCAGACGTTTCTGCCAGAGCCACTCTTCAGTACATAGTGAATAAAGGGCTGTTTCTCTGAACAGCGGTTCTTCCTCTGCTTTTTCAATTGCCAGCGCGTACCTGCCGCATTGGGAGATGCGCCATTTCCACTGCTTTTTCGGTGCAGGAGATGGAATTTCAAAAAGAAGTGCCGGATGTTTTCCCGCAACCGCCCAGATCCGAAGGTTGGCGTATTTAACGGGTTTGCCGAGTTGACGCAGAGTCTCGCGATACTCCAGCAGCTCCTCCGGTTCAGCTTCGGGTGCCGGAGCCGGGGGGGTGCCCTCTGCTGTTTCAGAATGTGTGGCATTTTTGTCATTCCGCCGTGTGTTTGCTGGCGATATGCGCCTGGCGAAGAAAGCAAAAATCAGCGCGGAACAGAGGGGGATCAGAAAAATCAGTATTGCCGTCAGTACGGTTTTTTTGAAATCACCTTTTTTATCTGCTCTATGCTCAGCTGGCGTTGTGACTGCCGGTTCGGCCTCGCCCGGAATTTTTCCCGTCGATTCCGGTTGAACAGTTATCGGTTTTGTTTTGTTTTCTTCTGAATTGTCTGATAAATCATTCATAAAACTCCATCAGTGATTCCAGCTCATGTTGCCGGTTCTGTTTAACGTCGGGTTCTGTGCTGTCGCTGGACAGGTAGATGTTTGTTGCTACGGATTGAACCGAGTTTTTCGTCATCCTGTCCAGCTTGGCATGAGTGGAAGAAGACACCTGTGCATCCGGTGTTTCAGGATTATCGGCAAGCTTAACGGTTTCCGCAGTTTCTGACTTCTGTAACGTTTTTTGATTGGTCCTGACTGTCGGCCGGTTAAGCTCCGCTTCTGTCTGTTTATTCTTTTTTGCTGTCAGGTATTCGCGCCAGCGTTCATTCGCATCTGATTCCCTCTTGCGCTTCGCGGCAACAGTCTTCTCAAGGGAATCCACCCTGCGGCAATATTCCAGAACACCTTCACACAGTTTGGCTGCGCATCCGCTGCGCCATTTTACGGTTTTCATCTTACCTATATCTGCCGGATTGGAAAGAAATCCGATTTCCACAAGAGCCGCCGGACAGTAGGTTTCGCGCAGTACAAAGAAAGACTGTCTTTTGAGACCGCGGTCAACGGAATCTGATTTTTCTATGAGCTGTTTCTGCAGTGTGTAACCGAGAAGATTGCTGTTATAGTCGTTTTTGTTTCCTATCTGCCAGCCGCGCGGCGGACTGCCAGATGCAGTTCCCGCATAACCGCTGGGAGTGAGCACAAAGGTTTCAAAACCGCTTGCATTTGTGTTTGATGCTTTGTTCGCATGAATGCTTAAAAACAGGTCGGCTTTCTCTTTATAAGCAGCTGCTGAACGTTCAGTCAGGCTGAGTGTTTTGTCTTTTGTTCTGGTGTAGAGCACCTTTAGTCCGGCTTTCTTCAACAGTTTGCCTGTCTTTAGAGCCATGTCCAGTACAATATCCTTTTCTTTCAGCGACCCGCATGTGCTGATGGCTCCGGGATCTTTGCCGCCGTGTCCAGCGTCAATCATGACTGTCAGTTTTTTCGGTTCTCCGGCAGGCTCAGTCTGTATGGTAAGTGACAGCAGGTCGAGATCAATGGCGGACAGCCGCCAGTTTTTATCACTTCCGGCTGTTTCAGGGGCTACATTCAGCCAGAATCTTATGCCGTCAAGCTCGGCAATGCGGCTTCCGTTATTGAATACAACTTTGTTGGCCCTGTTGGAAAAAATACATTGCCTGTTATTCAGAGCGGTGTTACTTAGATCAAACTGTCTTTCAGCCTGAGAAATTGATTTCCAGGTGAACCAGGGATTGTTATAACTCCGCTTCGCTGTTGTTGCGGATGCGGCACTTGCGTAAAAACAAAGGATGGTCGTAAAAAATTTCAACATGTCGGATAAATTAAAAAACCTCATCAAATCAGTCAAACTCAATTTTATACCCGAAGGCGTGACCGTCAGCGGTAAGCGTCAGCATGCTACCTGTCTGCGTCCAGTCAATCTTGTTGTTTCTGTCCTTTTCAGGATCGATAACGGTAACCGACCTGATTTCATCGGATTTTGCACCGAGTTTTTTCAAATCAAGTTCCGCTGTGAAATCGCGACTGAGCGGCAGGGGAATGAGCGTCCAGCATTTGCTGCTGTTGAAAACAACGCGGAAAGCGCCATCAGTCCTGATGGATCCGAAATCCAGGATTCGGCCTTCTGTATTACGCTGAACGAAAGGCAGTTGCTTTTTTACGCTCTTTTCGTTTTTCCAGGAGCCTCCTGTGATTTTACCGTCCTCTCCGGTAACTGTGATTATACCGCCGCGTACACGCCCGCCCGGTGTGAAATTTCCCGCGATCTTCATGCGTTTCGGGTTGTAGAATCCGAATCGTATTGCGTATTTTCCCGGTTTTATTTTTTCGGGGATGCTAAATGTTGTTGTGGTTGAAAACCTGCATTTCTCGTTGAGTTTTTCCAGCGGAAAGTTGAGTTTCCTCTGGAATGCGATGTTATCTTTCTTGTCCAGATCTTCGTTGATGTGGTCGAAGTGCAGGAATGGACGGTAGTCGGACTTTTCCGGATTCAGAATTTCCCAATTGACAGAGAAAGAGTATCTGCCGTTGCCGAGATATCTGCCTTCAGTCACTTCAGCCGAAACTTTTTCACCCCTGTTGAAAAGCGGACGTGCATCAACGAATACAGCTTTACCGCTCTGGGCGAATGCGGCCCTCTGTCCATCCAGTTCAATGATACCTGCACGCGTATCGTTGTTTTCTGCATAGAATCCGTACATGGGAAGCTTACGTGTTCCGGCGATGATCCACGGTTTTTCACCGCGGTTGATCCATACCTGTCCGTTTTTACCGAAAGCGGCGTGCTGCTGCTTTATGGTTCTGCCGAATTCATGGCTTTCAAATTCCTCACGGGCCAGTTCATCGCAGATGTCGTGCAGGAGCCAGTATGTCATCACGGCGGCACGCGAGAACGGACCTATGCACATGGGGTTGCGTCCGCCTATTACTGTGTTGCACAGGTAGTCATCGCTGGCATATCCGTGTTCCGGACGCCCGTGTTTGTTACTCCAGTTGAGAGCGCTGTACCGTCGTCCCAGCCCGCCTGCAAGCAGGATCATTCTGCCGTGTGATGCCATGTCGTGCCACGGAACACGGCAGGATGTTTTGAAATCTTTTATCCATCTGCCGGCATGCAGATGATCAGCCTGACTGGCGTCTATGCATCCGATAAGGGCGTCATGACCTGCTTCCGAAATCATCGGGCAGCCTCTTTTAAGTATGCGGCGGCATGTGTTAAAGGCCTCGCCCCACATTTCTGCATTGCGGCAGCGGGTATGGAAATTGCCTTCACGGTCATAGTAATCGTGTGGAGGACTGGCGGTGAATACATCGATAAACAGGCTGTCCGGATAAAAGGACTCTTTCATCTTTATCATATTGTTTTTCATCCACGGCTGAAAGGCATGCGGCAGCCAGCGATAACTAAGGGCTTTGCGGCTTTTGTTGAACCATGCTTTTTTCGGGGTGCCGTCCTCATTGAAAACTATATGATCATAACTGAAGCCTTCTGCATCGGGATAGAAATCAGTATAGTTGTCGTGAGGAGCAAATATGATGCCCGCTTCTTCTGCTGCGGAGCGCATGGCCATGAAGTCATCCATATTGCCTCTGGGAGGAAAGATTTCCGGCAGACGGTAGTCATAACCCCAGCGTTGCCAGACATGTTTGACAAATATCGAGTCGCTGAGCCCGTATTTGCCGGCTTTTTTCAGTTTCTCAGCAGCCTTGGCATAGTCCCCGCCCCACTGGTCAAGGCACATCCTGCCAGCTGTGCGCTTCCATCCCGGGCTGCGTTTAAATCCGCAGATATCACGATAGGCTCGGGCGGCGGCAAAGGCCCCTTCAGCTGAAGGTATCAGCAAAAAGCGGCTGTCATGCGGAGCCTCAAGGGCAAAGCGGCTTCTCTCTTTTTCGTAAACCGCTTTGTCAGGAAAAACTGACGATGCCTGAAGCAGACTCAGACCGTTTTCGTAATCCGCTCCCACATGACGTGTTGATAAAACAAATCCGCTGGCACGTAGATTGAACGATTCAGGATATTCAATCACGTTGCCGGAACCGGCATAGACGCGTTTGAGGGGAGTTTTGCAGGAACCGATTCCCAGACGGGTGTAACGCGGAGTGCCGCGTCTGCAGCGTTTCACATCCGGCATGTCCCAGACGATGCGTAAAGCCCCTTCATCTACTGAAACTGTTGCCCGGGCATTTACGGTGCCCGACCGGAAGGCAATCTTATGAGTTATGAACAGTTTTCCCAGGAAGGAGCTGTATTCGACATCAGTTACCGGTGATCCCGTTTCAACGGCACCGACGGGTTTTTTATCGATGTCAATTTCGAACCCCCTGTAAAGCAGGTTTTCTTTTCCGTCGGTAAAAGCGAATACGGCATCGGTTAGTCCCTGTTGTCCGGGAATTACAGCAGCACCGAATTTTTCGCCGCGTACATTGAGAAGAAAACGGCCGTGGGTTTCATCACTGCCTGACTCAAGAGCTTCTTTTGCGGAAGTTTCAGCGGTGATTTCTCTGGATATCCACTCGCCGGGACTTGGATAGGATGCCTCGAACTGGCCGCATTTAATAATGGCGTCTCCCCAATGTGCGTTGTCAAAGGATGTGTTTTTGTGCGGGCCGGGTCCGGACCAAAGCCGTAATGTAATCGTCTGTCCGGCATAAGCGCTAAGGTCAACCACGGCTTTCTCCCAGATTTTCGATGCGCTGAAACGAGAAAACAGCTCTTTTGCCTTTCCTTGCGTATCCACAGCAAACACTTTGAATTCCACTCCGTCACTTCCATTGCCTTCTTCCGGGGATGAGTCGCGTATGGCAGTATGGAAAGACAGCAGAGGTTCCCCGCCTTCAGGAATAGCGATGGAGTAATCGGCCCATATTGCGCCCGTTCCACCTTTGTACGGAGGATGGATATTGATCGATCTGCGTGTTTCTCCGCCTCGGGTTTTGTCGTTTATACCGAAACCGGCACGGCTTTCCCTGTCTGACCCACGAAAATTTATTCCCAGAAGTCTGGTTTTATTCCTGTGCTCAACATAAACCTTGTGCGGGATGTCTTCATGCAGAGGCAATATTCCGGTGTTCAGTCTGACAGTCCTGAACGGAACAGTTTTTTCCCTCTTTTCCACCTGCGCTTCAAAGATTGCAATGGGATGCAGATCAAGTGATTTGTCGGATGATATGAATCGGGCATGAACAGGATAGAGAGCCTTATGAACATGTAGGCCAGCTGATGCGTTGTATTGCAGCGTAAGGCTTTTGCCAGCCTCAACAGTTAAATTTTTATTTCGGATATCGTCAACATGCCAGTCATCATTCATCCATACAGAGAGTCTGCCAGTAATATCTGAATCAGCGTTATTCGTGATTTTTACTTTGAACAGAAGAGGCTGTCTGACAGACTCCTCTTTATCTATACCCTGAATCTCGCATCCGATGTTGTTTTCAGTGATAATCGGAGGGTTGAATGCCAGCACACTGAATGAAACAATGAATATGCAAAAAAATGCAACGGTATTACGTAATTTCCTCATATAAAACCCCCTCTTTTGTGTGTGATTTTTCCCCACATGAATTGACAGCGATAATGCTAACAGATAACACTTTTCCAAGGAAGAGGAAAAATGGATTCCGTGTTACGCTGTTGAATCTTGCGGAAAAATTACAATAGTGCTATCATTCCTTCCTAAGTTTTGTGTAATAGAGCATTTGAAAAGGACAATTATGACAAAATCATCACGCAGAAATTTTCTGAAAGGGGTTTCCATCGCTGGCGCTCCCCTGATTCTTCCCTCTCATATCTGGGCGGCTGCAACCAAAGCTAATGATAGACCCGGAATGGCTTTCATCGGTATGGGCATTCAGGCACGCGGGCTGTTAAGGAATTTTCTGCATCAGGATGTTAATGTGCTGGCTGTCTGCGATGTGGATAAAACCCGCCGTGAAGATGGTGTGAAACGCGTTGATGATTTTTACAAAGACCATACGGATAAGGGTAAGCCCGGCAACTGTAAAGCCTACAAGGATTTCCGTGAGGTGCTTGCACGTAAGGATGTAGATCTCGTATGTGTTGCGACACCGGATCACTGGCATGCCTACATCACCATTGCCGCTATGAAAGCCGGTAAGGATGTCTATTGTGAAAAACCGCTCACATATACCATAGACGAAGCCGTATCTGTGATGAAAGCCGCCAAAAAGTATAACCGCATCCTTCAGACAGGCGCCATGCAGCGTTCCGGTTTCGAGTTCCGCACTGCGGCGGAGCTTGTGCGCAACGGCGCCATAGGACGTATCACTCATGTGGACTGCAACTTTGGCGGTCCCTCCCGTCCGCATACTGATCCGGAAAAGGATATCCCTATGGAGCCGGGCCTGGATTTCGACATGTGGTGTGGAGGTGCTCCCCTCGTAAAATACAACAACGAACTTGCGCCCCGGGGTGTACACAATTTCTTTCCCATGGTATGGCGCATGGATGATTATTTCGGTTCAGGTTACTGCGGAGACTGGGGGGCGCATCACCTTGATATTGCCCAGTGGGGGCTCGGTATGGATGACAGCGGTCCGGTCAGAGTTATAAAAGCGGAACGGACAGAAAAGGATAAAGCGAATGTCGAGCTGGGTGGCCGTGCTCAGTCCGGTGTGGTTTTTGAATTTGCCGGTGGTATTAAACTGAAACATAATCCTTTCTCGCTTTTCGGTACCGTTTTCTACGGGACAGAAGGAATTATATCTGTCAATCGAGGGAAATTCGAAATGAAGCACGGTAATGATCTGATTGCCCGTTTTACTGATAAAAAGGATGGCGGATCAGTTGCGGGCGCATGTACAAAAGCCCGCAGAGCATTCCTTACGGACAGCACCTATAAAACAAAACTTTACAAGACCAGAGGCGGACATCCCGCGGATTTTGTGGCTAGCGCCAAATCCCGTCAGCGTGCCTGCTCCCATGAGGATATAGGTGGTCGTGCGGCTGTACTCTGCCTGCTGTGCAATTTATCTTATGTCAAGGATGCAGGGTTCGATTGGGACCCCGATAAAATCACATTTGCCAACGGAACCGGAAATCCTGAATGGCTCGTCCGTCAGGGCGGTTATCGCGGAGAGTGGTCTGTCTGACTGCTGATTTAGAAAATTGGACGAGGATAAGGAATGTAACGCCATGAAGATTAAATATTTGTATTCTATGCCTGCTGTCGTTTTTACTGTAATGACCTGCCTGTGCTGTGCTTATGCTGCGGATCTGGAAATCATATATTTTGATCATTCCGGTGTTCTGAAGTTTGTGGAGTCCGACAGGGCGCCCTTTTATCAGGTTGAGGCATGCGATGAACTTGGAGGGGTATGGTCGAATCGATGGGCTTCTCTAAGCAATATCATCACCACTAACGGCTTGGGCGTCTGCGTTGTTCCGGTTGACGAACAAAAAATGTTTTTTCGTATCAGATCCGTTTATGACGATAGCAGTGTTCCGGAGAATATGAGTCAGATTATCGACGGATCCTTTGAAATGGGGGATTTCTTCGGGGAAGGGGATGCCGACGAGTCTCCGGTTCGTACCGTAACCCTTTCCGCATACTATATGGATAATACGGAAGTGAGTTGGGCCAGATGGCAGGATGTCTATGACTGGGCTGTCAATCATGGGTATCAGTTTGAGAATGCCGGGTCCGGCAAAACCGGTGAACATCCTGTCAGCAATGTCAACTGGTATGACTGCGTTAAATGGTGTAATGCCCGCAGTGAAATGGAGGGGCTTGGCCCCTGCTACTATGAGGATAGCTCTTTCGCTGTTGTTTATAGAAAATATACAAAAAAACCTGTATGTGACTGGTCTGCGACCGGATACAGGCTGCCTACTGAAGCTGAATGGGAAAAGGCGGCCAGGGGCACTCTGAATGGCAGAAGGTTCCCGCTTGGGGATACCATTATTCATTCAAATGCCAACTACTATGTTCAGCACGTTGAAGGATCAATTAAATATGATTATGATCTGGGCCCGGAGATCGGATATCACCCCGAATATGCTGAAAACGGATTTCCCTACACATCTCCTGTCGGATCTTTTGCTGATAATGCCTATGGCTTGTCTGATATGGACGGCAATCTCTATGAATGGTGCTGGGATTACTATGCCGCTGATTACTATGCTCAGGGATCCTCTGAATCTGATCCCCGCGGGCCGGCAGGTGGAACTTATCGTGTGTATCGCGGCGGTTGCTGGGATCACGACGCGAAATCAGGTCGCAATTCTTCCCGCCATTTCACCTGGCCCGGCGGCAAAGATATACGAATCGGCTTCCGCTGTGTAACCGGTGCAGATGATCTTCCCTAAAACTAGCAACATGCCGGGAACCCGGCATGCTGCTGCAAATGCACCTTTAACGTGAGACTGCCGGTTTATTTGACAATCGGGTAGAGAATCATATTGCGATAGTCAACATCGGTGTGGTCGCCCTGCAGATAAATCGGGCCGGGCGCAAATTCGTCTGACGAGATTGCTCCGCCTGTGCAGCCCATTATAGGCTGATTGTCGATTATCTTTGTGCCGTTGAGTATGACTGTTGCATAGCGTTCACACAGTATGATGTCAAGTGTCTGCCATTCATCGGGTTTTTTCTCGGCCGTGGTTGAAGGCGTGATGCGGCTGTAGAGTGCTCCCATATTATGAGAATCAGCCGGTTCGCCGTAGGATTCCGCAACCTGAATTTCATATATACCGCGCAGATAAATTCCACTGTTGCCATTTTCAGGAACGCGTACATCCGTGGTCAGTCGGAAATCCTCGAACTTTTTTTCTGTGCGTATGTTGGTGCCGTGCCTTTTTTTGCCGTCAGGACCTTTTACACGGTTGCTCAGTATGCCGTCTTTGATGGTCCAGCAGTTGGGGGCCTTGGGGTTCATTGCCTTCCATTTACTCATGTCATTGCCGCTGAACAGTTTGACAGGCTTGCCGAATTCCAGCGAATCAAGATCCGGTTTTTTGCCATGCGGCGGTATTCTTTTGCCGTCTAAACTTGCCCGGCTGACTGTCTTGCCGTCGGAATTGATTGTCTTGCGCTCAATTTTGATAAATGCGCCTTTGCATCGGGCTTCGTAAAGATCTACAATTTTCTTTTTTGTTTTGCGGTCTTTACGGACACGTGTCATCACCAGTGTGTCGCCGCGCATTTTTGTTTCTTTTAATTTGCGTGGCGAACCGCCGGCCAGGAGTATGAAGGATTCCAGCGATCCATCCGGAACACGTTTTACACTCAGCCATCCGCCACCTCCGTTAGGCAAATTCAGAGCCCAGCACGCGATAAAGGGGCTTGCCGCATCGGCAATGCTCTGAAGTGGAGTCGCCAGACAGAAAAGAGATGCAGCCAGAAGACTGCCCGTCAGTTTGGTAAATGTATGTGTTTTCATAGGATTTATATATTGAAACAAAACCTGCCTTCTTGGCAAGTATTTTTCGTGTTTGTTTGTTTGTTTGTTTGTTTGATTATTTGTTAAGTGATTACAGTGAACAGACGGGCAGCGGGAAATGGGCGCGATTCAATTTAGTTGAAACGTGACTAAATGGTCTCATCCGGCAGGCTAAAGCCTGTACTACAAACGTTTTTATGTTCGTAGTACACACTTTAGTGTGCTGTTTGAGACAAATAGCGTGTTGATCAACTAAATTGAATCGCACCCGCGGGAAATTCTCGACACAGTATAAACTTGCGAAAAAAGATGTTTTGGACAATAATTAGAAATATTGAATATTTTTTTAAATAAAGGTTGCTATGGTCGCACTGCATATTCGTGGATGTTTCTCAGATTCTGTTAAATTTATTCTGATTGGACTGATGTTTCAGGCATATTCCGGGCTTGGTATTGTTCAGGCTGCGGAGCCGGAAATTGTGCTTGCAGCCTGGAATGTGGAGAACCTGTTCGACCCTGTCGATGATCCTGATAATGAAGGGGATGATGCCTACACCCCCGAAGGCTGGGTTCACTGGTCTGAAAATAGATATAGGGGTAAACTGAAACATCTTGCTGAGGTGATAGCTGAGATAGATCCGGATATTATCTGTCTCAGCGAGGTCGAAAACCGCAGGGTGCTGGTTGATCTTTCCTCTGTTCTGGCGTCCGACTTCAACTGTATGATTGAGGAGATAAGCCATAGGGACGGTGAGGATTTTAGGGGTATTGACGTTGCCGTAATGTCAAAGCATAAGCCGACTACAAAAATATGGTTTAATTCGGTCAGCGGCCAGCGTGATGTGATTGCCTGCCGCTTTGAAATCTACGGTCGGGAACTGACTGTTATTGGTAACCACTGGAAGTCCCTACTGGGTAAAAAAGCAAGGAGTGATGCCATCCGTACACGTCAGGCAGAGTCAGTCCGGAATTTTATTGATCGCGAAATCGCATATAATCCCTCTGCGGCAATTGTGGTTGCCGGAGATTTCAATTCGGATATAGATTCTCCTTTCCTGGTGGAATCAGCCGGGTTTTCTGTTGACTTTGACGAGGTTGATAAAGCGCAGAACACTGCCCGCCTCTATAATCTCGCTGCCGGTCTGGATAAAAAGGAGCGCGCTACTTATTACTATGTCCGCGGGCAGAGGTGGAACTCTTTTGATTCTATAAGTGTTACATGTGGAATGCTGGGTATGGAGCCGAAGGCATCATGGCAGGTAAAACCGGATTCGTACAGTGTTTATAAGTCTCCGAAGATCACATTCAAAGGACTGGGCTCTCCTTTGCCATACCGACGAGTCAGAAGTAAAAAGTACGGTGATCGCTTTGTTGCTGGCTACTCTGATCACTTCGCGGTTTTTGTTGTGCTTGAACCCGGGGATAAATAAGATAAACAGAGGCATTCATTAATTTATGTCACTACCATCCCATAGATTTAGTAGATTATTTTCGCGCAGAGACGCTGTTGGTTTCGATTGTCCAATATTGCCAAGCATAAAGGTGTTTTCAGTGGGACGCTAGTGATTTTTGAGGCAATCTGAAAGTTAGGTTTCCCTGCCCGAAAGTATTTCGGTGTCATTAATTATGATGCAACGCGTCAAATCCGGGCGCATTTGCGAATCGGTGCACGGCGGGGTCCCTCAGATGTCTTCGTACTGCAAGCGGCACTACGGCGTGACATGCACGGACCCCGCCTTACAGTAAAAATGCATTAGTCGCTATAAAATCAACTCCTGTCGCAAAAAACAACAATAGAAAATAAGTGTGTTACACATACTCTAAAGTATAAATAACAAAAAACAAGGATATAAATCTGCTATTTTAGTAATTCTATTTCACAAAATCCACATGATAAAGCTTGCTCCAATGTTTGCCCGTTAG